>NZ_JBHVJC010000037.1:0-74540 GCF_042799315.1 Streptomyces sp. NPDC057702 | reverse complement strand
CGCGTACACCGCCACACTCCCGATCCCGGCATCCCGACAAGCACGGGCAACACGGACAGCGATTTCGCCACGGTTGGCGATGAGCACCTTGCGCATGGGTCTCCGATTCCCTTTCCCCACCGGTCGCGTCACCCGGGCCGGGTGCGTCGACCGCGCTGACGTCGCGGCCAGCGTCGTCACCTTCGTCAACGGCCGGGCGTCGCCCGGCGTGCCGTGCGGGGCGGGCCGGTTGCCCGCCACGTACGGCCGTGCTCGCGATGCCTCGGGTAAGACGCCGCTCATGAGGTCCACGCCCCGGGCGCCCGGTACCCCAGGGCGCCGGGCCGGCCGGGGCCGGGGTGGTCCCAGCTCACCCGGGGGCGGCCGGGGCCGCGCCCGGGACGGTGCCGCGCGCTCTGCGCCAGGGCGGCGAACACCGCGGCCAGCGCGGCGACCTCCGCCGCGCCGGGCGCGCCGCGCACCACCCGCAGCGACGCGTCGGGGGCGCCCGTCGGGCCGGCGGCGGGGGCCGTGGACCGCTCGTGGACGGCGCTCGGCGCGCCGCCAGGCCGTGGCGCGCCCATCACACCGGGGGGTTTCCGTGCTTGCGCGCGGGCAGGGCCGCGTGCTTCGTGCGGAGCATGGCCAGCGAGCTGATCAGCGCGGAGCGGGTCTCGCGCGGGTCGATGACGTCGTCCACCAGGCCGCGTTCGGCGGCGTAGTAGGGGTGCATCAGCTCGCTCTGGTACTCCTTGATCTTCTGCTGGCGCACCGCGTCCGGGTCGTCGGCGGCGGCGATCTCGCGGCGGAAGATGACGTTGGCCGCGCCCTCGGCGCCCATCACGGCGATCTCGTTGCTGGGCCAGGCCAGCGAGACGTCCACGCCGATCGAGCGGGAGTCCATGACGATGTAGGCGCCGCCGTACGCCTTGCGCAGGATGACCTGGACGCGGGGCACGGTGGCGTTGCAGTACGCGTACAGCAGCTTGGCGCCGTGGCGGATGATGCCGCCGTGTTCCTGGTCGACGCCGGGCAGGAAGCCGGGTACGTCCACGAGGCTGACCAGCGGGATGTTGAACGCGTCGCAGGTCTGCACGAAGCGGGCGGCCTTCTCGCTGGCGTGGATGTCCAGGACGCCGGCCAGCGAGGCGGGCTGGTTGGCGACGATGCCCACCACATGGCCGTCCAGGCGGGCCAGGGCGCAGATGATGTTGGTCGCCCAGGTGGCCTGGACCTCGAAGAAGTCGTGGTCGTCGACGATCTCCTCGATGACCGCGCGCATGTCGTACGAGCGGTTGGGGTCGCCGGGCACCAGGTCCAGCAGCGCGTCCACGCTGCGGTCGGCCGGGTCCTCGGTCTCCTCGACGGGCGCGGTCTCGCGGTTGTTCTGGGGCAGCAGGGAGAGCAGGTAGCGGACCTCCTCCAGGCAGCTCTCCTCGTCGTCGTAGGCGAAGGCGGCCACCCCGGAGACGGAGGCGTGCACGTCGGCGCCGCCCAGGCCGTTCTGGCTGATCTCCTCGCCGGTGACGGCGCGCACCACGTCGGGGCCGGTGATGAACATCTGCGAGGACTCGCGGACCATGAACACGAAGTCGGTCAGGGCCGGCGAGTACGCGGCGCCGCCGGCGCACGGGCCGAGCATCACGGAGATCTGCGGGATGACGCCGGAGCAGCGGGTGTTGCGCTGGAAGATGCCGCCGTAGCCGGCCAGCGCGGTGACGCCCTCCTGGATGCGGGCGCCGGCGCCGTCGTTGAGCGAGACCAGCGGGGCGCCGGCGGACTCGGCCAGGTCCATCAGCTTGTGGATCTTCTGCGCGTGGGCCTCGCCGAGGGCCCCGCCGAAGACGCGGAAGTCGTGGGCGTAGACGAAGACCGTGCGGCCGTGGACGGTGCCCCAGCCGGTGATGACGCCGTCGGTGTGCGGCTTCTTCTTCTCCAGGCCGAAGCCGGTGGCGCGGTGGCGGCGCAGCGTCTCGATCTCGTGGAAGGAGCCCTCGTCGAGAAGCAGGTCGATGCGCTCGCGGGCGGTGAGCTTGTTCTTGGCGTGCTGGCGCTCGGTGGCGGCCGGGTCGCCCGCGTGGATGCCTTCCTTCAACTCCCTCAGTTTCAGGAGCTGTTCGGACAGGCCGCCGGTGCTCGGGTCCTCGGGCAGGTCGTCGGTGGTGATCCGCCGATCGTCGGTGATGCTCATGCGCGTCCCCCTGGGCTTGCTGGTGGTCAGGCCGCTACGGCGGCGGTGGGTGCGAGGGCGTCGAGGGTCTTGGCCATGCGGCGCTCGTCGTGGGTGGTGTACGACGTCAGCTCGGGCACGATGCGCCGGCTGAGGCCGCTGAGTACCTTGCCGGGGCCGACCTCGACGAACCGGGTGACGCCGGAGGCGGCCATCAGGCGTACCGAGCCGGTCCACCGCACCCGGCCGGCGAGTTGGCGGCGCAGCGTGTCGGTGATGTCGCGGGCGCTGGTGGCGTAGTCGGCGGTGACGCCGGAGACCACCGGGGTGCGCGGCTCGCGGAAGGTGACCCGGTCGAGTGCGGCGGCGAACTCCTCCTCGATGTCGCGCATCAGCGCGCAGTGGAAGGGCGCGCCGACGGGCAGGGCGATGGCCTTGACGGCGCCGGCGCGCTGGGCGGCCTCGCGGACCTTCTCGATGGCGCCGGCCTCGCCGGAGACCACGGACTGGCCGGGCTCGTTGTCGTTGGCGACCTCGGCGACCTGGCCGGTCTCGGCGGCCACGGTGGCGCAGATCTCCTCGACGGTGGCCAGGTCCAGGCCGAGCACGGCGGCCATGGCGCCGGGCACCCGCTCGTTGACGCCGGCCATCAACTGGCCGCGCCGGCGCACCAGGCGCAGCGCGTCGCGCCAGTCCAGGACGCCGGCGGCGACCAGGGCGGTGTACTCGCCCAGGCTGTGCCCGGCGACGACGTCGGGGTGTACGCCCCGGTCGCCGAGCACGTCGAGGGTGACCAGGCTGGTGAGGAAGACGGCGGGCTGGGTGACGGCCGTGTCCCGCAGCGTCTCCTCGGGCCCCTCCCAGCACAGTCTGGACAGCGGGAAGCCGAGGATGTCGTCGGCCTCGCGGTAGTAGGTGTCCGCCAGGTCGGGGCGCGCGGCGAGGAGGTCCAGGCCCATGCCGACCTTCTGCGAGCCCTGCCCGGGGAAGAGGAACGCGGTCCTGCCGCGCTCGTCGCCCGCGTCGGCGGCGGTCGCGCCGGGAGCGTCGGCGGCGTCGGTCGCCTCGCCGGTCGCGGCGGCCGGCGCGGGCCGGGTGTCGGGGTGCGTCATGGCGTTCTCCCTCACGCGCTCGGCAGCTTGCTGAGGCGCATCGTGTCGTCGGGGCGGTGCCGGGGCGGGGTGGGGGGCGCGGCGGCGGGCTTGGCGTCGCGAACGAACAGGACCACCACGACGGCGCCGACCAGGGTGATGGCGGCGGCGTACCAGGCGCCGTTCTCCATGCCCTCGGTGACGGCCTTCTGCTTGAGGGCCGCGGCGGCCTCGGCGGTGGCCCGGCCGGTGCGCTGGAGGTCGGCCATCTCGTCGGTGGCCGCGTCGGTGCGGTTGCTCATGAGCGCGCCCATGATGGCGATGCCGACCGCGTTGCCGACCTGGCGGATCATCGTGCCGGCGCTGGCGGCGACGCCGACCTGGTCCTGCGGGGCGGCGGAGATGGTGAGTTCGGAGGCGACGGGCATGGCGACGCCCATGGCCAGGCCGGTCAGCAGCATGCCGGGCAGCAGCAGGGTCCAGGAGCCCGCGTCGCCCTTGGGGTCGGCCAGCGTGTACAGCGCGATGCCGACGGCCATCAGCGTCATCGCGAAGACCAGCGCCTTGCGTACGCCGGCCTTGGCGACGATCCGGCCGCCGACGGGGGCGCCGATCATCAGCATCAGCGTCATGGGCAGCAGCCGGATGCCGGTCTCCTGGGCGCTGAGGCCCAGACCGGTCTGGAGGTAGATCGACAGGTAGAAGATCAGCGAGAACATGCCGGCGCCGAGCAGCAGCGAGACGGCGATGCTGCCGCCGAAGGAGGGCCGGCGGAACCAGCTCAGGTCCATGATCGGGGCCCGCGAGCGGGACTCCACGCCCAGGAAGCCGACCAGCAGCACGAGTCCGCCACCCAGCAGGGCCAGCACCCGGGGGGAGGTCCAGCCCCAGGAGTTGCCGTTGATCAGGGCCAGGTTGACGCACAGCAGCGAGGCGCTGAGGGTGACCAGGCCGGGCAGGTCGATGGAGTTGCCGCTGGTGGCGCGGCGCTGGTCGGCGCCCATGCCGGTCAGGGCGGCGAAGATGACGACGGCACCGATGGGCACGTTGATCAGGAAGATCCACTCCCAGCCGGCGTGGTCGACCAGCAGACCGCCGATCAGCGGGCCGAGCGCGGTGGCCAGACCACCGACGGCACCCCACATCATGATGCCCTTGGCGCGCGCCTTGCCCTCGAAGGAGGAGTAGACGATGGCCAGGGTCAGCGGCATGACGACGGCGCCGCCCACGCCCTGCACCACGCGTCCCACGTGCAGGGTGGTGATGTGTTCGGCGCCCAGCAGGGTGATCTGCCCGGCGGCGGCGCACAGCACCGAGCCGGCCAGGAAGACCACCACGCCGATGACGTAGATGACCCGCTGTCCGTACAGGTCGCCCAGGCGGCCGGCGGTGACGATGAGGACGGCCAGCGCGAGCATGTACGCGTTGGCCACCCACTCCAGGTCGTCGAAGGTGGCGTCCAGGTCGTCGCCGATGGTGGGCATGGCCACGGTGACGACGGTGACGTCGAGCAGCGCGATGAACAGGCCGAGGAGCGCGGCCAGCAGGGTGAGGCCGGGCTTGTTGCGCGGTGGCAACGCCCGTAGGTGCAAGGTGTTTCCCGACATGAGGTGTCCTGGTGCCCTTCGTCTCGGTGTCAGCCCGCCCGCTGGCGGTCCACGAACGCGATGATCAGATCGGCCACTTCCTGTGCCTGCTCGACGTGGCAGAAGTGGCTGAAGCGGGGGTCCATGTACAGCTCGGCGCTGGGCATGTCCGCCCGGAGCGCATCGGCACGATCGCCCAGCAGCCCCGGGTCGTTGGGGCTGCCGATCACCAGCGTGGGAACCGATACGTGGGACAGCGCGAGCGAGGACGCCGCGCTGTACTGGTCGAAGAGGGCCAGGAACGCCTGGGGGCCCATCTTCTCCAACATCTTGCGCACCATGGTGTTGAAGATGTCGGGGTCCATCGTGTGGGCCCGGGGCCCGAGCCGGGTCTGGAGCCCGGCGGTCATCACGGCGGCGAACTGCTGCCGGAAGCCGTCGAAGATCGCCCAGTCCACGGGTTGGGTGGGCGACCAGTAGAAGGGGGACAGCAGCACCAGCGCGTCCAGCTTCGGGTTGGCGCCCGAGGCCAGCCACTGGAGCACGGAGTTGGCGCCCATGGAGTGCGCGACGAGCACCGAGACCGGCTCGGGCATCATCTGCAGGCCGCCCTCGATCCACTGGCCGCTGGTGGCGCGGGCCCGCCACCGGTAGGTGCCGCCCGCACGCCAGGGCATGTCGAGCGGGAAGCTGCGGAAGCGGCCGGACAGGAGCTGGCTGAGCTTGGTGTAGCTGCTCCAGTCGTCCTCCAGGCCGTGCACGAGCGCGGCGGCCGGCAGCTCGGCGAAGCGGTGGACGGCCAACTCCTCGCCGTACAACAGCGACGCCTTGACCGGGGCGGGTCCGGACTCGCCGCTCATGCCAGGCTCCGGGGCGGGTCGATCCGCAGCAGGGTGAGGTTGCCGCGCGGGCCGAGCGCGCCGACCACGGCGGGTTCGCGTACGCCGCGCACCAGGTGTTGGGCCAGGCCGAGCACGGGGGTCGCGCTGGCCTGCGGGGCGCCGGTGGAGACGGTCACGTCCGTGGCCGCGTCGCGTCCCGCCGCCCAGTCCCGGGCCGCTCGCGCGACGTGCTCGCCGCCGGTGGCGGGCAGGGTCAGGTGCAGGCGCGACCGGCCGGGCGGGGCGCTCAGCGCGTCCAGCGCGGCGGTCACCACCCGCCGGGCGGCGGCGGGGTCGGCGGGCACGGTACGCCGCGTGCCGCCGGCGAGCAGTCCGTGGACGGTGGCCCCGCGCCGGGCCGCGTGCTCGGGGCGCTCCAGGTGGAGCAGGCAGGCGCCGGCCGCGTCCACGTGGGACCCGGTGACGGTGCGCGCCCCGGCCGGCGGCCGGCCCTCGACGGCGCCGACCAGTACGGCGTCGGCCCGGTCCGCGGCCATCGCGTGGGCGCCGACCAGCACCGACTCAAGCCCGGCGGTCAGCAGGTTGACCAGCGTGATGTTGAAGGCGCGCAGGCCGTGCGCGATGCCGAGGCGGCCGGCGGGGACGTTGACGGAGAAGTTGGGGCACTCGACGGGGCTGATGCCGGCGATGCCCTCGTCGAGCAGCGCCCGGTCGATGCGGTCCACGACGGCGTCGACGGCGAAGTTGGTGCCCAGCGCCACGCCGACGCGCTCGGGCACGCGCTCTGCGCCCGGCGCGGCGTTCGGGACGGCACCGGGTGTGGCGCCCGGTCGGGTGTCCGGGTCGCCGTCGGCGGGGGCCGGCGCGGCGGCGTCGGCGAAGGCCAGGTGGGCGGCGGCGAGCGCCGCGCGGGTGGCCTCCGGCAGGAACCGCCAGCCGCGCCGGCCGAGGAAGTCGGCGGGTGAGAAGTTGTCCAGCTCGGCGACGTCCAGGGGCCGTTCGTACCCGGCCGGGTGGGCGCGCCACAGGTCGGCGGCCCCGGCCAACTCCCGGGCCCCGATGGCGGGGCGGCTGATGGCGCCGACGCCGGTGACGGCGACCGGTGCGGTGCTGGTCACGTTCACGCCGCTCCCTCCCGTGGGGGCACGGGGCGCGCGCCGCCGGCTCGCCCGTGGGTGTCGGTGGTGGCCGCGGCGGGGTCCGTCGCGGCGGGGCCCGGGGCCGCGAGGGCCACGGAGATGTTGTTGCCGCCAAAGGCGTACGCGTTGACCAGGACCGCGCTGCCGGCGCTGGCCCGCGGTGCGTCGCGGACCACGCGCAGGTCGCAGGCGGGGTCGAGCCGGCGCAGCGTGCCCACCGGCGGGACGAGGCCGTCCCGTAGCACCAGGGCCGCGGTCAGGCAGGCGAACGCGCCGGCCGCGCCGCCGCTGTGGCCCAGGGACGCCTTGATGGCCGTCACCGGGACCTCGGGCGTGCGCGGGCCGAGCAGGGTGGCCGTGGTGCGGCTCTCGATCGCGTCGTTGGCCGGCGTTCCGGTGCCGTGGCACAGCACCGCGCCGACCTCCTGGCGGTCCAGCCCGGAGCGGTGCAGCGCCTCGCGCACGGCGCGCAGCGCCTGGGTGCCCTCCGGGTCGGGCGCCGTCTCGTGGAAGGCGTCGCAGCTCCACCCGGAGTCGAGGACCCGGGCGTAGGGTTCGGCGCCCCGGGCGCGGGCGCGGGTGGCCGACTCCAGGACGAGGAAGGCGGCGCCCTCCCCGTAGACGGTGCCGGCGCGGTCCGCGTCGAAGGGGCGGCAGGGGCCGGGTTCGGCGGCGCCCAGGCGCAGGAACGCGCCGACCGCCGGTCGGGAGACGGCCTCGGTGCCGCCGACCAGGACCACCTCGGCCTCGCCGGAGCGGATCATCTCGGCGCCCATGGCCACCACGTAGGCGCCGGCGGCGCACGCGGTGGAGACGGTCAGCCCGGGGCCGTGCAGCGCCAGGCGCTCGGCGAGCAGGCTCGCGGTGTCGTACGGGTACCACTGGAGGCCGGTGAGTTCGCGCCGGCCCTCGCGCTCGGCCTCGCGCAGGTCGCTGTCGCCGTTGCCGGTGCCCACGCACACGCCGACGCCGTCGAGCACCTCGGGGCCGGCCCCGTCCAGGCCGGCGTCGCGCAGCGCGTCGGCGGCGGCGGCCAGCGCGAAGGTCGAGGCCCGGCCGGGCGCGCCGCCGGGGTGCGGCGCGGCGGGCGGGGTGTCGGTGACCGGGTAGGTGTGGGTGCCGTCGACGGCGGTGCCGGGCGCCGCGAGCGGACGGACCGGCACCTCGCCGCGCAGCAGCCGGTCCCAGTACTCCCGGGGGTGGTTGCCGAGCGGGGAGACGACCCCGAGGCCGGTGATGACGACGTCGGTGGCCATCAGGAAGCCCAGGTCAGTTCGTCGGAGGGGCGCATGACGGCGATGGCGTAGGCCACCGAGGCGACCAGCTCGCCCTCGACGTGGCTCTCACCGCTCATGATCACGTTGTCGCCGACGAACTGGTCGATGCGCACCTCGTGGCGCAGCGTGTCGCCGGGGAAGACGGGGCGGTGGAACTCCATGCCACGGGCGGCGGCCAGGATCAGGCCGCCGTTGCGCTCGCGCTCCTGGGACCGCACGTGCCGCATCCACAGCAGCGCGCCGCCCTGGCCCCAGGACTCCATGAGGAGCGCGGGCGGGTAGGCGAAGGCGCGGGTGGGTGCGCCGGGGGCGATGCCCGCGTAGCACGGTTCGCTGCCGGTCACGGTCTTCGCGGTGGTGATCCGGTCCGGCGGTGCGATGTCGAGCACCTTGTCCACGAGCAGGATCGGGTGGGCGTGCGGAATCAGGTCGCGCAGCTCGGCGTAGTCGATCATGAAGTCCCCGTACGTTGTGGCCTGGCGGCCGGTGGGCCGGCGAAGGCCGGTCAGGCGGTGCCCGAGCCGGTCGGTTCCTCGGTGGGAAGCACGCGGAACGCCATCTTGACGAGCGCCGCCTTGGCCTCCCCGTTGGCGCAGTGCGCGACGACGCGCACGATGTCGCCGTCGACCGCCTGGCACTCGCAGCGCACCTGGAGGGTGTCGCCGGGGCGCAGGGCGGTGGTGAACCGCACCGAGGTGATCTCGGCCGGCTCGACGAAGGTCTCCGCTCCGCGCTGGGCGCGCACCAGGAGCAGCACCGCGTCGAAGACGGACTCGATGACGAAGGCGCCCGGGTAGACGGTGAACTCCGGGTAGTGGCCCTCAAGGTAGGGGTCGTCGGCGCGGACGGTCTTACGGACCACGACCTCGGTGGCGGAGACCAGGGCGACCTCGTCCACCGGGTCGACGGGCGCGGCCCGCAGCTTGCCGGTGACCGGTGTGAACACCGGCCCGGCCAGGGCGGCGGACGCGCCGCCCTGGGCCTGCCCGGCCACGGCCGGCTGGGCGGTGGTCACAGCGAGACCCCGCCGTCGACCTCGATGACCTCGCCGGTGATGTACTTCGCGCGGTCGGAGACCAGGAAGGACACCAGGTAGGCGACCTCGTCGGCGCCGCCGTAGCGCTTCATCGGGATGGACTTGAGGGCCTGGGCACGGATCTTCTCCGGCAGCGCCTCGGTCATGTCGGTCTCGATGAAGCCGGGCGCGACCACGTTGACCCGGATGCCGTAGCCGGCGACCTCCTTGGCCAGCGAGGCGCTCATGCCCTGGATGCCGGCCTTGGAGGCGGAGTAGTTGGACTGGGTGGCGTGGCCGTAAACGCCGGAGATGGAGGACATGTTGACGATCACGCCCTCCTTGCGCTTCATGAAGTCGAAGACGACCGAGCGGCAGAAGTGGAACGTGCCGTTGAGGTTGGTGTCGATGACGGCCTGCCAGTCCTCGTGCGGCATCAGGACCATCGGGTTGTCCTTGACGATGCCGGCCGAGTTGACGAGAACGGTGACCGGGCCGAGCGCCGCCTTGGCGTCCTTGACGAACGCCTGCACCGCGTCGTAGTCGGCCACGTCGCAGGGCGCGTGGTAGACCTGCGCGCCCTGCTCGCGGATGAGCTTCTCGGTCTCGGCCGCCGCGTCGTTGCCGCCGCGGTAGCAGAACGCGACGTCGTAGCCGTCGGTCGCCAACTGCACGGCGCAGGCGCGGCCGATGCCGCGCGAGCCGCCGGTGACGATCGCCATGGGGCGCTGGGTGTCGGTCTCGGTCACTGTTCTCGTCCTCTCGTCCGTGCGGTGGGGGCGCCGCGGCGTCAGCCGCAGCCGCCCGCGGTGTCGTGGTCCATGGAGCCGTGCCGCTGGATCAGGTCAGCGGGGATGTCGGCCAGCGGGTCCGGGCCCCACTCGGCGTCCACCAGCGGGTAGGTGTCGCTCTGCGTCTCGGTGGCTACTGCGGTCATCGTTCAGCTCTCCTTCACGCGGCCTTGCTCGCGGCGGTGGCCAACGCCTCTTCCAGCGTGGTCACGAAGTCGTCCAGCCGGTCCAGGCCCCAGAAGCGGTGCCGGCCGACCTTGAAGTAGGGGACGCCGAAGACGTCGTCCTCGTACACGCGCATCAGGGCCTGCACACCCGCCTCCCGGATGTGCGCCTCCTCGGGCGCGTTCACCAGGGCCTCGGCGTCCAGCCCGGCGTCCACGCACACCCGGCGCAGCGTGTCGCGGTCGCAGATGTCCTCGCCGCGCTCCCAGCGGGCGGCCATCACGGCCGTGTAGTACGCGCCGTGCACGCCCAGTTCCTTGGCCTTGATCCAGGCCAGGTGGGGCAGCTCCCACCACTCGTCGCCCTTGTCGATCGGCCACTTCATCGGGTAGCCGTACTTCTGCGACAGGCGCTTGGTGTCGTTGAGGATGTACAGGTGCTTGGCCTTGCTCATGGCCACGTAGTGGAACTCGCCGCCCTGCTCCTCCAGCGCCTTGCTGCTGGTGGCGTCGGGCTCGAAGAACGGGATGTACTCGATGAGGTCCTGGGCGCCGGGGACGCGCTCTTCGAGCTGACGCACGGCCATCCAGCTGAAGGGCGAGCGCAGCGAGAAGTACAGGCGGGGCGGCTTCCTCACGCGGCACCCCCGAGCAGCGTCGCCTGGGTGGCCTCGTCCAGCACGGCGACCGTGCCGGCCTGCTCGCCCCGGCTGATGGCGTACCCGTGCATGATCGTGCCGGTCGCGGCGCGCTCCAGGGTGTCGCCCCGGCGCACGTAGCAGTCCATGCGCGCGGTGTACATGGTGTCCTTGAGGATGTCCTCGACCTTGAAGACGGTGTGCACCGTCTCCTCCATGTAGATGTCCGAGAGGAGCTGCACGCGGGCCCGGGAGACCACCGGAATCCAGCCGCGCTCGTCCAGCAGCGTGCCGACGGCCAGGCCGCGGTCGGCCAGGAAGCGGTCCACGACCTCCTCCATGGTCCGGATGTACGCGGAGTGCTGGAGGCGGTCGGAGAAGTGGCAGTAGTAGTACGGCGCGCGCCAGTCCCACAGGTAGGCGCCCGAGCCCTCGGGGGCCAGCACGTCGGCGACGGTGGCGCCGGCGGGGACCTCCAGGGTGGCCCTGGCCGAGTTGGCCAGCGCGGAGACGTCGGGGACGACGTAGGGCTCCAGGATGGCGGGCACCGGCTCGGAGCCCGAGCCGTCCTTGACGGCGACCAGCGCGACCTGGACCTTGCCCTTGAGGACGGTCACGGTCTCGCCCGCGCGCTCCACGGTCAGACTCACGTTGAACGGCGCGCCCTGACCCGGCTTCGGCTTGCCGGAGACGACGGTGGCGTACACCCGCTCCTCGGCCTCCAGGGCCACCGGCAGCTGCACGGAGGAGTCGACGACCTCCAGGCCCAGGCCGTAGCGGTGGTAGATGTCGCGGGCGCCGACGCCACGGTCGCGGAAGTACTGCAACACCCCTTCCTCGACCAGGTACATGAAGTGCTTGAACCCGATCCAGGTGCGGATGTTGGCACCCTCGTAGCGGGGCTGGCCGACATAGCTGGTCGGCTGCCCGTCGAGCAGTTCAGTCACGGTTGTTCCTCCTTCGGGTGAGTCGGCGGCGGACCGGGGGTCGCGGAGGAAGTCGGCGACCTCCGCGCTCATCTCCGCCGCCCGGTCGATGTGGCAGAAGTGGCCGTAGCCGGGTCGGCTGCGCAGCGTGGCGGCGGGCACGGCGTCGGCCAGGGCCCGCGCGCGCATCGGCGTCAGGCCCTCGTCGCCCGGCCCGACGTAGATCAACGTCGGCACCGTGACGCGGGACAGGTCGAGGTCGCCGGAGTCGCGGAACGCCTCGTAGAAGACGGGGAACGCGCCGGCCACGGCCCGGTCCAGCAGCTTGGCCTCCATCAGGGCCAGCACCTCGCGGTCCATCCGGGCGCCGCGCGGGCCCAGCGAGACGCGCAGCCCCTCCACCAGCACGCGGCGCAGCGCGGCCACCGAACGCAGCCGCAACTGGTCGTTCAGGGGAAAGCCGGCGGGCCGGTAGAACGGCGCGACCAGCACCACCGCCTCCAGGTCCGGCTCCTGGCCCCCCTCGGCGAGGTGGGCCAGGACGGCGTTGGCGCCGAAGGAGTGCCCGAGCAGGACCCGGGGGCGCTCGGGCACCAGGGCCAGGGCGCGCCGCAGCCAGTCCCGGGGGCTGCCGTCGGCGGTCCACGCGTAGTCGGTACCGCCGGACCAGGGCAGGTGCAGCGAGTACGGGGTGTGGCCGGGCAGCGCGTCGAGCACGCCGCGCCAGTTCTTCCAGCCGTCCTCCATGCCGTGCGCGGCGACGACCGGTGGTCCCGACCCGGGGCCCCGCCACACCTGCACGGGTCCCTGGGACGCGACCTGTGTCCAGCCGTCCCGCGCGGTCATGCCGCCGCCCCCGTCTCCCGCTGGGCCGCGCCGGCCCGGGAGAGGTCCACGCTGCGCCACGCGTCGTCCGCGTCGCCGCAGCCCACGGTCAGGGCGGACGGGCCGGTGTGGCCGTCGTCGGCCAGCGTGGCGGCCGCCGCGGCCAGGTGCACCACGCCCCGCGCGCCGTAGAGCTCGCCCACCGACGGCTGCCACAGGGCGTCCGGCTCGGTGGACTCGTGGTGGACGGGGCCGAGGGTCAGGCCGGTGTCGGTGGGCCAGGCGCCGGGCCGGCCGAGCAGCACGCAGCCGGCGCCGGCGACCAGTTCACCGGGCGCGCCGGGGCGCAGCGCGGCCAGCGCGCGGGCCACCGGGTCGGCGGGCTCGACACCGACGACGACGGCGCGTTCGGCGCGGCCGGCGAGCAGCAGCAGCCGGGCCAGCCGCACGGCGTCCAGGCCGGCGCTCGCGCCGGAGCACACGGCCAGGTTGGGGCCGGTGAAGCCGTAGCGGATGGCGATGGAGGACGCGATGACGTTGCTGGACGCGTTGGGCGCGTCCAGCACGCTGACGGCGCCGCCGCCGCGCTCGCGCATGTCGTCCAGGACCGTGCAGACGGTCTCGACGTTGCCGAGGTTGGAGGCGACGACGACGGCGGTGCCCGGCGCGTACGGCAGCGGCTCGGCCAGCTTGCCCGAGGGCAGGCCCAGCGCGCGGTGCACGGCGCACAGCGCCAGCCGGGTGGCGGGCTCCTTGCCGAGCAGGCCCTTGCGGCCCAGGACGTCCTTGGCGTCCTCGGGCGCGCAGGCCGCCGTCTCGGGCGAGCCGGGCAGCTCGGCCAGGGACAGGCCCGGCACGTGTACGGCCCAGCCGGCGACGGCCAGCGGCTGGTCGGCCCGCCGGGTGGCCGGCGCCTGCGGGCGGGTCGCGGTGCGGGTCTCAGGCATCGACGGCCTCCACGATGGTGACGGCGTTGACGCCGCCGAACCCGAACGCGTTGACCTGCGCCAGGCGCGGCCGGGCGGCCAGCGGCCGGTCGACGACCAGCGCCAGCTTCTCGGCCTCGGGGATCGCGGCGCGCAGCCCGGTGACGGGCGGTACGGTGCCCTCGCGCATGGCGCGGCAGGCGACGAGCAGGCTCATCAGGGCCGCGCCGCCGGAGGTGTGGCCGATGGCGCCCTTGATGGCGGTGACGGCCGGCGCGTCGGCCGGCGCCACGTCGCCGAAGAGTTCGACGAGCGCGCTGGCCTCGGTCGGGTCGTTGAGCGCGGTCGAGGTGCCGTGCGCCACGACCAGGTCCACCTCGGCGGGCGTGATCCCGGCGCGCTGGTGCGCCTCGCGCATGGTGGCCAGCACGCCGCCCGGGTCGGGCGCCGTCTCGTGGTGGGCGTCGCAGCCGATGCCGACCCCGCGTACGAGGCCGAACGCCGGCTTGTCGGAGGGGAGTTCGAGGACGACGGCCACGGCGCCCTCGCCGAGCAGCACCCCGTCCCGGTCGGTGTCGAAGGGGCGCACCGTCTCGGCGGTCACCGTGCCCACCCGGCCGATCATGGTGAGCATCGACTCGGTGAGGGTGTCGCAGCCGGCGGCCACGACGGCGTCGGCCTCGTCGAGTTCGAGCAGGTCGGCGGCGAGCGCCAGGGCGTAGCCGGAGGCGGCGCACGCGTTGGCGAGCGTGTGTACCTCGGTGACGCCCGGCGCCACCGACCGCACGGCCTCGTCGAAGTGGAGCTGGGCCAGGCGCAGCGCGGCGCTGTCGCCGTGCCACTCCTCGACGGCGCGCAGCTCGCGCAGCCCGGTGCCGACGATGACGGCGACCCGGCTGGTACCCGGGTCCACGCCGGCCTCGGCCAGCGCGCCGGCGACGGCCTGGGCGAGCCAGCGGCCGGCCAGCCGCACGTCCTCGCCGACGCCGAAGGCGGTCCCGGCGCTGGTGTCGGTCGGGGTGCCGGCGGTGGCGGTGGCCACGGCCGCGCGGTAGGCGCGTTCGGTGGCGTCGTCGATGCCGTACCCGTGGGTGACGTTCAGCTTGGCGGGGTCGCCCAGGCGCAGCGGGGAGGCCCCGCCGCGCCCGGCGACCAGCGCGTCGAACGTGGCGTCGAGATCGCCGTGGCAGCTCACCATGGAGCTACCCGTGATCGCCACCGACACGAGCCCACCCCCTGACGACGGCCGCACCGGCCGCGCCCTCCGCCGAGCGCGTGGTGATCAGCGAGAGTTCGCCGTCGCGCGCGGGCTCGGCCCGGTGTCGGGCGAGCAGCGCGGCGAGCTGGAAGGCGCCGGAGGCGCTGAACGCCTCGCCGGTGGCCTCCTTGACCCGCAGCCGCGCGACGTCCTCGCCGACGATCGCGCCGATGGCGCGCTCCTCGGCCTCGTCCAGGACCGTCATCCCGTTGGCGGCGGTGGCCACCGTCGTGATGTCGGCCGCGGTGACGCCGGCCCGCTCCAGGGCGCGGCTGATGCACAGTCCGAGCCCACGGCTGAACTCGCCGTCGGGGCCCGGCGGGTCGAAGACGCCGACCTCGACGGAGAGGACCTCGGCGTCGGGGGTGCGGCCGGCGGCGCGCACCGCCTCCGCGTTCTCGACGACGAAGACGGCCGCGCCCTCACCGGGTGCCGTGTCACCGCCGTAGACGGACTGCGCGTAGTGCACGGCCCACGACTCCTGTGGGCTGAACTCCTCGACCGCGCCGGCCAACAGGGCGTCCGCGTAACCGCAGTTGATGAGGTTGCGGGTGTAGCGCAGCACGTTCAGCATGGCCATCGGGCCGCCGGCGATGGTGGCGTTGGGGCCCTGGAGGCCGAACTTGATGCC
This sequence comes from Streptomyces sp. NPDC057702, assembly GCF_042799315.1. NCBI lineage: Bacteria > Bacillati > Actinomycetota > Actinomycetes > Kitasatosporales > Streptomycetaceae > Streptomyces > Streptomyces sp. NPDC057702. The sequence goes on along the minus strand of NZ_JBHVJC010000037.1, from coordinate 59,282 downwards.
CGACTGGCCGGCCGCGCAGTTCATCACCGCGTTCGGGAACAGCAGCGGGTTGACCAGGTAGGGCCGGTCCTGGACGAACGTGTCCTTGCTGTAGTCGCTGGTCGACTTGGCGCTGCCGGCGGTGGTGCCCAGCGTGATGCCGATACGGGCCCGGTTGTCGTCGTCGACCTCCAGGTCGCTGTCGGCCAGCGCCTCCTTGCAGGCGACCATGCCCAGCGAGGTGGAGCGGTCGAAGAACGAGGTGCCCTTGCGGCCGAGGTGGTCGCGGACCTTGAAGTCCACGAGCGCGTGGGCCTCGGGGCGCGGCAGCTCCTCCTCGAACATCTCGCCGACGTCCACCGGGCCGGTGGGCGCGGCGAGCGCGGCGGCCAGCGCCTCGGGGCCGATGCCGGCGCCGGAGAGGACACCGAAGCCGGTGATGGCCAGCGCGGTGGAGGTGGTGCCGGGCGTGGCGGGTGCCGACGCGGGTGCGGTGACGGTGCTCACGCGGGCCTCCCGAGCATCACGATGGCGTTGTTCCCACCGAACGCGAAGCCGTTGACCTGGGCGATCCGCACGTCCGCGGCGCGTGCCTTGTTCGGCACGGGGTCGATCTTGGGCATGTCCGGGTCCGGGGTGTTGAAGTTGATGGTGGGCGGCAGGAACGAGCCCGCGATGCCGAGCACCGACGCGATGGCCCCCAGGCCCGAGGCGGCGCCCATGGTGTGGCCGAGCATCGACTTGGTGGAGCTGATCGGCGGCGGGTTCTCCCCGAAGACGTCCACGACGGCGCTGGCCTCGACGAAGTCGTTGGCCGGCGTTCCGGTGCCGTGGGCGCAGATGTAGTCCACCTCTTCGGCCTTGACACCCGCGTTGGCGTGCGCGATGCGCATGCACTCGGCGATGCTGTCCCGGTTCGGGGCGACCATGTGGTTGGCGTCGCAGTTGAGCCCGTAGCCGAGGACCTCGGCATGGATGCGCGCGCCGCGCGCCTGGGCCGACTCCAGCGACTCCAGGAACATCGCCGCGCCGCCCTCGCCGGTGATGATGCCGGCGCGGTCCTTGTCGAAGGGCGAGCACGCCTTCTCGGTGAGCGCGCCCAGCCGGTAGAACCCGGCGTGCGACCAGCGGCCGACCGAGTCCGCGCCACCGGCGATCATGTAGTCCGCCTCACCGGTGCGGATCAGGTCGTACGCGTAGCCCAGCGCGTAGTTGCTGGCCGAGCAGGCGGTGGACAGCGTCACGGCGTCGCCGGTCAGGCGCAGTTCGCGGTTGACGGCCTGGGAGAGGCGGGCGCTGGAGACCTGGCGGACCAGGCCCGCGTCCAGGCCGCCCATGCCGGCCGTGAGCGAGTCCTCGGTGAGCTTCTCCAGCACCTGCGACTCGCCGCCGGTGGTGCCCATGCTCGATCCGGCGCGGGAGGCGGCCAGTTCGTCTTCGTCGATCCCGGCGTCCGCGACCGCGAGGCGGGCCGCGGACGCCGCGAAGAGGCTGGTACGGCCCCACTCGTCGACAGACAGCCGCCGGACCATGTCCTCTGGCCGGAAGGCGTGGACTTCGCCGGCCATGATGTAGGGGAATCCGGTGGGGTCGAAGCAGGCGATCGGCGAGACGCCGTTGACGCCCTCGCGCAGCCCCTCGCCGTAGGCGGACGCCCCGATCCCGATGCTCGACACGGGCCCCAGGCCGGTGATGACTACCCGTCGGAGTGACATGAGGCTCAGCCCTGCCAACCAGCGTGCTCGGCGAGCACGTTGTAGACCTCGGTGAGGTTGATCATCTTGGGGAGCTCCGACTGCGGGATCTCCACCTTGTACTTCTTCTCCAGGCGGGCGAGGATCTCGATCGCGCGCAGCGAGTCGGCCTCGTGCTCCTCGATGAAGTGGCTGGTCTCCGAGATCTCCTCGGGCTCAAGCTCCAGCACCTCCGCGACGATCTCGCGGATCTCGTCGAGCTGCTCCTGCTTGGTGGCAGTCGTCATTTAAGGGCACCTTTCTCAGGTTTCTCCGGGGAATTCGGAACTGCCATCCGGCCCGTTCCGACACTTCGATATTAGGCAGCGCGGGACCGCCCGAGCCACCATCGATGGGTGTTCACAGATAGCCCAACAGCGCTTTTTCGGCGGCCCAGTTCGAGCCCACTGTGTGCCACACCACAAAGGTCGTTCGATAATTAATAACCCGTTACCCGCGAATAACGAGACCGCGATATCTGTTGCCGTTCGGTGACATCTTTCCGAGCGGTATCCGAATACCGGGTGGGCGGTGCGGACCGGTGACGGCGCACGGTGTCGCCTCCGGTACGCGGCGTGGTGGGGCGGGTGGGCCGTAGGGGCCTTACGGGGCCACGGGGGCCAAGGCGCGCGGGGGGTGTCGGCGGGCTGTCACCCGGGTCGCCCGGCCCACCACGCACCGGCGCCGGCCCCGACCGGTGCCCGCGAGGTGAGGCGCGGATTTCCGGTGGGGCCGGCGCGGGGAGCGGCGTCGGGGCCGGCGCGGGAAGCGTCCGCCGGTGGTGCCGGGTGGTGACGCGGGGGCCGAAACGGGCCGAGGGGGCGTCAGCTCACGGGCTGGGCCGGGGCGTCGGCGACGGGTTCGGCGCCCTCCTCGCGCGGCGGGGCCAGTACCGAACTGGGTCGCATCGCGGTCATCACGGAGTCCACCCGCAGCACCTCGGTCCCGTCCAGGGTGCTGGTGCCGCCCTCGAAGAACCACGTACCGGCGAAGGCGCGACTGATGCGCACCTCGTGGCGCAGTACGTCACCGGGCAGCGCCCGGCCCACGATCTCGATGCCGCTCATCCCGCCGAACAGCGCGACCTGGCCGTCACTCGCGTCCGGGTCCTGGTCCCAGGCGGCGAGCAGCGCGGCGCTCTGGCACCAGGACTCGATGAGCAGCGCCACCGGGTAGGCGTAGCCGGCGTCCGCCGTGTCGTCGGGCAGCTCCCGGTACCAGGGCTCGTTGACCGAGACGGCCTTGCGGGTGACGATCCGCTCGCCGGGGGTCACCTCGTCGACCCGGTCCACCAGCAGGATCGGGAAGCGGTGCGGGATCAGGTCTTTGAGTCGGCGCGGGCCGATGGGCCCGAACTCGGTGTCGGTCACACGAACCACACTCCGTCGTACGTCTCCCGGCGCGTGGCCGGCTCTGGGTGGTGCGGCGCTGCGCGCCGTCGGTCAGGTGGTCGGGCCGCGCGGGCGCGGGCCGCCGGGTCTGGGTCAGGCCGCGTCGCGGTAGCGCAGGCGCAGTGTGGACGCCTTGTCCCGGTCGGTGCGGCAGCGCACCCGTACGTCGCGCTCGCCGTCCTCGCCGAGCGTGATCGCGCACTCCACCGTCAGGACGTCGCCCGGGTAGACGGGCGCGGCGAAGCGTACGGAACGCACCTCGGCGAGCGCCGTGCGCGCGCCGTCCGTGCGCTGGGCGTGCAGTCGCACCGCGTGGTCGACGGCGTCCAGGGTGAACACCCCGGGCAGCAACGGGAAGTGCGGATAGTGCCCCGCGAAGACGGGCGCACCCGGGTCGACGGTGATTCGGACGTGAATAGCGCCCGCGTCGAGGCTGACCACCTCGGCGCCGGGCAACAGGACTACCGCGCTCATTTTCAGTTCGCCAGCTTCCGCACGATCAGGTCATGGACATCGGGTCGCCGATCGGCGCCCTTTTCGCTTTCCGCACCCGCGCGTGCGCGCGTGCGGGGTCGAATGTGCGTGTCGAATGTGTCGAGTGTGTCGCCGGCATTCCGGCGAAACGCGGTCCAACGGCGGGGCGCTTTCCCCATTTCGCGCCCCCGCGCGTACGCGACGTACCCCCGTGTTCCTCCCCCGCGCGCCACGGCCCCCGGAGCCGCGCCACGTGCTTCCTCCCCCGCGCCTCCTCCCCGAAGGCGTCCCGGGTCGCCGGCACCGGTCTCGCGCCGACCTCCCGTGGTGAACGCTACGCGAGGCGTCCGCCGTGCCCGGCGGCCCACCCCCATGGGCCGCCGGGCACGGCGAGTTCAGAGCGCGAGCGCGCCGCGCAGCACGGCGCCGTCCGGGCCGGCCGCCGCCTTGACCCGCAGCAGCCGCGTGGCGTCGTCGTAGACCATGCGGACGCCCAGCGCGCGGAACGCCTCCAGGCGTACGTGCCCCTCGGTCGCGCGCGGGGCCGGCAGGCGCCACTGGGGCGCGGCGGCCGAGCGCAGCCAGGAGGTGAGCGGGCCGAGCACGCTCTGCTCGCGCAGGTAGACGTTGCGCGGGTGCTCGATCTGGTTGGCCGTGGCGTACTCGGCCGGGAAGCGGCAGCGGTAGTAGGGCTCCGCGTTGTTCCAGGTGCCCTGCATCAGCCGGTTGCAGCGCGCGCAGCGGACCATGCCGCGCAGCGCGTACGCGCGGGCGGCGGTGGCCGGCGCGGCCCGCTCGGGTCGGGTGCGGCGGGCCTCGAAGCGCTCCCGCACCCGGTCGAAGACCTCGCTCGACAGCACCGGTGTGCACAGCGCGGCGCCCTGGTCGTGGCCGTTCGCCGACGGGTGGCCGGCGTAGCGGGGGTTGACCAGGATCGCGCGGACCGCGCTCTTGGACCAGGCGGCGCCCTCGCCGGTGCGCGGGCCGTGCGAACCGGGGCTGGGCACCTCGTCGGCGGTCAGCCCCTCGGCGATGACCTGCAGGCCCCGGTCGTCCAGGTACTCGTCGAAGATGCGGCGTACGACGGGCGCGGTGCGCTCGTCGGGCACCAGTCGCAGCCCGGTCCCCTCCGGGCCGGCGACGGCGCGGTAGCCGTACGGCGGGCGGCCCCAGATGCGCGGCTTGCCGCCACGCCCGCCCGTGTCCTTGGCGTGCGCGCGCCCGGACGTGTCCTTGGTGTGGGTGCCGACGGCGCCGAGTGTGGGCCGTGGGGCGGGTATTCGGTCATGGACCGGCGACGACAGATGCATGAAACTCCCCCGTAGTCATGTGCGTCGTGTGATCGTGCGGAGCGCGGCGGCGCGCCCCGCTCGGACAGTGGCGTGAACGGTGACTCGTGGCGTGCCGCGCCCGCCCGCCCCCCGCGGGCCGCGTCGTCGCGACACGACGGCCGGGTGGGTGGTGGGCGGTACGGGCTCGATGGGCCTGACCAGGGCCCTCAGCGGGGTGGACCGGCCTTCCGGAGAGGCCAGGTCGACGTCTCTCCCGCGATGACTCTCACGCTAGGTCGACCACCAGGCGGGGCACAACGTGGAGTCCACAAGATGCCAGCGGGTAAAGGCGGTTTCCGAGGACCGCATATCAGTGGTGGCAAGTTGTTGTCTCGACCAGCGATCTACGGCACAGCGCGTTCCACAAATGCGGCGCAGCGTGCTCCGGAAAAGCGGTACAGGATGCTCCGAAAACGCGGTACACCCTGCACCACATCAGTGGGGCACAATGCCCCGGAGGGCTGCCACGTCCTGCGCGACAGCCCTCCGACCGACCCATTGTCGATGTGCTACAGGAGCCCCATCTTCAGCGTGTACACGCCGGCCTGAAACCGGGAGGTGGCACCGAGCGCGCGCATGATTTCGGCGACCCGACGGCGGTAGGTGCGCACGGAAATCGACAATTCCCGGGCCGCCGCCTCGTCCGTGTATCCCTCGTAGAGAAAACGCAGGATCTGCGCGCCGGAGCCGCCACGCAAGTACGCGCTTATCTGTTCGTACTCGGTGAGCGGAATGGCGCGCTGCCAGTTACTCATAAACATGTCCTGGAGGGCCTTGACCACCACCGGCGCGCGCACCAGGGACGCCTGGTTGTCACCCGCCTCGGGGTCCGAGCGCACCAGTGCGACCCGGTCGTCGATGATGACCAGCCCACGCTGCGACTCCCCCGCGAGCCGCACCTGGACCGTCCGCGCGCCGCCGCCGGCGTGCTCGAACTCGGCGAGCCGGTGCGCCATGGCGACCTCCGGCGAACAGATCAGCCGCACCCGCACCGAGCCGGCCCAGCGCCCCGCCAGGTTCTCCAGGACGCGCGTCAACACCTTGACGGCGGTGGAGTTGGCGGGCACCAGCACGGAGACGCTGCGCTCGGCGTTGGCGACCAGCCGATCCAGCGCCCGCACGGCGGTGTCGGTGTCCTCGGTGGTCACCAGCAGCGACTGGTCCAGCGTCCTGACCTGGTGTCGGGTCACCACCGTCTCGATCAGCTCGCGCACCTGGCGCAGCGCGTCGTCGACGTCGTCGACCTCCTGCGCCCGCGCTCGCGGCATATCCGGCAACGGCGGCCGGTCGGGCGGATCGGGAACCGCAGCGATCGGCCTGGAAGTCGACATTCTCACCCCGTTGAACAGCTATGAATCCTCATTGTGTCGAGCACGATCTCTCGACGTGAGGTGAACCCGGGGGTAAGTTGAGAGTCAATTCGCGATAGCACGGCCGTTGACATCGCACGCCGAACGGACCGTCGACGCCGACCGCAACGCAAGGAAATCGCGCGACCGCCCCCGTGGTAACCGCACAATAGGCCACTAAACCTACACGGCCACAACTTGCGACGTCAACAAAATGCATCCATTACGAGATTCAACAATAGCGGTCTGAAATATCTATCGCACCGCCAACGACTCCCCGGTCGATCGGGGTATGCGTGATCGACGATCACCGCACGCACCTCGCGTAACACCGTGTAACCGCACGCTCACGAGAGTTCCGCTTTCTCGGGGGACCCACGTCACGTTCGCCCCTTTTCACGACGTACACAGCGCGCGCACGGGGCCTGCGGACGGCGGGGGCCGGCCGACGGCCGGTGGTCCGCGAGCCTCGAAGGCCGGGCCCCGGGAGTGGGCGCCGGGCGGCGCGCGGCGGGTGGGGAGCCGAGGCGGGGGCCGGGCGGAGGCGCTGGCGCCGCGAACGCGCCCCGGGCGCGCGACGCGGCTCGCCCCGCTCCGGGTGTTTCGCCAACGCCGCCGCGCTGCCACGATATGGGCCAGCGCACGGCGCGTTCGCGACGTGCCCCGCCCACCCCCCGGGGACGTACGCCGGTCGGGGCCGAGAAGGCCCGGACAGGACCGTACGGGGGGCGACGGGGCGGGACAGGGCACGGCGGGGGACCACGGGCGGAACACGGGTGGGCAGGGCGGGGAGGCATGCGTGGCCGAGGTGTTCCTACGACGATTGACCAGGTGGCAGGCGGAACAGCAGCGGGAGGCCGTCGCTGACCTGTACGTCACGGCGTACCGCGAGCCACCTGGCGTGGGCACGGCGGACGGGGCGAACCCGGCCGTCACGGGCCCCGGTGCGGGGCTGGGGGGCTCGACGGGCACCACGCCGTCCGGCGGCGGACTGGGCGGCCGGACCGGTGGCGGGCCGGCCGGGGGTGGCCTCGGCGGCGGACTGGCCGGCGGCGGACTGGCCGGCGGCGGGTTGACGGGGAGCGGGGCCGGGGGCGGCGGGTTGGCCGGGAGCGGGTTGGCCGACCGGGCGCCGGCCGCGTCGGGCCGACACGGCCGGCGCGCGTTCCTCGACCTCTTCGCGGACCAGGTGGGCCAGCCGGGGTTCGACATGATCATCGCCAGTACGCCCACACTGGTCGGCTTCGCGTACGGCTTCCAGGCCGACCGGGCCCGGGTGTGGCATCCGGGGTTCCAGGCGGGCATCCCGCCCGAGATCGACGAACTCACCTACTCCCGGCCGGTGTTCAGCGTCGCCGAACTGTGCGTCGTCCCCACGCGTCGCCGCGAGCGCATCGCCACCCGCCTCATGGAACAGCTCCTGACCCGCGCGGACGGCCCGCTGGCGACCGCGACCCTGGACGCGAGCAACCTGCCGGCGCGGCGGGCGTTCACCTCCTGGGGCTGGGCGAGGACGGGCGCCCTCCTGACACCGACGCCCCACCCGGACGAGCCCGAGGAGCCGGGCCGCGAGGCGTGGAGCCACCACCTGGGCCGCTGACCACCCCCGGCCGCGCGACCCGCGCGGCCGGAACGACCCGGCGCCCGGCACTCCGGCGCCCCGGCACTCCGGCACTCCGGCACTCCGGCACTCAGGGGAAACGTCAACCGGACTCCCAACTCCCTTATGTGGTAACCCTGTTCAGGAGCGGAGCTGTCCTGTCACTCTGGGGCATCGGCTGGATCAGGCCCCTTCGACACCGACATGCGCGCGGTGGTGACGAGGGACGTCGATCTCGTCGAGCAGGGCCATCGCGAAGTCGCCGTGGGAAATGCGACTGGCCATATCGACGTCTGCCGTGGAGTATCGGCCGGAGCCCGCACCGGCATGATCGAAGTCACCAGCCGGACTGATGATCAGCCAGTCCAGCGGAGTCACCGCGGCACGCAGCACAGATGTCCCGGCCGCATGACCAAGGCAGAGGGGCCGGTACTCCTGCGGAAAGCCAGGAGTGTCCATCAGAGCCGTCCCCGCGCCAGTCTCCAGTGTTGCCGCCAGGCCGACAGCGACCAACCGGCCCACCCCCGCCCGCGCCAGCCCATCGAGGAGAGCGCGGGTCGCGGCTGTGAAGAAGACGTCCGGCTGCGCGCCGGCATCGTACGCGGCCATGATCGCGGCATCGTGCCCGGCCGCGAGATCGGCGACAGCGTCTGCGTCAGTGACATCACCGCTCACCAGGCGGACTCCCGCACCTTCCATGTCCGGGTACCTGGACGCGTTCCGGACGACCGCGGTGACGTGGTGCCCCCGGCTGAGAGCCTCATCGACAGCCGACCGTCCGACTCGCCCGCCCGCACCGAAAACAAGGACCTTGCCCATGGACTACCTCGCTCGCGCCTCAAGAAGATCTATTCGCCGACCTGCCCGAGCAAGGTAGCCACACTCGTGGTTACCTCCTGGATACCGCACTACGCTGGCGCTGTGCCCAAGCCCCTGGACCCGGACATGTTCGACCCGCTCTGCCCCTCTGACCTGGTGCCGTTCCGAGTGGGGGACAAATGGGCCGGGATGATCATTCAGTGCCTTGAGGACGGCCCCCGCCGGTTCTCCGAACTACGGGTCCCCCTACGGAACATCACATCCAAGGTGCTCACACAGTCCCTCCGGGCGCTGGAACGTGACGGCTTCATCGTCCGAACGGTCCACGCCGGACCCGCCCGCCACGTCGAGTACGAACTCACGCCGCTCGGCCGGAGTCTCCTCGACCTGATCGACGCGGCACGCACCTGGGCAGAGGCACACCTGGACGAGCTCATCGACGCCCACGAAGCGCACCACCCGCCGAACGAGCCGGCCCACGCGACCTCCTGCCCCAGGCCAGACACGTCATCGTGACCGAGACGGAATCTCCAGAAGCGTCTCACTCAACTTGAGGCACCCCAGGTCAGAGCATCACCCCGCCTCATCCTCAGCGAGACCGGACACGAGCGTCGAACCGGCCGTCGGAACGGTTCCGCGCCCAGGGAGGTGACCTCGCCCGCGCGGACGGATGCGATCAGGCAGCGGGTTCGGCCGAGACAGCGGCGGCGCCCGCCGGACGCGGGCCGCCGGGGCACCGGGTCACAGGGCCGCCGGGCCCCCGGGCCCCCGGGCCCCCGGGCCCCCGGGCCGGGAAATCGTCAACGTGCTGGCGGACAATGGAGAGTTGGCCACCGCGCCATCCGTCCGTCCGGTGCGTGAGCGGAAGCCGCCGGCGAGCCGACACCACCGCGCCGAACGCCGCGACGGCCCGCCCCAGGGGAGGGGGGCGGGCCGTCGCGGGTGGCTGGCGCTCAGGAGAGGGCGGCGTCCCGTGCGCGCGGCGCGCCCTCGTGCGGCGTCGCGGCGGGTGGCTGGGGGCGCAGGAGTACGGCGCCGACGACGAGGGCGGTCAGCGCGAACCCGGCGGCGATCAGGAACACCACGTGGTAGCCGCCGAGCAGCGCGTCGGTCTCGCTCGCCCCGCCGGCGGCCAGGTGCTCGGTGCGGGCGCTGGCGAAGCTGCTGAGCACGGTGAGGCCGATGGCGCCACCGATCTGCTGGGTGGTGTTGAACAGCCCGGAGGCGATGCCGGACTCGGCCGGCGTCACGGCCGCCATGCCCAGACCCATCATGGCCGGAATGGCCAGCCCCACGCCCAGGCCCATGACCAGGCCGGCGGGCAGGAAGTCCACCACGTACGTGCCGTCGGCCCGGCCGAAGGAGAGCAGGACGAACGCGACGGTGACCAGGCCGAGCCCGAGCAGCAGGACCGGTCGCGGACCGAACCGGGTGAGCAGCCGGGCGGACAGGCCCAGCGAGATGGCCGCGATCACCACGGCGATGGGGACGAAGCCGAGGCCGGCCTGGAGCGAGTCGTACGCCAACACGCGCTGGACGTAGAGCGTGCCGAAGAACAGCAGGCCGAACATGCCCGCGATCATGAGGAACTGCACGATGTTGGCGGCGGCCAGGCTTCGCGAGCGCAGCAGTCGCAACGGAAGCAGCGGCTGGGCGGCCCGGTCCTGCCGGACGACGAAGCCGACGAGCGACACCAGGGACAGCGGGCCGAGCACCAGGGTCCGGGGCGCGGCCCAGCCGATCTTCTCCGCCTCCACGATCGTGTAGACCAGCAGCGTCATCCCGGTCGTGACCAGGAAGGCCCCCAGGAAGTCGGTGCCCTTGCCCAGCCCCTCGCCCCGGTCGCGCGGGACCACGCGCAGGGCCACCACGATCAGCACGGCGCCGATGGGCGCGTTGATGAAGAAGATCCAGTGCCAGCTCAGCGCGTCGGTGAGCAGCCCGCCGAGCAGCGGCCCGACCGCGCCCCCGCCCGCCGAGGCGAAGCTGTACGCCGCGATCGCCTGGGCCTGCTCGCGCGGCCCCTCGAACATGGTCGCCACCATGCCGAGCACACAGGCGGAGGCCACCGCCCCGCCGACGCCCTGGACGAAGCGGGCCGCGATCAGCATCGACTCGCTGGTGGCCGCCCCGCACGCCACCGAGGCGACGCTGAACAGCGCGATCCCCGTCAGGAAGACCACCTTGCGGCCGACCAGGTCGCCAAGTCGCCCCGCGAGCAGCAGCAGACCGCCGAAGGGGATGACGTAGGCGTTGACCACCCAGACGAGGTTCTCGGAGGAGAACCCGAGTCCGTTCTGCACGGCGGGCAACGCCACGTTCACGATGTTCTGGTCCAGGACGATCATCATCTGGCCGACACAGAGCACCGCGACGGTCAGCCACGGTGACGCACTGCGCCGGGTGGCGGATGGGGACATGGTGACGCCTCCCTTAAGGGCACTATTTGTTACAGCGGCCATCTTCTGTAACCCTTGGCCCGGTGCGGAAGGAGGCACTTTTATGTCCCACAGGCACACGCGTGTACCCGGTCAGGTCATCGCCGAGGCGTGCCCGCTGGTGGAGGTCCTGGACCATGTGGCGGGCAAGTGGAGCATCAGCATCCTGGTCGCGGCGGCCCGTGGCCCGGTCAGGTTCACCGAGTTGGAGCGCGCGGTGGAGGGGATCAGCCGGCGGATGCTCACGCTGAACCTGCGCCGGCTGGAGCGCGACGGCCTGCTGGTCCGCACCGTCTACCCCACCGTGCCGCCCAAGGTCGAGTACGGCCTCACGCCCGTCGCGGAGGAGCTGTACTCGTATCTGTCGGGGTTGGTGGACTGGGCCGAGCGGCATCGCGGCGTCATCGCCCACGCGCGCGCGGCGTACGACGAGGCCGCCGGCGCGGCGCCCGAGGAGCCGGCCGCCCCGGCGGACGGCCGACGCCACCGATCAGGCTGACACCCCGCCGGGCGCGGGCCGGCCCGCGTGCCCGGGTCGCTTCAGCACCTCCGTCAGGGCGGCGATGCTGTGGTCGCCGTGTCCGGCCGCGACCGCCTTCCGCAGCAGGTCGTGGAAGGGCTCGTGCCAGGTGACGTCCAGGCCCGCCTCCGCGCCGAACTCCTTGTCGTGGCCCGCCCCGGCGAGGAACATGCCCACCGACGAGGCGGGGCGGGTGTAGTCGCCGCGGTCGATCTCGTCGGCGAGGCCCGGCAGGACCGAGTTGACCATCTCCAGCCACTTGACGGTGAACCGCACCATCGAGGCGGCCGACAGCCCACGGGACTGGAGGGCCGCCGCGCCCTGGAAGAAGCCGACGAGCGCGGGCAACAGGGTGCCGCCCACCGCCATCTCGTACAGCGCGGCCAGGTCCGTGTCCTCGCCCAGGTGGACGGTGTCGCCACCGAGAACCCGCAGCGTGTCGGCGTACTCCGCGAACACGGCACCGTCGCCGCCGTAGTACAGCAGGGTGTCCGGCGCGCCCACCGCCGCCGGCACGTTCTTGATCGCCCCGCTCAGATAGCGCGCGCCGTGCCCGCCCGCCCAGGCGGCCATCCGTCGGGCCCCGGCGGGCGACCCGCTGTTGAGGGTGACCAGGGCCCGCCCCTCCAGCGCCGCGCCGGCCGGCTCCAACGCCGCGATCGTGTCCTCGTAGGTGGTCAGGCAGGCGAGGGTCAGCGGGCTGGCCGCGACGGCCGCCGCCGGGGTGGGGGCGTGTGTGGCGCCCCGGGCCACCAGCGGCGCGGCCCGGGCGGCGGTCCGGTTCCACACGGTGGTCGGATGCCCCGCGTCCAGATACGCCTCGGCGAGCGCCGTACCCATCAGGCCCAGGCCGACGACGGTCACGGGAACGCGATGCTGCTCGGTCATGCGGTGCTCCTGTCAGCGGTGGAATGTCCTGCGCGTGGAGCCGGGAAAAGGCGGCTCAACACGGGGCGGCGTACACGTTGTTGCGATCGCGCCGCTCAGCCTGTTCCATGCTGCGAGGGCACTTCGACTTCCGCAAGTACCTACATTTCTGTTGGGTACGCACACTTTTGTCAGGGGAATCGCCGGTGAAAAAGCGCAGCTATACGTGTGGACTCGATGCCGCGATCGACGTCATGGGCGGCAAATGGAAAGGGCTGATCCTGTTCTGGCTCGACGAGCGGCCCCTGCGCTTCGGCGAGTTGCGCCGTGCCGTGGAGGGCGTCAGCGAGCGGATGCTGATCCTGCAACTGCGCGAGCTGGAGGCCAGCGGCCTGGTGCACCGCGAGGTCCACCAGCAGGTCCCGCCCAAGGTGGAGTACTCGCTGACCGACTTCGGCCGCTCGCTGCTGGCCGTCCTGACCCCGCTCGGCCAGTGGGGCGAGGACAACATGGAACGCCTCGAATCCATTCCGTGACGCCCCGCGTCCACCGCCCGCCACCCGGCCGTGACCACCGGCCCGCCGGAAAGGGCCGCCGTTCCGTACGACACCGGTCACGCGTCGTGAATTGCCGCCACCACATTCCCCGACACGACGGCGCGCCCCTCCCGCGCGACCGCCCGGAAACGGCGGATCGGGCCGCCCGCCCCGCCCCACGCCAATTCCCGCCCCGCCCGAAGACCGCAGAACGCGGCCCGTGTTCGGAATCGCCCCCCGAATTCCCCAGTCCACGGCCGGCGTTAGTCGAGAACGGCGTCACCCGACACCGACACATGACGCCGGCGCGCCGAGCGGTGCGTGGCGCCCGTACGCGACACCGAAGCGCGACGCGGGCGCGCGACACCGCTGCCCGACACCTGTACGCGACGCGGGCACATCGCGCCGTCGCGTCCGCACCGCGCCGCCCCGCACCGTGGCGCCCGGCCGTTCACACCGTGGCGTCCAGCGCGGCGCGCCACGCGGGGCTGTCGACGTAGTGGTTGTCGAACCGTTCCGCGGACTCGGCGATCTCCCGCGGGTCGGCCTCGCCCCGCAGCACCCGCCCGAGCAGGCGCAGGTAGTCGAACCGGCCCAGCCCCGGCGAGAACACGAACAGGGCGTCCGCCTCGGCACCCGGCGCCGCCGCGAAGGCGTGCGGTGTGCGCGGTGGCACCGCCAGGAAGTCACCCGCGTCCAGAACCGTGACCTCCTCCCCCACCAGCACCCGCAACGAGCCGCCGATCACGAAGAACAGCTCCGTCGCCCTCGTGTGGAAGTGGGCCGGCGCCCCCACCGCCCCCTCGGCGAAGCGGGAGCGGTAGCTCGTGAACCCGTCCGACTCGCCCAACAGCGACATCACGCCGCTCGGATCGGCACAGGTCTCGGCGGCATCCCGCCGTGTCAGCATCAGCGAAGGGGAGGCATCCCCCAGGGGGCCCGAAGGCGTCGGCGTATCCATGCCCCCACCGTACGAACCGGAGTGACCGCCCCCGGAGGTCACTCCGGCTCCGGATTCCTGGGCCAATCGCCCCGACCCGCCCGGCCTGGCGGTCAGTTGTCGGGAGTGGGCGGGGTGGTGGTGGTGGGCGGGGCGACGGGGGGCGGGTCCCAGGTGAAGGTGGACGGGGTGTACGTCGGTGGGGGCGTCGACTCGGGGAGGGCGAAGGGCCCCTTCCTCGCCGTGATCAGGTACAGGAACACCACGACGACGACGCAACTCAGGATGATCAGGGCCAGGCCCACGGGGTTGTCGGCGTTGTAGACGTACCGGTTGGTCCCCCACTTGCTCTTCTTGAAGACCGGCTCGTAGTCGTCGTCAGGCCGTGGCATGAGCTCCCCCGAGAAGCGCCGTCCGATGGGTTTCCGTCAGCGGTGATCGTCGCATATCGGCCAACGTCGGCCCGGGGGCCCTCACGCCGGCTCGGGGCGCCGCACGCGAGGCGGGCCGGGGGTGTGGGGGTGCCGCCGCCGCCCGGAGGAGCGCGGGAAGCGCGGGGGCGGGCCTCCGCTTTTGGCCGGGGATGCGCTGCCGCCCCGCGCGGCGGAGCGCGACGCTGGGGACGCGTACGGTGAGGAACGCCCGCGGGGGGCGCGCTCGGGCGCGAGAAAAGCCGTGCTTCAGGGACATATCCGGGGCGTGGGAAATGGGTTGGGCGAGCGGCGGGAATCTACCGCGCGGTAGTGAAATACGGGGTTCCGTGGCGCGGGCCGCGACGGCTCGCGCGTACGCGCTGTGGGCACGGGCGCGGTCGGTCGCGGGAATGGGAGTCGCGGCGGGAGAGTTCCGCGCCCGGGGCGTCGACCGAGCGCGGGGTGAGCGGACCCACCGTGCCGAGGCGACCGCATCCCGTGGCCAACACGGCTGGTCAACGCGTAGCGGTGGCCGCGCGGGCGGGCGAGGGGTGGCGGGCGCGGAGGAGCGCGAATGGCCGAGAAGCGTTTCTTCGGCCGCGTTTTCCCCTCGTAATTCAGCGCTCGTTCGGGGGGAGTTGTTCAAAACGGGGAATAGACACCACATGCCGCTCCCGATACGAGAACCCACTCGAACCCTCTTACGGCCGCGACGAGAATGCGAAAGGGGACGCATGACCATCAGAATGAGCGACTCCGGATACCACGGACCCCAGCCGGGCGAGCGGGCGTACGACCCACTCGCCGACCGGATCGGTGTGCTCCAGTCGGTCCACAGCGTGGAAGATCTCCTGTTCGACCCCGAGGTCGACGGAAAACGTATCGCCTTCCTCCGTCCCGTCGGTGGCGGCATCGAGTGGACGGCCGACGCCGACGGGCTCCGCTCCCCGGAGTCGGGGCACACCCCCGAAGCCGGCTAGAAGGTCGCGCCCGGCCTAGCGACACCTGACCGGTGCACCGTCAACGCGCGCACCCGCGCCCACCGGGCCCGTACGGCCGGCTCGCCCCCGGGCGGTCCCGCCCCTCGCGAGAAGGTGCACCCGTCAGCTCACCCGCGTGGCGGCGCGGCCCCGGGCCTGGCGAGCGCGCCCACCCGGCGCCGGTGACGGGTCACGCGAGGTCGGTGCCGAACTCCGTGGCCCCGGGGTGATCTTCGGAACTACGGTGGGGCGGGCGACGGCGCTCGGTGACCGGTCCCGCACCGGGGCGGCCGTGCGCGCGTGGGGTTCGGCCGCCGCCGAACGCCGCGTCGCCGACCACTCGGGGGGATGCGCATGACGAACGACGCGGCACCGGCTGATGACATGTCCCAGGCAAGCTCGCCCGCGCACCCGGCGGCGAGCGACGACGCGGGCACGCCACCCCTGGACTGGGCGGCGCTCAGGGCGACGGCCGACCGACGGCGCCGGCGGCGGCGTCTGGTCGGCGGGGCGGTGGCGGCCGTTCTGGTCGCCACCGGGGCGATCGGGGTCTGGCTCGTGGTCGGCGACGACGGGTCGGACCAACCCGTGCGGCACACCGCCGAGTTCCCGACCGGGTTCGGCGCCTACCGGCTCGCGGACGAGGGCGACTCCGTGTGGGAGCAGATCGGGCGGACGGAGAACCGCGACGCCACGCATCGGACGGCCCGCGCGACGTACCGCGACACGAACGGAAAGCGCGCGTACGCGATCACCCTGGACCTCGATCCGATCATCGACGTCTCCGATCCGGGCGAGGACGATGCCGCCGTCTCCATGATCCTCGGCACGGACGTCACGTCCGACGCGACGCGGAGCTACGACCCGGGGTCGATCGGCGGCACGTTGCGGTGCGTGCGGTACGAGGTGGCGGAGACGACCAGCGCGCGGTGCGTCTGGGGGAACAAGGCCGCGACCGTCACGGCCCAGCCGGTCATCACCTCCGGACCACGCCCGACACCCGACCAGACGGCGCGGGACACCCGGGCCTTCCTGGCCGAACTGCGCGTCAGCGAGGCGGAGTAACGGGCCCACGGGCCCAGCGGCCGGCCGGGCCGACCCGGGGAGCGGCGCGACCGGGGAGGGCGGCCGGGGGAGCGGGCGGCGGGGCCGTCGGCGTGCCCACCGGGGCGGGGCCCGCCGCACCCTGGCCGACCACCCGGGAGGCCGGGACGCTCGCAGACGCGGGGGTCGGGTCGAGACCGGAAGGCGTGCGGGAGGGCGGGGGTGGGGGCGGCCACGACGGCGGCTGTCCGAGTGTTGAGGGCCCCGGCTGGCGATGCCAGGACCCTCAACCCAGTCCCCGCCGGAGCAGGAGGCGACGTGGGCCTCCCCGGTCGGGGAATCCAACGGGTCCGGTGCGTGGCGGGCGCTCCCGACCCGTTGCCCGCCCTGAAAGAACGCGGGACCACTACGGTACGGGGCACCCTGTGCGGACCGCATCGGTCATCCGGCTGATCTCGTGCGTACCGCATCAGCTGTAGTACACAGCCGCTTTGACCCCCGTCGATACGAGTACGGTTCAGCCGATGTTCGCCGGTACCCCTCCTCCCATCTGCCCCGGTCGCTCTACGTACCGTCCAACTCTGGGTATCCGCGCTCGACTTGACGGTGGCCGATCAAGGCGGGGGCGCGGCCGGTGGTGGTGACCGGACGTATCTGGCGCGGGTCCGACGCCCGCGCGGCGGACGTCGCACCCGGCGCGCGGGCGCTTCGCGCGGGCCGCCGGAGCTCCGCCGTACCTGGCCGAAAACGGAGGCCGCGCGTCACTCCTGCGGGCACCGCTCGGGTTTCGCGCGCGCGGTGTACGACGGGGCGGGCGCGACCGGCGCGGCCGAGGCGATCGGCGCGGGCTGCGGTTCCGGCGCGGGGGGCGGGCCGGACGCCGGGGGCGGGCGGACCGGCGCGGTGTGGTTCGTGGGCGGCTCGGCGCCGGGGTGCGGGACGGGGCTCGGCGCCGGCGAGGGGGCGGGTTCGGCCAGGATCAGGGTCAGGTCGTCGGCGGTGGCCGTGCCGGCGTGCGCGTACAGCAGGTCGAGCAGCCGGCCGAGCGAGGCGTCCAGCGTGGGTCCGCCGAGCGCGTCGCGCACCTGGTAGTCGAGGGGGAACAGCGCGCCCTTGGCGTCGCGGGCCTCGGCGAGCCCGTCGGTGTACAGCAGGAGCCGCTGGCCGGGCGCCAGGACGACGCGCTGGAGAGCCGGTTCGGGCGTCAGCCCCAACGGTGGTGAGGGGGCGGCGGGTTCCAGCACTTCGAGATCGCGTCCGGCCCGCAGCGGCGGCGGATGGCCGCAGTTGACCAGGCGCACCTCGCCGGGCGCGAAGTCGGCCAGCACCAGCGTGACGAAGTCCTCGGCGCCGAGTTCGCCCGCGATGCGGGTGTCCAGGGTGCGGGCGAGCCGGGCCAGGTCGGGCTCGGCCGCCGCCGTCTGTCGGAACGCGGCCAGCACCGCCGCGCTCAGCCGGACCGCGTCCAGACCGTGCCCCTTGGCGTCGCCGACGATCAGCCGCGGCCCGGTCGGGGTGAGGATCGCATCGTGCAGGTCGCCGCCGATCAGCGCGTGTTCGGTGGCCGAGCGGGTGCGTACGGCCAGCTCCACGTCGCCGATCGCCGGGGGCAGCGGGCGCACGATGGCCTGCTGGCTGAGCTGGGCGATCCGGGTCATCCGCAGCAGCGCCCGGTGGGTCTCGCGATGCGCGCGTCGGGCCTCGTCCCGGGCGTCCCTGGTGCGCGCGTGGACGCGCTGGACGTGGGCGAGCAGCCGCCGGGTGCGCAGCAGCGTGTGCCGGGTCGTGGCGTACGCCTCGCGCGTGCGGGCGTAGGCGCGGCGGGTGCGGGCGTGCGTGCGGCGCATGCGCGCGTACCCGTGCCGGGTGCGGTCCTCGGCCCGTCGGGAGCGGGTCCGCGCGCTGGCCACCAGCGTCGCGCTCAGCCCGCCGCTGGCCACCGCCAGCACGTCGTTGAGGTAGTCCGCGCGCGTCGGCCCCACCGCGTCGCCC
This sequence comes from Streptomyces sp. NPDC057702, assembly GCF_042799315.1. NCBI lineage: Bacteria > Bacillati > Actinomycetota > Actinomycetes > Kitasatosporales > Streptomycetaceae > Streptomyces > Streptomyces sp. NPDC057702. The sequence continues at coordinate 40,876 of NZ_JBHVJC010000037.1, read as the reverse complement.
GCGTGAGCGGGCAGCACCACGGCGAGCAGCACCGCCAGGCCGGCGACCGCCGCCGTACGCGTGGCGGTGAGCCGGTACGCCGCCAGCAGCGGGCCGGCCACCAGGAACACGGCGAGGGCACCGCCGCCGACGAGGACGTGGAGTACGGCGATGGCCGCCTCGACGCATACCGCCGCCAGCAGCCAACCCCAGTGTGAGCGCACCGCACACCTCCGCGATGGGCCCCCGGGGAGGGGGCGAATCGTAGCCACCCTCGCAGACGTCGAAGGCACAAGTAGTCACTTTCTTACTTCCAGTGACGCGATACGGGCAGAAGTGGCCGGCAACGCGCCCGTTGCCCCTCGGGAGGCGGTGTGCGCCCCTCCACTGGCGCGCCCCCACGGGGCCGCGAGACCCGGGGGGGCCGGGGGGTCTGGGGGGTTCGGGAAGCCCGGAGGGCCGGGGGGTCCAGGAGGTTCGGGAGGTGAGCCGGCCGGGGGTCAGCCGGCTCGGGAAGGTCGGGCCGCGAGCATGCCCCATCCCGTCGGGACCGCTCCCGGACCGCGCGACCGGGGGCGCCGCGACACCTGGCGGGAGCGCCACACGCGCGAGCGCGGCCCCGCCCGTCGTGCGCGCCGGACACGCCGTGGGAAGAGTTCCCCCGGAGTTCGTTCGCCGGTCGCGTGGGCCGGCGCGGCGGTAACGGGCGGGCCGGGCGGCGGTAGGGCGGGGCCGGTGGCCGGGGGCGACGGCGCGGGCGGGGGTGTTCGCGGGCGGGGGCGATGCGCCGGGCCGGGGCGGGCCCGGCGGCGGTGACCTGCCCTGACCTGGCCTGACCCGCCCGGGCGGGAGCGGGCGGGGCCCGGTGGGTGGACGGGGGCGGGGGTTGGGTGGTCGGGTGGGAGGCGGGCGCGACGGGGCCCGGGCGGTGGCGTGCGCACGTGCGACCCTCTTGCTCGGCCGACCGCCCGATGGCGCATCCTTTTGATGGCGTTGACGGCGTCACTGGCGCACCGCGGAACCCCGGGGGACATCGTGAGACGAGTGATCGACGACCGCTTCGAGCTGAGAGAACGGCTCGGCGGCGGTGGCATGGGCATGGTGTGGCGGGCCCTTGACCTGGCCCTGCACCGCGACGTCGCGCTCAAGGAGGTGCGCCCGCCGGACCCGGCGCTCGCCGAGTACGACCCGGCGGCGGCCCGGTTGCTGCGGGCCCGCGTGCTGCGCGAGGCCCGCGCCCTGGCGCGCGTCGACCACCCCAATGTGGTGACCATTCACCACATCGTGGACGGCGGCGACGACGCGTACCCGTGGATCGTCATGGAACTGGTCGCCGGCGGCTCCCTCCAGGGCCGACTCGACCGGGGCCCGATGGCGCCCGCCGAAGCCGCCCGGCTCGGCGGCGGGATACTCGCGGCGCTGCGCGCCACGCACGCGGTCGGCATCGAACACCGCGACGTCAAGCCGGCCAACGTGCTGCTGCGGCGCGACGGCCGGCCCGTGCTCACGGACTTCGGTATCGCCGCCATCCGCGAGTCCACCAGTCTCACGGCCACCGGCTCGATCATCGGCTCACCCGACTACATGGCCCCCGAACGCGTGCGGGGCAAGCCCGGTGGCCCCGCCGCCGACTTCTGGTCGCTGGGCATGCTGCTGTACGTCGCCGTCGAGGGCCGCCACCCGCTGCGCCGCGAGAACACGCTGGCCACCCTCGCCGCCGTACTCCACGACGACGTGCCGCCGCCGCGCCAGGCCGGCCCGCTCACCGAACTGCTGACGCTGCTGCTGGTACGCGACCCGGACGCGCGCCCCGACGCCGAGACCCTGGACCGCATGCTCACCACGGCCATGGCGGTGGCCGAGGCGACGGGCGACCCGACGGGCGCGGGTACCCGCGCGGGGGCGGGCGTCGCCGGCGGCGCGCTGGCCGCCGGCGGCCCCGAGCCACGGACCACGGCCCCGATGAACACCGCGGACCTGGACGAGACGGCCCCGGCGCCGGGCCCCGGCGACACGCCGCCCGCGCCCACCTCGTTCCCGCTGGCCCCACCGAGCGGCCAGACCCCGCTCGCGGGCCACGGGGCGGGGGCGGGGAGCCCGGGCGGCGCGACGGGCTCGGGCGGTGTCGCGGGCTCGGGTGGTACGGGCGGTACCACGGGCTTGGGCGGCACGACGGGGGCGAGCGGCACGGCGGGTGTCGGGGCGGGCTCGGGCGGCACGGGTACGGCCGGTGCCGGGGCGGGCGCGGGGATGACCGGTGCCGGTGCGGGCTCGGGGATGACCGGTGCCGGTGCGGGCCAGGGCGCGGGTGCGTCGGGTGCGCGCGTGGGGGCGGGGGCCGGGGTGGGTCCGCTGGGCGCGGGGGCGGGTTCTCCCTCGGGGGCGACCGGCGCGGGCACGCGCTCCGGGTCGACCGGCGCGGGAGCCGGGCCGACCGGCGCGGGGACTGCGGGGCGCGGCGGGTTCGGCGACAGCAGGGCGTACCGGATCAGCCCGCCGCCCGCCCCCGACCCGGGCGCCGCGCGGCGCCGGCTGCGGACCAGGCGGCTGACCACGGCCGCCCTGGTGCTGGCCACCGCGGTCGCGACAGCGGCGGTGCTGTGGGTGGCGCTGCCCCGGCCCGACGACAAGACGGGCGCCGCCGGCTCCCGCCAGACACCCGGGCCCGGCCAGTCGGCGGCGGACACCACGCCCCAGCGCGACACGTCCTCGACCTCGACACCCCCGTCGGGCGCGCCCGCAGGCGGCACCGACCAGGTGACCAACCTGCTCACGCCGGACGGCATCCGGCAGGCCGTCGCCAAGCTGCGGCCGGTCATGGGCGGCAGCAGGGTCACCGGCTTCGTGGTCTACCCCGAGCACATCTCGGCCGAGGCGCTCGTCAAGGGCAGCACCAAGCGCTACGACCGGTTCAGCTACCGGGGCGGCGAGTCGGCCGTCCGGGACGGCGCGGGCGGCACGACGATGACCGGCACCCAGCCGGTGGACCTGAACGCCTTCGACTGGGACGCCCTGCCGGACCTGATGCGCAAGGCGGACAAGTCGCTCAACGTCGACCAGCCGACCAGCCGCTACCTCGTCGTCAGCCCCGCCTCCACCACCTTCGGCGACGGCCCCAGCATGAGCGTCTACCTGTCCGACGACTACGGCTCCGGCTACCTCAAGGCCAACCCCCGGGGCGAGGTCATCGCCACCTACCCACGGGACAAGTAGCCACCGGAGCGGGGCGCGGGGGGGCGGTGACCCAGCAGGGCGGCGGGGTCGCGGCGCACGCGGCGGGGCGCCTGCGGCTGACGCCTACGTCGTGACACGCGCGGCGCGGCAGCGCGCACCCGCCGCGCGGCGCGCACCCGGCCCGGACGCGAGACGGGGCGGGCGGGGAGCGGGGACGGGGCCGTTGGGGACCTGGGGCGGCGTTGCCTAGCATGGGCCGGTGGACATCTCCCGGCTGCCCGCGGGCGCTCGACAACGACGTCGCACCGAGATGCGCGCGTTCCTGCGCTCGCGCCGCGCCCGGCTGACCCCGGCGGACGTGGGCATGCCGGCCGGGCGCGGGCGGCGCACGCCGGGACTGCGGCGCGAGGAGGTGGCGGTGCTCGCCGGCGTGGGCGTGTCCTGGTACACGTGGTTGGAGCAGGGCCGGGAGATCAACGTGTCGGCGGAGGTTCTGGACGCCGTCGCGGCGGTGTTGCGTCTGGACGCCGCCGAGCGGGAGCACCTGTACCTGCTGGCCGGGCTCAACCCGCCGCCCCCACCCCCGGGCGAGCGGGAGGTCTCTCCCGCGCTGCGCCGGGTGATCGACGGCTGGCTGCCGCGCCCCGCCTACGTCATCGACCGACACTGGCGGCTGGTGGCCGTCAACCACGCCGCCCGCCTGGTGTTCGGATACACCGAGGCCGACCACAGCTGTCTGGTCAGCTTCTTCTGTGACGCCCGCTTCCGCTCGGCCCTGCGCCACTGGGAGGAGGCGGCGCGCGAGATCGTCGGCCAGTTCCGCGCCGACGCCGCCCGCTACCCGGACGACCCGGAGTTCGGCCGGCTGGCCCGCGACCTGTGCGCCGCGAGCCCCGCCTTCGCCGGGCTCTGGGCCGAACACCCCGTCGGCAGCGCGGCGCAGGGCGCCAAGACCCTGGACCACCCCGAGGCGGGCGAGCTGGTCTTCGAGTACACCACGCTGCCCCTGCCGGACCTGCCCGGCCACCGGCTGCTGCTGTACACCCCGGCGCCGGGCACCGAGACCGCGGCCCGACTGGCCACGGTGCTCGCTGCTCCGGAGCCGGCCCCGAAGCCCGTGCCAAAGTCCGCGTCGGAGCCGGTCCCGGAGCCCGCGTCGGGCTGAGGGTGGTGGTGACGGACCCGGGTCCAGCCGGCACTGTCGGGCCCGTGCGACCCGGCCGAGGATCGCTCACATGCAGCGATTCACCCACACCACCGCCCTGATCACCGGGGGCACCAGCGGCATGGGCCTGGCCACCGCGCGCCGGCTTCTCGACGAGGGCGCGCACGTCGTCGTCACCGGCCGCGACCCGGCGCGCCTGGATGCCGCGCTGGCCCACCTGGACGCCCCCGGCCAAGCGCTCGCGGTACGGGCCGACGCCACCTCCCGCGCCGACCTCGCCCACCTGGTACGCGAGGTCGAGACCTGGCGCGGCACGCTCGACGTGGTCTTCGCCAACGCCGGTGTCGGCGTCTTCAAGTCGAGCGCCGAACTGACCGAGGAGGACATCGACCACACGGTCGACGTGAACTTCAAGGGTGTCTTCCGCACTCTGCGCGGCGTGCTGCCGCTGCTGCGCGACGGCGGCGCGATCGTCATCAACGCCTCCTGGACGCTGCGTCGCGGGCTGCCCGTCGCGTCCGTGTACTCCGCCAGCAAGGCCGCCGCGCAAAGCCTCGCCCGCACCCTGGGCTCCGAACTCGCCCCGCGCGGCATCAGGGTCAACTCCGTGAGCCCCGGCTACATCGACACCCCCATGTACCGGGGTGCCAACGCGGACCCCGACGCCGAGGCCCGGACCGCCGCCGAGGTCCCGCTGGGCAGCCTCGGCCACCCCGACGACGTCGCGGCGGCCGTGGCGTTCCTGGCCTCCCGGGATGCCGCGTACATCACCGGTCAGGACCTGGTCATCGACGGTGGCCTGCTCGGCTGCGTCCCCGTGGCGCGATGAGCGAGCGGTCGACACCGGACGCGCGACGCGCGCGGCACCCGGCGAACTCCCCGGGGCCGGTGGGGACGGCGGGCGCCGGGCCCGGGGGCGAGCGGCGGCCCCGGCCGGCCCTGACCCTGGTCGCCGTGCTGGTGGCCCTGCTCGTCCTGCCGACCTCGGTGACCGGGTCGGGGGTGGCGCTCCCTCACATCGCGCGGGACACGAACGCGTCGCTGGAGGCGTTGGGGTGGGTGGTGCACGGCTACAACCTGACCTTCGCGAGCTTCATGCTCGCCTGCGGCTGCCTGGCCGACCTGGTCGGCCGACGCCGCGTGTTCGCCGCGGGCGGCCTGCTGTTCGCGCTCGCCTCGGCGGCGAGCGCGGCCACCAGCGACATCGTCGTGCTCGACGTACTGCGCGGCGCGGCGGGTGTCGGCGCCGCCGCGCTGCTGACCAGCGGCGTCTCCCTGCTGGCCGCGACGTTCACGGGCCCAGCGCGCGGCCGGGTGTTCGCGGCCGTCGGCATCGTGACGGGCGCCGGACTCGCGCTGGGCGCCATGGCGGCGGGCGTGCTGTCGGACGCGCTGGGCTGGCGGTCCTTCTTCGGGCTGCACGCGGTGCTGACGCTGCTGGCGCTGTGCGCCGTCCCCTTCCTGCGGGAGTCGCGCGGCACGGCGGCGACACGGGTGGACTGGGTGGGCACCGCGACCCTGGTGACCGGCCTCTTCCTGCTGTTGCTCGGCACGGTCGAGGGGCCGCACTGGGGCTGGGGCAGTGGCGGCGTACGGGGGCTGTTGGCCGGCGCGGCGCTGCTGCTCGCGGTCTTCGTCGCCTGGGAGCGGCGCGCCCCGTACCCGATGCTCGACCTGGGGCTGCTGCGCAACGCCAGGTTCCTGGCGCTGTGCCTGATCCCCGTGGTGGTCACCTTCTCCTTCGTCGTGCTGCTGCCGCTGCTGCCGAACTACCTGCTGGTCGCGCACCGGACCTCCAGCCGAGCGGCGGGCGCGACCATGCTGCTGATGACGCTGCCGATCCTGGGCACCCCGCTGCTGGCCGGCGGGCTGCTCCGGTGGGGCCTGTCCACCCGGCACGTGTTCGGCCTCAGCCTGGCGTGTCTGACCGTCGGCGTGGGCTGGCTCGCCGTCGTCCTCCAACCGGGAGCGGGCCCGGTGACGTTGGCCGGGCCCCTGCTCACCCTCGGCGTCGGCCTCGGCCTCAACTTCGGGCTGGTCGACGGCGCGGTACTGGACGCCGTGCCGCCCGAGGCCACCGGGGCGGCGGCCGGCTTCCTCAACACGTTACGGCTGGGCAGCGAGGCCCTGGTCATCGCCGCGGCCAGCTCGGCCCTGGTCGGCCTGACGCGCGGCCGACTGGCCGACGAACTCGGCCCCTCCCCCGCCTCCCCGGGCGGGTCCGGACGGCTGACCGCCGCGGGGCTGGCCGACAGCGCGAACGCCGGCGACCTCACGGGTCCGCTGTCCACGCTGCCCGCCGACGCCAGGGCCGGGCTCCTGGACCTCGTCGCCCGGGGCCTGACCGACGCCTGGCAGACCGTCCTGTGGGCGAGCGCGGCGATCTGCGCGGCCCTGTCCGTGGTCGTCCACGTCCTGCTCGCCGGCCCCGGCGGGGGCGCCCCCGAACCCGGCGCCCCGGGCCCGGGGTCGCCCGAGGCGCCCGCTACGCCGGCGGAGGCGTGCGCGTGAGGAGGCCGCGGTCCAGGGCCACCACCACCGCGTGGGTGCGGTCGCTGACGTCCAGCTTGGCGAAGACCCGCAGCAGGTGGGTCTTGACCGTGGCCTCGCCGATGACCAGCCGGCGGCCGATCTCCGCGTTGGACAGGCCGTCGGCCACCGCGCCCAGCACCTCCAGTTCGCGGCCGGTCAGGGCGACGGGGGCCGGTCGGCGCAGCCGGGCCACCAGGCGTTCGGCGACCTGGGGGGCCAGCACCGTCTCGCCCCGGGCCGCGGCCTCGATCGCGGCCACCAGCTGCTCGCGCGAGGCGTCCTTGAGGAGGTAGCCCACGGCCCCCGCCTCCACCGCCCGCTCGATCTCCGCGTCGGTGTCGTACGTGGTGAGGATCAGCACCCGGGTCGCCGTCGGGCCGGCGACGATCTCCGCGGTGGCCGTGACCCCGTCCATGCGCGGCATCCGCAGGTCGAGCAGGGCCACGTCGGGGGCCAGGGCGCGCGTCGCCGCCACGGCCTCGGCGCCGTCGGCCGCCTCGCCCACGATGAGCACGCCGGGTTCCGGCGCCAGCAGGGCCACCACGCCCGCGCGCATCACCGCGTGGTCGTCCGCCACCAGGACCCGGATCCGCCGCCCGCCCCCCTCGGGCGCGGGCACCGGTCCGGCGGCCGGCGCCGGGTCCGTGGCGGACGTGCCGGCGGCCGGCCGGGGGGGTTCTTCGCGGGAGGCAGGGGTGGCGGGGGCCCTGTCGTGCGGCCTCGTCGGCTTCGTCATCTGCGCTACGACTCCTCGTGATCGGTGCGGGGGACGGTGGCCAGCACCCGGGTGCCGTCCCCGAGCGAACTGGTCACCTTCAGCTCGCCGCCCAGCTCGGCCAGCCGTTTGCGCATGCCGTCCAGACCGAAGCCCTCCGCGTCGCTCACCACGAACCCGCGCCCGTCGTCCATGAGCTCCAGCTCGACCCCGTACGACCGCGCGGCCAGCAGCACACTGACGGTAGAGGCCCCGGCGTGTTTGCGCACGTTGGCCAGCGACTCCTGCGCGCAGCGCAGCAGGGCGATGCGGACGTGCTGGTCGCAGGCGACGTCCGGCAGTTCGGCGGTCACCGTCAGGCCGGTGTCCTGCGCGAACCGGTCCACGGTGCGCCGCAGCGCCTGGGCCAGCGTGCCGGGGGCGGCGCCGGTGTGCGGGGCGGCGCCGACCAGCGCGCGGGCCTCGACCAGGTTCTCCCGCGCGGTGCGCTCTATCGAGCGCAACTGGTGGGCGCTGCGGTCCGGGTCGCTGGCCACACCCGAACGGGCCGCCTCGGCCAGCGCGATGATGGACGCGAAGCCCTGGGCCAGCGTGTCGTGGATGTCGCGGGCGAGCCGTTCGCGTTCGTCGGCCGCGCCCTGCCGCTGGTGGGCCTCGGCCAACCGGCGCTGGGCCCGCGCCAGTTCGGCGGCCAGCGCGTCGGCCCTGGCCCGGGTCAGGCCGACGAAGCGGTAGATCCACAGGCCGAGTCCGACGCCGGCGGCGTAGGCGAGGAAGGTGGCGACGAGGTTGCCGGTGAACAGGTCGGGGCTGGGGCCCTGGGGCGCCTCGCCGCCCAGCGCCGTGGCCACCGCCGCGAACCCGCTGAGCTTGATCGCGGACCGGGGCCCGTCGGCGAAGACCCAGAACTGCGGGAGCGCCGCCACGTACAGCGCGGCGGCGCCCCCCAGGAGGTACGACGCGGTGCCGAGCAGCAGCCCGAGCAGCAGCAGCCAGGCCCGGGGGCGGAGCGCCGGGCGGCGCGCGGCGAGCAGCAGCGCCCCGTATCCGGCGGCCAGCAGGGTGATCAGCGCCGCCGCCACGTACTGCTCGGCCCGCGTCCCGTCGCGTACGGCCAGTGCCGTCGGCCCCAGGCCCAGGGTCACCCAGCCCACGCCGTACCAGAGGTGGAACCTGGCGGTGAGGAACCAGTCGGCGGGCTGGGGCAGGGGGGCCATGCGGCTCACCCTACGGTCGCGGGGCCGCGACGGCGCCGGGCGGCCGGTCAGGGGGCGGGGTGCGGGGCGGACGGCGCCACGGGCCGGGCGGCGTCGGTGGCGGGGTGCGCGGCGGACGGTGCGGCCGAGCCCGCCGCCGGCTGGCGCTGGGCCCGGCGCACGCCGTGTGAGGGCCACCAGTTGGCCTCGCCGAGCAGCAGCATCAGCGCCGGCAGCAACAGCATCCGGATGACGAACGCGTCCAGCAGGACGGCGACCGCCAGCACGTAGCCGATCTGCTTCATCTCGATCAGGTGCAGCCCGACGAAGCTGGCGAAGACCGTCACCATCACCACGGCCGCGCTGGTGACCACGCCGGCCGAGCGGCCGATGCCCTCGGTCACGGCCTGCCGCGTCGGCACGCCCGTCAGCGCCGCCTCCCTGATCCGGCTGACCACGAAGACCTGGTAGTCCATGGAGAGCCCGAAGAGGATGACGAAGAGGAACAGCGGAACCCGGGAGCCGATCGAGCCCGTGGAGTCGAAGCCCAGCAGGTTCTCCGCCCAGGAGTGCTGGAAGGTCAGCACCAGCACGCCCACCGAGGCCGCGGCCGAGAGCAGGTTGAGCAGCACGCCCACCAGGCCGAGCACCACGGAGCGGAACGCCCACACCGTCATCGCGAACGTGACGACCAGCAGCGCCCCGATGATCAGCGGCAGCTTGTCCTTCTGGTGCGCGGGGTAGTCGGCGTAGCGCGCCACGTCGCCGGTGACCGCGACCTCGGCGCCGGCCACCGTGCCGACGGTGGCGGGTACGTAGGTGCCACGGACCGTGCGCAGCGAGTCCTGGGCCGCGTCGGTGCTGACGTGGTGCGGCACCTGGAGCTGGAGCAGGGTGGTCCGCTTGTCCCGCGAGGTGGCCAGCGTGCTCTGGCCGGACAGGCGCGGGTCGTCCTTGGCCTCGCGGGCCAGGTCGCGCAGGGCCCTGGTGACGGCGGCCGAGCGCGAGGCGTCGGCGCGCACCACCACCTGGTGCATGGCCTTGAGTTCGGGGAAGGCGGCGTTCTGCCGGTCGAAGACCCGCATGGCCGGCACGGAGCGGGAGTGCGTCTCGCGGCCCATGTCGGTCAGGTTCAGGGCCAGGGCCGGGGCGGCCAGGGCGAGCAGCGCGAGCACGGTGGCGCCGAGCGCCACGGCGGGCCGCTTGCCGACGCCGCGCAGCACGGCCACGGTGGCCCGGCCGGGGCCGGTCGCCCGCTGCTTACGGGGGCGTACGGGCTTGCCGCCGCGCTCCGCGCGCTCCGCCCGGCGCGCGGCCCGCCGCTCGGCGCGCGCTCCGAGTACGGCCAACAGGGCCGGCAGCACGGTCAGCGAGCTGAGGACGGCGACCAGGGTGACGACGATGGCGCCGACCGCGATCGAGGAGAAGATGACGTCGTCGGCGAGGAAGAGCGTCGCGGACGAGGCGGCGACGGCCAGGCCGGAGAGGACGACGGCCCGCCCGGAGGTGGCGGCGGCCAGCTCCACCACGGCCGGTGGTGCCAGTCGGCCGCCCGCGCGGGCCCGTTCCTCGCGCTCGCGCTTGAGGTAGAAGAGGGTGTAGTCCACGCCGACGGCCAGCCCGATCAGCAGGATGACGTTGGTGCCTACGCCCGCGTCGGGGAAGGCGTGCGAGGCCAGCATCGACAGGCCCAGGGACGCGACGATGGAGGTCAGCGCGAGCAGCAGCGGCACCAGGGCCATGGCCACCGAGGCGAACACCAGCAGCAGCGTGAGCACGGTGACCGGCAGCGCGATCACCTCCGTACGCGCCAGGTCGTCGCCGCGCTGGCCGTCCACGCCCTTGCCGATGGACGGCGAACCGGCCTCCTCGACGCGCAGTTCGGGGTGGGCCTTCTGGACGGCGGCGGTCTGCGCGAGCAGCGGGTCGACGTGCTTCTTGCCGTCGCGCTCGTCGCCGTGCAGGGTCACGTCGACGCGCAGGGCCGCGCCGTCCGCCGAGCGCACCGGGGCGTCCACCGCGCGCACCTCGGGCAGCGCGCGCATCCGCTCGGCCACCTCGCGGGCCGCGCCGTCCGCGGCGGCCCGGTCGATCGGCCCCGTGCCGGGCGGCGCGGTGATCAGCACCCGTTCCACGGGCCGCTGTTGCAGACCGCCCTCGGCCGCCATCGCCTCGGCCCGCCCGGCCTCGCCGATGCGGTAGTCGGCCGAGGTGGCCGGGTTCCCGCCGATCACGATCCCGGCGCCCAGGCACAGTGCCACGAACACGAACCAGCCGACTATCGCGCGCCAGGGGTGCCCCGCGCTCCACCGTGCCATCCGAACAGGAAGATTCCTCATGCCGTTCATGCTGGTCGCGACGGGTACGCCGGCGACAGCGGCGACCGGTTGAACTTCCCGTCCACCGACCGGTGGACCCCCCGCGCCCACCGACCACGCCCGCCGTGCCCCGCCCCGCACGCCGCCCGCGCCCGCCCGGCCCGCGCGTACGCCCCCCTCGGGCGCCCCACCAGCCGCCGCGCGCACGCCCCGGTGCCCCCGCCTCCGCGTAGCCGCGAGCCCCGCCGAACGCCCCGGCTTCCGCCCCGTCACCGGCCGGGGCGCGCGTCGGTCCGACCCCGTCCCCCGGCCAGGCACCGGGGCACGCCGGCCCGCTCGCCCGGGGCCCGTCGGGGCAACGCCTCGCGCACACGAGGGCAAGGCCCCGCCGAAGCCGCGTCCCCCCAGGGCAGAGTCGAGGGCAACAACGCCCAACGGGCCGGGGGCGGCCACCGAGCGCCCCCACCACCCGTCCCCCGGCCCGACGTCTCGCCCGGCCCAGCCCGACGCCCCGCTCCCGCGCCGCACGGCCTCCCCCGTACGGGGCCCCGCGCCGAACCCCGCCGCCAGCCCTGGGGGCGGCCCCGCGCGACGTACGGCCGCCCACCCCCGGAACCCCACCGCCTCGCCCGGGGGCGCCCCCGCGGCGTACGGCCGTCACCCCGGCCCCCCACCCGCCCCGGGCGCGCCCTCTCGGCGTACGGCCACCGCCCAGGAGCCCCACCCCGTCGTGCGCGTCCGCTCGCCCGGGGTCCGGCCCGCCTCGTACGCCATCCGCTCCCGGGGCCCGCGTCGCGCGGGGACGTCCCGCCTCCTCGCGACGCGTGGGCGCCGCGCCACCGGCCCACCGTCCGCGCGGGAGCCCGGTCCGCCACGATCGGCCCGGCCCCGACCGCGTCGGGACCCGGGCGGCGGCCCGGCGCGGGTCGTTGTCCACCTGGCGGGACGGTCGTTGTCTCCCGGCCCGGCGCGGGGTGGGATCGGGGGCGTCCGCGCGGGAGCGGGGAGGGCCGGGCCGGGGTGGTGGCCGGGCGTCGGGTGCGGATCGTCGAGGGGCTGTCGTGGACTGGTCGGTCGGGGCGCTCGGCTTCGCCGCCGGGCTGCTGATATCCGTGACCACAGCGCCGGTGGGCGTCTCCGGGGCGGTCTTCCTGCTGCCCGTCCAGGTCAGCGTGTTGGCCGTGCCGAGCACGGCGGTAACGCCGACCAACCTGCTCTACAACGTCGTGGCCGGCCCCGGCGCCCTCCTCCGCCACTGGCGGGGCGGTCACCTCGGCGGGCCGCTGGCCCGCCTGCTCGTCGCCGGCACGCTGCCCGGTGTCGTCCTCGGCGCGACGCTCCGCGTCTTCGCCGTCCCCGGCCCGACCGTCTTCCGGCTGCTCGTCGCGGGGCTCCTGCTCCCCCTCGGGCTGTGGTTGGGGCTGCGGACCCTGCGCCCGGCGCCCGCCGCGGCCCCGCGCCCGCCCTCGCCGCGCACCACCAGAGCGCTGGCCTTGGTGGTCGGCGTCGTCGGCGGCGTCTACGGGATCGGCGGCGGTTCCCTGCTCGGCCCGATCCTCACCGGCCGTGGCGTCCCGGTCGCCACCGTCGCGCCCGCGGCCCTGGCCGCCACCTACGTGACCTCCGTCGTCGGCGCCGCCACCTACGCCCTGCTCGCCGCCACCACCACGGGCGACATCGCCCCCGCCTGGCTCCTCGGCCTGTCCTGCGGAGCCGGCGGACTCCTCGGCGGCTACCTCGGCGCGCGCCTCCAACCCCGCCTGCCCGAAACCGCGCTCCGCCTCCTGCTCGCCGCCCTGGCGACCGGCGTCGGCGCGCTCTACGCGGGACAGACCCTGACCTGACCGCCCCACCCCGACGGCCCGCGCCGCACGAGCCCCCGCCCCGACGGCCCGCGCGGGCGAGCCCCCCGCCCCTGCGGGGCGAGACCCCGCCCGCGCGAGGCGAGCCCCCCGCCCCCGCGCGGAGCGCCCCGGCGAGCAGCACCCCCGCGAGGCGTACCGCCACTTGTCAGCCACCACCACGTCCCCGGCGCTGCGCGGCACTCTGGCTCGTTGGGCCGTTCTGGCCGATGAGTGCTCCGCAGCGCACAGCGCCCACGCTGACCTCCCATTTCCCGGCAAACCCCGGCACACCTGTTCCTTGACATCCCGGATTGGTACAGGCCAATATCCGGCTGGTCTGCTCCAAGTCGCCCGGCCGTCCGATCCGTCGGCCCACACCCGCACCTCGGAGGTCCCCTCATGGCACGTAGCAGCCGTCCGGAACTCGTCAGGCTGGCCAACTCCGTCCTTCAACCGGGGTTCGTCGGCACCACCGCGCCGGACTGGGTGCGGCGCCGGATCGCCGACGGGCTCGGCTCCGTGGTGCTGTTCGGGCGCAACATCGACACGCCCGAGCAGGTGGCCGCGCTGACCGCGGCGCTACGCGAGGAGAACCCCGAACTCATCGTGGCCATCGACGAGGAGGCCGGCGACGTCACCCGCCTCGACGTGCGCAGCGGCGCCTCCTGGCCCGGCAACCTGGCCCTCGGCGCCATCGACGACCCCGACCTGACCGAGCGGGTGGCCCGCGACATCGGCCGGGCGCTGCGCGGCATCGGCGTCTCGCTGGACTACGCGCCCAGCGCCGACGTCAACTCCAACCCGATGAACCCGGTGATCGGCGTGCGCTCCTTCGGCGCCGAGACCGAACTGGTCTCCCGGCACACGGCCGCCTGGGTGCGGGGGCTCCAGAGCGCGGGCGTGGCCGCCTGCGCCAAGCACTTCCCGGGCCACGGCGACACCAACGTCGACTCGCACCACGGGCTGCCGCACTTCACCGCCGACGCGGAGACCATCGCCCGGGTCGCGCTGCCGCCGTTCACCGCCGCCATGGAGGCCGGCGTACGCACCGTGATGACCGCCCACATGCTGATCCCGGCGTACGACCCCGAGCTGCCCGCCACCCTGAGCCCCACCATCATCAACGACGTGCTGCGCGACCAGCTCGGCTTCACCGGCCTGGTGGTCACCGACGGCATCGAGATGGGCGCGGTCTCCGGGAAGTACGGCATCGCCGGCGCCACCGTGCGGGCGGTGGCCGCCGGCGCGGACGCCGTGTGCGTGGGTGGCGAGAGCGCCGCGGAGTCCACCACCGTCGACCTGGCCGAGGCCCTGGTGGAGGCCGTACTGGACGGGACGCTGCCCGAGGAGCGGCTGGCCGACGCGGCGGACCGGGTGCACCAGTTCGCCGCCTGGTCGGCCGAGCTGGCCCGACAGGCCGACACCGCGACCGACGCCTCCGACATCGGCCTGGTCGCCGCCCGCCGCGCGGTGCGCGTCAGCCGCCAGCCCGGCGCCGGCGCCGAACTGCCGCTGACCGGCGCCCCGCACGTGGTCGAGCTCTCGCCGACCATGAGCCTGGCCATAGACGGCCGCACCCCCTGGGGCGTGGCCGACCCGCTGCGCGCGCTGCGCCCGGAGACCACCTCCGTGCGGCTGACCGAGTCCGAGCTGGCCGGCGCCGGGGACCTGCTGGACCGGGCCGTGCTGGCGCCGGCCAACGGCCGCGAGCTGGTCATCGTGGTGCGCGACGCCGCCCGGCACCGCTGGATGTCGCAGGCGCTGGCCGGGCTGGTCAGCCGCCGCCCGGACGCGCTGGTCGTCGAGATGGGCGTACCCGTGGACGCCCCGCTGGGCGCCGTGCACCTGACCACCTTCGGCGCCACCCGCGTCTCGGGGATCGCCGTGGCCGAGGTGCTCACCGGCGCCGCCTGAGCCACCGACACCGGGCGGCCTCCCCATCCCACGCGGGGGCCGCCCCTCCGGCCGGGCCGGCGACCGGCCCGCCCGCGTACCGCGGGCGGACCCACTGTCGGCCCGTCAGATGGCATGCCCTCAGCGGGGGTTGACACCCCCAGTGGTCTAGTCCATCTTATGGGAAAGCGCGTTCGGCACGGGGGACGAGCCACTCTGGCTCCACAGCCGCATCCACGAGCCGGCCGACCGGAATCACGACGTCCGCCCAGGTCACGCCACGACCCGCCCCGGACGTCGCGTACGACGAGGTAAGGAGACCCGGCTCTGGCGCCACGGCGAACCACCAGTTCCACGACCGGTGCGCGCGGCCCGCGCGCCGCGCCCTGACCATCGCCGAGTCCCCACCTCTCGCGAGCTCTCCCGCGGACCCGCGACGCCCGGACGGCGCCCGCACCACGCGCGCCCCTCCGTCGCCACGACCCGCGGCCGGTGGCCACTCACCGCTCGACGAACCCGCGCGCGACCCGGCAGCCGCCCAGGATGGTCCCCGCACCGCGCTCCGTCGTGGAACGCCCCCGCACCCGCGCGTCGTCACCCCGCCGCCCGTCGCGGCGAACGGGAACGCGCCGCCTGCCCGACACCACGGGCCAGCCGGCCCGCCGTGCCCCCGACGACGTCACGGCGCGGGCGTCAGGTCGGCGAACAGCGACGTTCCCGGCCCCGCCCACGCGTCGCCGCCGACCCGTATCGCACCGACCCGTATCGCACCGCAGGACAGCCAGCCGGCGCGGGAGACCAGCCCGCGCCGTGGCGGCGCCGTGCCCGCGCGCCCCGACGCGGCCGGCCCTCCCAGCACCTTCACGCTCTGGAGACCTCGCATGCCCACGCCCGACGGATACCTCTACCGAGCCGCCTCGGAACGGCCCTATTTCAGCGCGGACGCCGACACCTACCTGGCGCAGACCCCGCTGCGGGACATCGACAAGACCCTGCCGCCCCGCGTGCTGTCGCCGGCGGACCTCGCCTTCTGGCGGGACTACGGCTACGTCGTCGTCAAGGAGGCCATCCCCGCCGCGTCCGCGCGCAGGCTGCTCGACTTCGCGTGGGAGTTCCAGGGCCTCGACCCCGACCGCCCCGACACCTGGTACCCCGAGCGCACCTTCCGCACCGACCTCGAACGCGACCTGTACGTGTACGGCTTCGTCGAGGCGTACCACCACCAGCTCCTGTGGGACAGCCGCCAGTCCCAGCGGGTCTACGACGCGTTCGTGGACGTGTGGGACTGCGCGGAGCTGTGGGTCACCCTCGACCGGCTCAACCTCAACCCGCCCAACCGGGGCAACCGCTCCCGCTCGCTGATCGAACCCACCGACGAGGGCTTCGACATCGAGCTGCACTGGGACGTCGACTCCACCCGCAGCGTGCTCCCGCAACGGGTGCAGGGCATCATCGCGCTCCACGACACCCGGCCCGAACTCGGCGGCTTCCAGTGCTCGCCCGAACTCTTCCACCACTTCGACCGGTGGAAGCTCGACCAGCGCCCCGACCGCGACCCGATCCGCCCCGGCACCGACCGCGCCGAGTACCCCGTCGTCCGCCCCGAACTGGGCGCCGGCGACCTGCTGATCTGGAACGGCATGCTCGCGCACGGCGTCGCCCCCAACACCTCCGCACAGGGCGTGCGCTCCGTGCAGTACCTGTCGATGATGCCCGCGCTGGAGGAACACCACGGGCTGCGCACCTCGCGCGTGGAGTCCTGGCGCCACCTGTCCACCCCCGAGTGGAACAGGACCCTGGTCGGCGACGCCACCCGGCACGAGTCGCTGCGCTACCCGACAGCCGAGCTGACCGACCTCGGCGAACGCCTCCTCGGCCTCACGTCCTGGAACGGCACGACCACCGAACGGTGAACCGGAGAGACGGAATGCGCGCTATCTGCCTGACCCTCCCGACCAATCGGCCCTCCGTGCCCATGGTCACGGCCCTCTGCGCCGAAGCCGCGTACGCGGTACGACACTTCCCCGTCGAGGTGCACGTCCTCGTGCTCGACTCGGCCGACCCGACGGCACGCGCCGCGCACGCCGAGGCACTGGCCTCGGTACGCGAGGTGCCCGGCGTCGTCCTCCACCACCTGGACGAGGACGCCCAACGCGCCTTCCTGCGCGAGGTCATCCAGCGCGCCGGGGTACCCAAGCCCGAGCTGACGCTCGACCTCATGCTGCCCGCCGACGTCTCCTACGGCGCCTGCACCAACCGGGCCTTCCTCATCGGCGCGGCCCTGGGCTGCGACTCCGTCCACCGCCGCGACTCCGACAGCTCCTACCAGGAGCTGGCCGGCGAACCCGTCTACCCGATCCACCACGAGCTGACCTCGATCGGCGAGGTGGCCCGCGAGGCCGCGCGCCGGGTGGACGCCACCGACCTGGAGGCCGCGTACCTGGAGCGGCCCGTGGTGCTCGTCGGCGCCTCCTTCGTCGGCGAACTCTCCGTGGACATCAGCGAGATACGCCAGCTCGACCCGGACGTCTACCACGACGTCGTCGGCCTGTGGGCGCCCACCCACTGGAGCGCGGAACAGAAGCGGGAGCTGGTGGACGAGTCGTTCACCGGCGCCGGCACCGAGCCCTTCACCGCCGACCACGCGCTGCTGACCGTCGTGGACCCGATGCGCCTGGACATGTGCAACATCAGCTTCCACCAGGTGCACGAGGCCGTCCCACTGCCACCGGCGACCAACACCATCGGCAGCGACTACTTCCTGATGCACCTGGTCCACGACGCGGCCCTACCCGGCGTCCTGCACAACCGGCACATCGTGAACTTCTACACCACCGAACGGCGCACCGACGCGGGCTTCGCCGCGTACCAGCTCCGCTTCACCAAGTTCTTCCTGTCCATGCTCTACCTCAACGCCGTCTACGACGCCATGGCCGAGGCCGGCCCCGCCCTCCTGGACGCCGACCACCAGGTGAACGCGGAACGCGTCAGCGCACTCGTCTGGGACAGCACGCGGCTGCCCGTGACCGAGAACGAGGAACGCCTGGACGTCCTGGAGCGCTCCTACCGCACGCTCGGCGGCCGGTACGCCACCTTCGCCCAGACCCTCGCGCCCCGCCGCCAGCACCTGCTGGACGAGGCCCGCCAGGACATGGAGGACTTCGCCCGGCTCATCGACACGTGGCGCCCCCTGGTACGGGCCAGCCGGACCGTCCGCGTCCACCCGCTCCACCGCTAGGGGCCGGACCATCCACATGTACGCCACCACACCGCTGCACACCGCCCTGGCCGCCGCGCACGAGGACCGGATCGTCTACGACCTGGCCGGCATCGCGGCCCAACACGCCACACTCGTACGGGAGTTGCCGGGCATCGGGGTCCGCTTCGCCATGAAGGCGTGCCCCGTGGACGAGGTGCTCGCGCGCCTGGCCCGGGACGGCGCCGGCTTCGACGCCGCCAGCCCCGCCGAGATCGCCCAGGCCCTGGCCGCCGGCGCGCCCCACGAGGCCGTCCACTTCGGCAACACCGTGAAATCCGACCGGCACATCGCCGAGGCCCACCGGATGGGCGTCCGCGACTTCGCCACCGACAGCGTGGAGGACGTACGGGCCCTCGCCCGCCACGCCCCCGGCGCCCGGGTCTTCTGCCGGCTGGCCACCGACGGGGCCGGCGCCCTGTGGGGCCTGAGCCGCAAGTTCGGCTGCACGCCCTCGGACGCCGTGCGCGTCATGGTCGCCGCCCGCGCCGCCGGCCTCACCCCGGCCGGCCTCTCCTTCCACGTCGGCTCCCAGCAGATGACCGCCGGCGCCTGGCGCACGGCGATCGACCGGACGGCCGGCGTCATCACCGAACTCGCCCGGCGCGGCATCCGACTCGACCACGTCAACCTCGGCGGCGGACTGCCCGCGCCCCACGGCACCGACCGCGCCGGCAACCTCCTCGACCCGCCCCTGGACAAGATCTTCGCCGTCCTCCGCGAGGGCATGCACCAGCTGCGCGCCGTCGCCGGCACCCCGCTGGACTTCCTCATCGAACCCGGCCGCCACCTGGTGGCCGACCACGGCGCCATCCGCGCCCACGTCGCCCGCCTGAGCGCCCGCGAGCAACTGGGCGGCGAGCGTGCCCACTGGCTCTACCTCAGCTGCGGCAAGTTCAACGGCCTGTACGAGATGGACGGGCTCCAGTACCCGCTGCACTTCCCCACCCACGCCGAGGACGCCCCCCGCGTGCCCGCCGTCATCGCCGGCCCCACCTGCGACAGCGACGACGCGTACGACGCCGGCGGCGCCCTCGTCCACGTCCCCGCCGACCTCGCCTCCGGCGACCCGGTCTGGATCACCTCGTGCGGCGCGTACGCCACCAGCTACACCACCCAGGGCTTCAACGGCTTCAGCCCGCTGCCCTACGCGTGGATCGACGGCGACCGCGCCGGACGCGGCACCACCGGGCCCCCGACCCCGCCCCCGCCACCACGGCCGCGACCGGAGGCACCCAGATGACCAGCGACGTACGCATCCGCCTCGTCGAGGACACCGACTGGACCGCCCTGGCCGCCCTGGAGGAACGCGCCTACGCCGGGCTCGGGCTCAGCGAGGGGGAGGCCGCGCTGCGCTCGCGGGCCCGCGTCTCCCCCGACACCTGCACCGTCCTGGACCGCGACGGGCACCTGGTCGGCTACCTCCTGGCCCTGCCCTACCCGCCCTTCCACAGCCCCGACCTGGCCCACGCGGAACCCACGAGCACCGCCACACCCACCCGCAACCTGCACCTGCACGACCTCGTCGTCGCCCCCGAACACCGGGGGGCCGGGCTGGCGCGCCGACTGCTGCGCCATCTGACGGCGACGGCGCGGGCCGCCGGGTACGAACAGATCTCCCTGGTCGCCGTCGCGGGCAGCGCGGCGTTCTGGGCGGGGCACGGGTTTCGCCCGCACCCCGAGGTGCCGCTTCCCGACAGCTACGGCCCGGACGCCCGCTACATGTCCGCGCCCGTGCCGACGGGTCGCCGCGCTCCCGCCCCCGGGCCGCCCCGCACCCCCCGCCCGGGGGCACCCGTGACCGACGAAGTGGGCTGATGCACATGTTGGGTGTTCGCGACCTGGGCGTTCGCGACGACTTCCGCCGGCGCCTGGTGGCGATCGCGGCGCTGTTCTGCGTCCTGGGCTTCCAGTACGCCACCTGGGCCGCACGGCTGCCGGCGCTCAAGTCCGACCTCGACCTGAGCGAGGCCGAGGTCGGACTGCTGCTGATGGCCGCCGGGGTCGGCGCCGCGATCTCCTTTCCCCTGGTGGCCCTGCTGAACCGGCGCCTGGGCTCACGCCGGCTGGCCCTCTTCTCGGGCCTGCTGCTGGGCGTGGTCCTGCTGGGCCTGGCCACGGCGCCCAACTACCCGCTCGCGCTGGCCGTGATGTGCTGCGACGGCGTGGCCGTGGGCTGCCTCAACGTGGCCATGAACGCGCAGGGCGCCGCGCTGGAGGCCCGCTACGACCGCACCGCGATGGCCAAGCTGCACGCGGTCTTCAGCGCCGGCTCGCTGATCGCCGCGCTGCTGGCCTCCGGCATGAACGCGCTGACCGACTCCGTCCTGGCGCACTTCGCCGCCGGCGCCGCGATCATCGCGCTGCTCATCGCCGGCGCCCGCACCAGCCTGCTGCCCGACCAGGCACCGGACGACGCGCCGGAGGAGGCGGCCGGGGCGGACCGGACGGCCGAGGCGGACACGTCCGGCGCGGCGGACACGGCGACGTCGACCGAGGGCACACCGGGCCCACCCCGCCGCCGGCTGAACCTGCCCGCCCAGGTCACCCTGTGGATGGGCGGCGCGATGGTCTTCGGCACCGTCACCGAGGGCGCCGTGAACGACTGGTCGGCCCTCTACCTCAAGGAGGTCGCCCACGCCTCGGCCCAGGTCGCGCCGCTGGGCATCGCCGTCGTCTCCGTGATGATGGTGGCGGCCCGCCTCTTCGCCGACGGCTGGCGCGCCCGCTGGGGCGACGGCCGCGTCGTGCGCGTCGGCAGCCTCCTGGCCGCCGCCGGCCTGACCCTGGCCCTGCTGGCCGGCGGCGTCGTACCCGCCCTGCTCGGCTTCGCCTGCATGGGCCTGGGCATGGCCGCCGTCACCCCCTGCGTGTACGTCGCCGCCGCCCGCCAGGGCTCCGACGCGCTCGCCCTGGTCGCCGCCATGGGCACCACCGGCCTCCTGGCGGGCCCCCCGGTCATCGGCTTCATCGCCCACGGCTCCAGCCTGACCTGGGGCATGGCCGCGGTAGCGGCCTCCGCCGCCCTCGTGGCCGCCTGCGCCACCCGCGTCCCCTGGCCCACCCCCGACCCCACCTCCCGCCCCACCGAACCAGCGGCGTCGTAAGGCCCGACCCCGCACCGACCAACGCGCCCCGGCCCCTGGACAACGTCCCCAGGGGCCGGGGCGCGTTCAGCCGTGGCCTCGCCACCGCCACCGCGGGTACCGATACGCACGGCCGCGGCCGACGCCACCCGAGGGGCCCCAGGCCCGAAACATCACCCCGGGCCCCGGGTGCCCGAGCCCCCTTCGCCACGTTCCGGTGACCGACGCCTACCGCGCCAAGCCCACCGCGCGGATGATGGTCGACGCGCTGCCGCCCCGAGACCCGACCACCGCCCCACCACGGGACCGACCGGGCACGGCACAGGCCGACCGACGAAGGAGGAACGTGGACCACGCCACCCCCTCGCCCGGCCCGCACGCGCCCGCCCCCCACGACAACCCCGCGGCAGCCCGGACAGCACACGCGGGGCACATGACAGGCACGACAGGCACAGCACACCTGGCACGCGCGACGCCACGGACCAAGGGCCGGCGCATCCGACCTCTCCATCTGGCGAACTCACGCTTCACACACGGGAGTTGATAACCACCATGACCATCGAATGGCGCTACCGCGCCGAGCGGGACCTGGGCCTCCTCTCCGTCGCCGGCTACCTCGGCCCGCACGCCACACACCGGTTCACCGGCGCCGTCGGCTGGGCCCTGGCCCGTGGCACCGGCCCGATCGTCCTCGACCTCACCGAACTACGCGGCTGGTCCACCGAGGGACAACGCGCCGTCCTCGCCGCCGCCCGCCAGCTCGCCGCCGACGGCCGTACGTTGGAACTCGCCGCCATCCCCCCGGACGGCACCCTGACCCCCGAGGGCGACTGCCCCACCATCCCCGTCCACACCGACCTGGCCACCGCCCTGGCCGCCCACCCCGCCCCGGCGGACCAACCCGCCCGGCGGCACACGACAGCCCAACCCGGCTGACGCCCCGACCCGGCCGCGAGCCCCACGCGCCATGAGCCCCAGGGCACGGCCGGGCCCGCCGCACCACGCGCCCCGCCCGGCCCAGACAGGGCACGCCACCGAAAGGGCGGCCCCCAGGTTTCGACACCCGGCACCCGGCACCCGGCACCCGGCGTTCGGCGCCCAGCGTTCGGCGTTCGACGCCCGACGTTCGACGCCCGACGCCCGGCGTTCGACGCCCGGCGTTCGGCGTTCGGCGTTCGGCGTTCGGCGTTCGGCGTTCGGCGTTCGGCGTTCGGCGTTCGGCGTTCGGCGTTCGGCGTTCGGCGTTCGGCGGACAAGCAGGACACACCGCGCCCTCGAAGCGCAGGCGACGCACGAGCAGCCCCCACCCCCGCCCCCGCGCCCACACCTCCCCAAGGGGCAACCGGCCCCCGGCCTCACCACCCGGTCAGAGCTTGGGCACCACAGGAGAGGGAAGGCCGGCCACCCACCCGTCCAACACCTCGCGCGCGGCGCCGCCCGACTCCGCGTCGGCGGACTCCACCCGCAGCGCCCGCTCGGGCGCGGACAACGCGAGCTCGCGGTAGAGCTGAAGATCCTCGAACCCGGCCAGCGCCACGTCCCGACTGGAGGCCCCGAACACCACGCGCGGCACCCGCGCCCAGTAACAGGCGGCCAAACACATCGGACACGGCTCGCTGCTGCTGTACATGACGCCGTCCTCCATCAGATGACGCCCCAACTCCCGCGCCGCACCCCGCAGGGCCAGCACCTCCGCGTGAGCCGTCGGATCCACCAGCTCCACCACCCGACTGGCCCCCTCCCCCACCACCCGCCCCTCCACCACCACAACCGCCCCGAACGGAGTCCCCCCACCCACCAACGACTCCCGCGACAACGCGACAGCCCGCCCCAAAAACCCCCGCTCCCCCACCGAAAGCCCACTCACCCGCAACCTCCATCACCCGTCGCCCACACCCCAGCACCCCCATCCAACACGCCCCGCCCAGCCCCGGGCTTACAGACCACGCGGGGCACACCCACCACCCATCGGCTCCACGAAACGACAAATCTCCAAGTCGGCGACTACCTGACCTGGGTTCTCAAAAGAGCCGCCTTGGCGATTCGAACTCGAGACCTACGTTTGACGGGACCGAGATGATTTGTGCTAACTACTGGCCTGCGGTGCCGCATAGTTGCAGTTCATCAGGTCAGAGAACGTGTCGCAGGTTTCCCTGCACCGCTGCGCGTTGCACTGCCCGGCGCCTGTCCACCAGCCGCCCCCCCCCCGGCGGGCCTGCTCCTGGCGCCATCCCGGCGCTACAGCAAGCACCTCGGCCGTAGACAGTGCGGTCTTCGAACTGTTCGCCGCAACCTACAAATTGTCAGGGCGCGCCCGCCCGTACGGGCCCTGCGAGGAACAGTGCTTGCGACGGCAGCCACAACGGCGTGCCGTTCTTCGTGCCCGGGTGGGCGTTAGCCACCGACACTGGCCCTCGACGGCGGGCGCCGAGCCTGCCCGGCTACTGAGCGACGAAGGCCTCAGGGAGATTATCAGCAGGAATGACGCTTTCCCCGATCATTCGCTCCCCCAGGGCGCGGGGCGACACCTACAAGATGGATCATGTTTCCTGTTTCCTCTTCTCATTGGAAACAGGAAACATCCCACTCACAGGCAAAACCCGTGGGATGCTTCCTTCGGTAAAGGGCCGACCACTCCCTCTGATCGCGTACCCACGCACTCGAGCAGCAGAAGAACCTCACAAGCCATACCCCTCGCCGTCTCATCGACTCGTCTTTGTCGACGCACCAGGCAACAGAGGAACTTGGAATCATGAAAAGGTACACCCGCGATTTTGGTAGCGAGCTCCGCCGGAGGCGTAACGAGAAGAAAATCACGCTAGGCCTACTCTCTGAACGAGTTTTTTGCAGCCCGAGCCATCTCAGCAAAGTGGAGACAGGGAAGACTAAAGCAAACCTTCGATTGGGTAGACTCTGCGATGATGCGTTGGAAGCGCAAGGCGAACTAGTAGCACTCCTCGAGGGCGAGGGTTCGATGAGAAGATATCCCATCGACACTAAATCCCTTTTGGGTCTCCCGGCACCACCCTCTCATTTCGTAGGGCGCCTGGATGAACTGAAGAGTGTTACGGACCACCTCACGGGTACGCTCGCGGGCAGCCTGTGCGTCATCAGCGGTATGGCCGGTGTGGGCAAGACCGCTTTGGCGCTCCAGGGGGCATGGGCAGCGTCGAAGTCTTTTCCCGACGGATGCTTCTTCCTCGACTTCAGCGAAACGTCGCCCCATGGCGCACGCGAGGTCCTCAGCTCCTTGCTCCAGCTGATCGGAATCCCTCAGGAACGGCTTCCTTCCCGACCCGATGCCCTGGCCAACCTCTGGCGCAGCGAGACCCGCGACAAGCGCCTACTGCTCGTACTCGACAACGTGTGCAGTGCGGCGGACGTCGCTCCGCTGCTCTCGTCCCATCCCGGCTACAAGGTGATCGTCACCAGCCAGAAACGCCTCAGCGCTCTCGACAAAGCGACCCACGTGCCCGTGGGGGTACTGACCGATGCGGAAGCCGGGGCGCTGTTCCGTACAGCCGGAGGGGAGCGTGCAACATGCGCCCCTGAAGCAGGGATCCGCGCCGTCGTCGAGTACTGCGGCCGTCTGCCACTCGCCGTCCGGATCGTCACTGGCCGGTTGCGCAGCGGATCGATGCAGAGCGTGGCCGAGCTCGAAGCGCGACTGTCGCACGAGGCTCACAGGCTTGAGTTGCTCGATGACGGGGACCGCAGCGTGGCCGTCGCGCTCACCATGTCGTGCCACTGTCTGAGCGGGGAGCAGCGTCGGGTTCTCGCGCTGCTGGCATTGCATCCTGGGCCCGGCATCGATCTCCGCGATGTGGCGATCCTGGCAGGCATCGACCCGCTTCGCGCGGCGACACTCGTGGACAGCCTTGCGGACGCCCACCTGGTGACCCACGAGTCGTCGCACCGTGTCAGCATGCACGGTCTTGTACGACAGTTCGCCCGGGTCGAACTCCTGGCTCATCTGACAGTGGAGGAACAGCACGCTGCCCTTCGGCGTCTACTGGAGCACGGCCTTCGTCTCGCCGTGGCCGCTGACAAGTTGCTCGCTCCCCAGCGCTTCCGGCCGCCGGTGATCCTTGACGACTTCCCGGAGGGAGCACGGACGTTCAGCAACCGAGCGGCCGGGGTTCTCTGGCTGGAGTCGGAGTGGTGGAGTCTCGTTGCGCTGTGCGAGACAGCCGCCGAGCTCGGCCTCCACTCCTTGTGCTGGCAGCTGGCTTTCAGCCTGCGCGACTTCTTCTTCCTCACAAAACGGTGGGGCCCTTGGATCGAGACCCATACGCGAGCAGTCGAAAGCGCCCGCACGGCGGGGGCTCGGACGTGGCTGGCCATCAGCCTGAGCAATCTCGGAGTCGCACACTCGGACCGCGGTGATCTCACCGTGGCTGTCGGCTATTTCCAGCAGGCATTGGCGCTGTATCAAGAGCTGGGCGATGACGACGGCGTGGTGAACTCTGTCGCCAACTTGGCCTGGGCCGAGCTCTATCTAGGCGAACACGAAAACTCTATGAACGGCTTGCATACGGCGCTGGAGCACTACCGGCGGATGGAGAACAGGCGCAATGCCGCCATTACGCTCCGCGGTATCGCGCTGCTGGAGGCAGAGCTCCGGCTCTGCCCCGCCGCCGTCGAGCACGCACAGCAGGCCCAAGCTGAATTCCATGCCCTGGGACTGGAGCTGGATGCCGTGATGTCGGTGAACTGCGCAGCATGGGCTCACTTCCAGTCGGGCGACCACCAGGCCGCCACCGCCGGCTACAAGGCGGCCCTGGTCATGGCCGAGGGTTGCGCCAGCAGTTATGAGGGGGCACGCGCCCTGACTGGGCTAGGCAACGTCAGCCAGGCACGTGGTCACCACGAAGCAGCCACCGAACTCTGGGGGCGCGCCGATGCCCTTTACGGCGGGCTCGAACCGGTGATGCTCGGGGAAGCGCGTGTCCGGCTCGCGTCCTGATGTGGCACGTCAGCTCTCCGATACGGGAGTGCTGACAGGCCTCAAGTCGCTCCGCAAGGGTTTCGGCATCGAGGATCCCGGAGCCCTGAGCCGTGCAGGCCGCGCCCTCCGTCGAGCCGCCGGCATCGCCGAGGGCAATGGAACCGCTGAGGGACGAGCCCTACTCAAGGGCTACTTGCGGGAGCTGACCGACACCTTGCCCCCGCATATGGCCACGCTCGGTGGAGCAGCACTGGCCCTGGACGGGCCCGGCAACGAACGCTTCGGGCAACGGCTGAGGCGGATCGCCGCGTACATCGACCGCGACCCCCGTACCGCACGCCGGCGTGTGGACGAAGTGCTCGAACGCCTGGCAGAGGCGGTGGTGGCCGTCTCTCCAAGCTCACACCGGGCTGGAGGACACGGGGCCCTGGAGCAGGCCGAGGACGTCCACCCCCGCCGTGCCCCCGGCCCCTGCCGTCCGGCCGGGGGCGCGGCGCCCGGCCGACGGGCCTGGGCTCCCCCTGCGCCCCGGTTCAGATACCGCCCAGGGTTAGTCGAGCAGAGACAAGGGCGGATTCCGATGACCGCCATCGTCGGCATCTGCCAGTACGATCGCTGCGGCATTCCTCACCGCTCTGTGTCGCTCGGGGTCACCGCCGACACAGTCGAGAAGGAGCCCGGAGTCGGCCGCGAGGATGGCTGCGGCCGATGTCAGCCCTGCCCGCGCCAGGCTGAGGTAGGCGGGTCGGCCGAGCGGGGCTTCCATGTTCCAGGCGACGGGCACCAGATCCTCGACGATGCCCAGTTTGAGCTGGGTCGGAAGGGTGTCCGGCAAGTCGCGCAGATCGACGGTCGGGTGGACGAGCAGGGCGATCTCGATGACGGTCGTGATCACATCGGCGGCTCGCTGCGCCATGTACTGGACCGGGCCGGGGAACTCAGGCCGGGTGCGTTTCTCCTGGTCGGCGATCGCTCGTTCGATGCTGGCCAGGTTGATCCCCTCCGCCCACATCAGGCAGGCGACAGCACGCCGGGCGGAGCCGATGCCGAAGGCGCTCCTCGAGGGCGGGCCGATGAGCCTGGAGCACACCGTCTCGGCGACCCCGCGCTTCCTCAGCCACCCGGCAAGGCGGGCGTGTTCCTTGTAAGGGGAGCGAGGAAACAGGTCGAACCGGGGGTCGCGCAGTTCGGTGGTGAGCTGGGCCGCGCAGACCAGGGTGGCGTGGTTGACGCTGTCCGCAGGTACGGACCTCAGCGCCTCCGCCACGGAAGACACGGAGTCGACGCCGAGACCGCTTCGAACGGCCAGTCCGCCCAGGTCCGTCAGCACAAGTCCGCGCGGCATCTCCCCGGCTCCCACCGACGTTCCTGTGAGGAATCCACCGGAGATGAGCTCGCCTACCATGCGTCGGACCTCCGGCCTCGGGAAGGGGTCCGGCATACCGCTCGTCCTGGACTGGTGAGCGGCGAAGGTTGCCGCCAGGAACCGTTCGACGTCCGGCCTCGAGCGTCGACGGGCAAGGGAAGCAGGTTCGGCAAGGCCGGCGAGGAGTACACCGCGTACATCGACGGCCGGGTCGAGCAGCGCCGACCGCACCGGCTCCGGTTCTCCCCGTACGTACCGCTGCCATTTCTGTTCGGCGTCAGCGCTGCCCCGCGCCAGGATCACGGCGCGCCCCGGCCACTTCTTGGGACCGGCTCGCCCTGCCCGACCGGCCATGTTCTTGTACTCGGAGACGGAATACGGCCGACCGCCCCCAGGGTGCTCCAAATCGCTGATGATCACAGCGTCTGCAGGCAGGTTGACTCCCTGGGCCAGCGTGGTCGTGGCCACGAGTACGCGCACCTCGCTCTCCCTGTTCCGGAAGGACTCCTCCAACAGCTGTCGTTCCTCCGTTGTCAGGTCTGCGATGTGAAAGGCCACTCCACCCTCCAGGCAGGTGCGCAAGAGGTCTGTTGTCCGTCCGCCGTCCTCACTGGACAGCCTTGCGAGCGCCGCGTAGGCAGGTGGCAGACCGAGTGTGCTGGCGAGCTGCTGCGCAACCCCGCGAGCTCCTCGACGTGTTGCTTGAAACACAATGACCTGCTGGCCCCGCGCAACCAGTTCGGCCACCAACCGTGTCAGCCGACGGCTCTCTCCAACCGCCTCGGCCGGAGCTTCCGGCTGCAGCAACTGCTCGGCCGAATCTGTTCCTTGCCGGTCTCGATACTTGTGCAGCCCGTCCGGACCCATCACTCCTTCGAGCAGCGGGACGTCCCGGCGAGTGATCGTCACGAGGTTGGCGCGAAGCCAGCGGGCGAGTTCACGGGGCTCACCCAGGACTGCGGACAGGCCCACGATCTGAGGCGTACCTGTGGGGTCGTCCTTTACCCGCAGCCAGGTGAGCAGGGTCTCCAGCAGAGGGCCCCGTTCGGGCAACCCAAAAGACTGGATCTCGTCGATTACCAGGGCACCCACGTTCAGCAGCCCTGGGCTCCGGGGGAGCAGCCCGGTGAACTTCTCGTAGGTCAGGACGGCGAGGTCGAACTCGCCCTTGACCAGCTGCGGCATCTGGTCGCTCAGCTCACCCGTGGCTCGGATCACTCTGAGTCCGAGAGGTTCGTATCGCTGCCGAAACCCTGCGTACTGCTCGCTGACCAGGGCGCGGGTGGGGACCAAGAAGACCGCTTTCCTCCCGAGGGCAACCGCTCGCATGGCGCCCAGCTCACCCACCATGGTCTTGCCTGTCGCGGTGGGGGCACTAACGAGGACATTCATGCCTTCCAACAGAGCACCCTCATTGATGGCATCAACCTGCAGACGGTTGAGCTTGCCCAGGCTTCCGCTCCACGCCTCCAGGACCGGGTGCGGGATCCCGTAGGGCTTGAGCGACGAGAAGTCCGCGGTGGCGGGCAACGGCCTTGTCGCGCCAGCAGTGGACAGATAGCGCGCACCCCGTACGAAGACACGCAGAGAAAAATTCGAGGAACTGACACCTAGAACGGGCTTCTGGACCTCGTGGGGCATTATCCGACCGTGCGAACTCACGCTCTTGGAGACATAGTGAGCCAACTTGAAGATATGCACGTCGCCGTCATCGACGGCATCAGGGTGGCCAAGCAGCCCTTGAATAAGATAATGACTGAGCAGCCCGTGACGGACATGCTGATCTTCGAATGCTTCTTGGTCATGGCCTGCGGCAGCGATAACGAAATATCCGTCCTTGCGCAACTCTTCGAGCCTTTTCGTCGCCGAGACAGAGCCATTACGGCTCATCAAATCCTCCCGCGCGATATGGAGAACCTTGTCTGCGGCATGACCAGAAAAGCAGCAGTCCAGCACCAGGAGCAGCGCACGCGCCGGAATCCGACGGATCAGTTCGGCGAGGTCGTCCAGGGGCAGGGAGCCCTTGGCGGGATCGTCCGACGAGACGTCGTACGTGGCCAGAGCACCACCGGGGACCCCATGCCCGGAGAAGGCAATCACGACGAAGTCTTCATCCGTACTAGCCTCGGCCAGGCATCGCAGTTCCGCTACGATCCTCTCCCTGGTGGCATCACTGTCGAGGAGCAGGGTTGCCCTTCCCTCAAGATTGTCGTCGAAAAGTGCACAGAGCGCGATAGCATCACGCTTCGCGAACCGCAAGCTCCTGAAATCCGACTCGTAGTAGTCGATGCCGACGAAGAGCCCGTAGAACGCCATCCCACTCCTTCGAAAAACCAGGATCCGCTGTCGATGCATTCCCGTAAGCTCCGGGAGGGCGCCGGGGGAACCGTACGATACGGCAACCCGATCAAGGAGGACAGGGAAATTCTCGAAACCGGAAGCGCATCGGATCACCACAAGAGGAAAGAGTCGTGATCATTTCACCTGAAGCCGGGAGGTCACTCGAGAGCAGCGATCTCGTTCGAATTAAACCCGCCAACGTTCGAGGTATCGAATGGCGATGCCCTCAACGGTTGGCGACTCAGGTGCGCCCGGGCACGCCCCGGCCTCGCCGCTCGACCTCAATCCGCCCCCTGGTCTCATGGGCACCGGGTGCGCTGCACGACGTACTGAACCGCGTCGAGTTCGAACGGCTGGCTCCGGAGGACGCCTTGGCCGCCTGGCGATCCGGACCCGGGCGTCCCGTGCACCCTGCACTCGTCAGGTGGACCGAACATGCCGTCCACGGGTACCTCGCCGCAGCCGCGGCCCTGCCAGCTCCGACCAACTCTCCCCCTGATGCACCTCTGGAGCCGGTGTCGCGCCTGTGGGCCCGGCAGCGTGGGCCACTTAAGCCCGGGGCGCCGGGCATGTACGAGGAAATGGTAGAAGACCGACGCTATGCCGGGCACGGAGTCCGTGAACTGCGCATCGTGCGTATCGACTCCGTGGAAAGTGTGCCTCGGGACGATGTGGAGATCGCCATGGCGGTGGGCGTCCTGGCAAGTGCACGCGCGGTGCTGACCTCTCAGTGGGACAGGAAGCCGCTCCGGCTCGG
Organism: Streptomyces sp. NPDC057702; assembly: GCF_042799315.1. NCBI lineage: Bacteria > Bacillati > Actinomycetota > Actinomycetes > Kitasatosporales > Streptomycetaceae > Streptomyces > Streptomyces sp. NPDC057702. The sequence goes on along the minus strand of NZ_JBHVJC010000037.1, from coordinate 10,307 downwards.
GCCGTTCGAACCCGCTCGGCTGGTACGCCTCGTGGAGATCGGCTGCACCGACTCATCCCACCGCGTGCTTTTCGAAGACACTCCCACGGCGGCGTACGCACGCTACGACTCGGCCGTCGAGGCACATATCGACCAGATCATCGCAGGTGGCTCGTATCGCCCCGGCAAGGACTGCGCCAGGTGCGACGCCGTCGCTACCTGCCCCGCGATCCCGTCCGCGCCGGGCCTCCTCGGCATCAGCGGATCGGGGCTCCCGCGCCGCTCATGGTCGATGACGACAGGGCGCACCCACCGTCGCTGCCCGGCTCGCGCGCACCTGGAATCCCTGTTCCTACCGAGGGACGACCTGGCCGAGGACACTGATGCGGTCGTGCGCGGCAAGGCCGTACACGCGTGGATCGAGAGCCGGCACCGCCGTACACCGCAGCGGCCCTGCGAACCTGACGACGTGCCCGGCCCACCCGAGGCGTGGCAGTACGAGGGGTGGTCGTTGACCGGGCTCCAGGCCCGGCTCGGAATCCAGATGATCGGCGACCACTCCCTCGTCTGTCCCTTGCGGGACCAGCCCGAGGACGTGGAAGTCCAGTCGGAACGGACGGTCGCCGTCTACGACCCGAATGCCGACACCGTCGTCGTCGCCAAGACTGATCTGCTGTATCGCGTGGGCGAGCTGTGGACCCTGCGCGAGACGAAGACCAAGAGGGCCCCCGACGAGGGAGACCTGCTGGATCAGTTTCCTCAACTCGCGCTGGCTGTCCTGCTCGCCCGGGCGGGGGCCCTGCCGGGGAACGGGGAATGCGGAGTGGAGATGGAGCGGCTGACCGCCAGCGGCCCGGTCGTGACCAGAATTGACACCGCCGCTCCGGATGTCGTTGCCCGGGCGAGAAGCGCCCTGGAACCGTACGTAACCCCGTGGCACGGCGACGCCCGGTATCCGGCCAAGGCGGGCAAGGCTTGCGAAGACTGCCCGTTCACGCGCTGGTGCCCCGACGCGGCCAAGCGGAGGAGCACATGACCGTCTGGCTGACCGGCCCACGAGACGACCCGGCAGAGCGCGCTCACCGGGTGGTAGCCGCAGCCCTGCGCGCCGCCTATGCGTGGACGGTTCGACGCCGGCAGAACGACGCCATGCGGGAGGTGGCGAGGATGACCGGCGTCGTCATGGAGGCGCACGGGCCCGCTCTCGGCCCGACGACACCGCTGGACTTCATCGGCTCTCTACGACAGCGCCTTGGGCTGATGCCGGTGCTCGCCGGGAACGCGGACGAGGCGATCGCCCAGGCCGTATTGCTCGACTGCGAGGACCAGCTCACCGCAGAAGCCTACGACCTGGCGTGCGAGTACGCACTGCCAGTGGGCGGGCCATCCTCCTCGGCGTGGCTGCCCACCTGGACGAGAATGCGCTCCGACCGGATTCGCGACGAAACCTTCAAGACGCTGATCGAGGGCAACGGACAGGAGAGGTACACCGCTTCGCGCCGTTTTCTCATCGAGCACCCCGCCGGTTCCACCGCCGAACTACGGGAGCTCGTCAGCGAGACCGGGGTGAAGCTCCCGCCACGGGGATACACCGACATCACGGCCGACCACCTTCATCGCTCGGCCGACGGCGCGACATGGTGGTGGCCGTGTCCCGTGTGCCACTGGCCGATGGCAGTCACCGGTATGACCGTACGCTGCCGGTACGCCCCCCATGCCAACGTCTACCGGCTGACGGAGGCCAGGGCGCCCCGGTCCCGTCCGGCTCTGAGGAGAGTCGACGAAGGACGACCACGCTCAGCCACGCCTGCGGCCCGGCCGGGCGCCGGTTCCCGGTGTGTGGAGTACGGCGTCTGGCGATTCGTTGTCGTTCCCGGGGCAAGCGAACTCCGCATCAAGCAGCGCCTGGAGAAGCTCGGTGCAACCGTCGAGCTCTGGCCCAAGCTCGACCGGTACGACCTACACGTCAGGGCAGGCAGCACAGAATTCAAGATCGACGTCAAGGAGTACCGCTCACCCCACCGGCTGATCGCCGACCTCCGAGCGAAGGCCCCCAGCGCCCGGGTTCTCCTGCCACAGACGCACGAGTACCAGTGGGAAACCCTGAGGGTCTCTCTGCCATCCCTGCAGATCACCACCGAGACGAAGTTCCACGCTGAAGTACGACGAGCGCTGAGGACATCATGAGCATGACCGCACCCGGGACCGAGAGGGCCTTCCCCCGCGTCATGGGCGCCGCAATCGGACTGGCCGCCAGCTTCTTCCCCGTCGAGGACGGCGGCGACTTTAAGCGCGCGACCACCCGCAACGACGTGCTCTACGTGCTGGACGGCCACATCGCGGACTGGTCCGGCTGGCGTGACCTGTCGGCCGCCGACGCACGCCGTTTCACCAAGCTGCTGCGCCGACGCCCGAACCAGATGGCCAACGCGGAAGCGGCAGGCCCTATCCTCGACAGCCTGCTCAGCAACGGCCAGATCCCCGGTTGCAGCGTGGCAGGAGACGGGGAGGCGGAGAGCCGCGGGCAGATCTTCGTGGACCCCGGCATGCCGCTCCCCACCTACGTCGACGGCTTCCTGCGGCAGCTCGACGAACTGCACGCGGCGAAGAGCCGTGTACTGGCCCCCGCCCAGGCAGGTCCGCACATGACCACGACCGGCGTCATCGGCCCGGATGGCCACCAACAGACATTCGTCGATCTCCACTACGAGATCCAGTCCCACCATCACGAGACCGGGCATCCGATCCCCGTGGTCCGTGACGCTCCGGCCCTGGGGAACTGCTGGGTTCCCTTCGACGAGTTGAAGGAGATCGCCCAGCGCATCGACCGGGCCGAACAGGGCCTCGGCCGGAGCGCCTACCGCGAGAAGGCAGTGGACCGCTTCGCTCAGCAGTTGCGTTCCCGTGGCAATGAGAACGTCAAGGGGCTGGACCTGACCGCCGGCAACCTCAACGAGCTCCTCGCCTACACAGGCTTCGGCAAGTCGGTTGTCCTCATCGAGACCTTCGCCTGCTGGGCTGTCCGTCGGCACATCTCCGTGGCCTTCGTCCTGCCGACCAATGCCGACGTCGTCCGAACTGTCCACGGCATCGAAAGAGCCATGAAGACGTACGGTGTGGAGCCGAGTGGCGGTGTCGTGCCGCTCGTCTCGCCCCGGTCGCTGATCAAGGTAGCGGAGACTGCGGCCGCCCGTGCCACCCTGGACGGCCCAGACGCGGACTGGATCTGGAAGCGATTTGGCTACGGCTGCGCACTCGCCGCGCTGGCCGGATCGGACGAGGCGATCGACCGGTGGCAGCCGGGCAGCGAGCCATGCGCCAAGCTGCGAAAGCTGTCCCGGGGCCGCCGGAAGAACACCACGGTCTCCTGCCCTTGGCGGGCCTCCTGCGGACGCTATAGGGCTGTTCGTCAGGCGTGCACAGCGGATGTCATCGTCACCTCGCACGCGAACCTGCTGCTCGGAGTCCTTCAGGCACCAGTGGAGGACGGATACGGCGGTGATGACCGTTTGACCGTGGAGGAGCTGCTGATGCGACGCTGTCAGATCATCATCATTGACGAGGTAGACAGCTTCCAGAGCACGGCGATCGACCATGCGGGCCGTCATCTCGTCCTTGACCACGCAGGTCGGACCAACACCCCCCTGCGCAAATTCGATCAGGACTTCGCAGCGACGTCAGGACGGCTCAGGGACGAGGTCGATGCCAGTGTCCGCGACGCCTACCTGACCCTTCGCTACTTGTCCGAGAACTACGTCAGCCACCTGACCTACGAGCGTCTCGGCGCCGCGGCTCCCTCCAAAGGACGGCGCCCGCGCGGGCCAGGGCGCTACTGGATGGTCCCCCGGCGGTGGGACAACTGGCTGACCGCCCGGCTCTTCGGACTCGACACGGAGAAGGTCGATACCAAACAACTAGAGATGTTCCGTTCGCTCTTCCTCGACGAGATGCCGCCCCACGACGACGAACCTAAGTCCTTCGGAGCCGCGCGGCAGCACCTCGCAGCGGTGGTCACCGGAGGGTCCGGAGGGCTGTCCTTGCCCGTGGCGCGAGACGCCCTTGAGCAACTCGTCAAGGATCTACCGGAGGAGCACCGGGCCCGGGTCGTCAACCGGATCCTCCGCCGCGCCATTCTGGAACGCATCCGGATATTTTTGCACCAGCTAATGGCGAACAACGCCCAACTAGTCGACATCGGGGTCGAATCAGCTCAGGAGATCGCGGATGCCCTGGGCACGTACGGCCGTTGGCGCATCACACCGACCGGCCCCTTAGGAAGGCTCGTCTTCGCCTTCACCGAGTATCACGACGACACGGGAGGGCAGGCGGCACGTCTGTCGACGGCAGCATTCGGCGGTGACCCGCACACCTATGCCGTGGGGCTCGGCGACACCACTGCCTTGGGGCACGCCGGAGTCCGCCGCATCGTCCTCGGAATGTCGGCCACCTCCTACTTCCCGTACGCGCCGCACCACCACATCCACACCACTCCGAAATGGTGGGTGGCGGACGAGCACGAGGACGCCGTGCGCGTCCTGGCGGCGCGGATCGATGACGAGGAGGGCCGACCATGCCGGATCTCCGGTCTGGAGGGGGCCGAGCGTGCTATAGCGACCCAGCACATCGCCACGGCGTTGTGGAGCACACACCTACGGCCCGAACTGGAACGGCTTACCTCCGAAAAGCGTGGGCGCGCCCGTGTACTTCTCGCCACGACGTCCTACGAGGCAGCGCGGCACGTTGCGGAAGGCCTGTTCACGGCCGGCGTCGACGCCACACGCATCTGCCTAGCGGTAAGGCCCGGCTCCTATGCGGACGACCAGGAAGCAGCCGTGGACGTCGGCCGATGGCGGGAACTACCAGCCGACCGGTTGGAGGGGTTCCCTGCTGTTCAGGGGGCCGACATCCTCATCGCTCCCCTAGCTAGGGTGCAAAGAGGGGTGAACATCATCGGAGAGGGCGACAAGTCCGCCTTGGGGTCGGTGTGGCTGATCGTCCGGCCCATCCCTTTGATCGACGAGCCGTCGGAACTCGTCGCGCACATCCAGGCACGAGCGCTGCGCGAGCACCGTGGCCCATCCAGCGACCCCCAGGCTTTGCTGGCACAACGCCGCAGAGTGGCCGGCCAGTACCTCGACGAGATCATCCGCCGCCCGCCCTACTTTCAGGCCCAGCCCCTCGACGTCAAGCTCGGCGTAGTGGCCGAGATCATCAATGGAGCCGTACAGCTCATCGGCCGTGCACGGCGTGGCGGCACCGACGCGACGCTGCATCTGGTGGACGGGGCCATGCTCGACCCCGGGGGCGGTACCGACCTGGCAACCCTAATTCTCACATTGCGAGACAGGTGGCGAACCCAGGGTGTCCTGCCCGCGATGCAGCAATACTACGGAACAACCCTCAAGGCATTCTTGACATACGCGGAACACCCCGACGCCGGAGACGTCCATTGTTGATCACTTTGGCCTACCGCGTGCCACGACAGGACATGGACTCCCTGCTGGGCTCCATCACCGCCTACCCCCTCACCGCGAATTTCGAGAATGCATGGGCGGACCTACCCAAGCGGGAGAACCAATGGCGGCAGCGTTACTCCGCCCTCGCCACCGGGCTGGTTGCCGCCACCGGGCAACCCGTCAGGTTGTTTGGAGAACGCGATCTCGCGGAGGAGGAGCAGTCAGCGGGCAGCCGCATGTTGCTCCTCACCAGCGACGCCGCTCTAGACGACCGGCTGCGGGTCGCTGTGCGGGCCTGGGAAAGGCACATCCGTGACGGGAAGAAGGCTCCGCTCCTCCCCGGGCTGCTGCCTGCCCCCGAGCCAGTGCGCTCCTTCGTCGACTTCATGAAATTCCGTCCAGGCCAAGTTCCAGTCATGCCCGGCTGGGTGTTCCGTACGGCCGAGTGGCAGGTGATGCGGCAACTGGCTGGAATACCCATGCGCATCGACGACCGAGCGCCCGTCCATTGGTCCATGGACACCGACGGGGCCCTCCTAGCCTGGGAGTCCGGCGATCTCATCGCCAACCGTGCCGGATCAGCCTTCAGCATGCACAAGGTGACCGCAAGGCTGACCACCCGGGCGGGCGTCGAAGACCCCGTCCTCTGCTTCGATGCTCACCTTTCCAGGATCTCGCCGCAGGGGGATTGGGCGAAGAACGTGTGGATCGAGCGGAACGAGGACGACTCTCCCATCCTCAAACTCCCACTGCGGCGCCGCCTGGACAGAGAGACCGGCAAGTGGCGCAGCCATCTCGATCCCGTTATCACGAAGATCATCGAAGCATGTCAGTTGTCAGCACTGGACATTCCAGATGAGCTACCACACATTCCGGGGACGATCAGGCCTCAGATGGCGAGCACCCGGTTCCACACGCTGGGAAGCGGCCCCGGCCCCAGATTCATGCTTCGACTGCACGAGCACATTATGTCCACTCTTCCCCTCCTCGCACCTCTGCCCTACGAGGTGGACAAGAGGATCAGGCTCGCACCTCGCGTGACGAGCTACCAGTCCGGCGGTCTCCCTGCCTCCGCAGTCGGACCGAGCGGATTCCGAAAAGTCACTCTGGCCTGCGTCTACGCCACACCCGCAGGACGCGACCGTATGCTAGCCGAACTCGAGGAGCTGGCAGGACGGCCCGTGAAGCCAACGTCCGAACAACGGCCCGCCCAAGTCAACTCCCGTATGGACGTGGTCACCCGCCACTGCCCGGAGCTCCTCGCCCACAACACCGTGAATCGCGCAGCCGCGCTCAGGCCGCTGAACCTTCCGTCCGGTGACGCCCACTTGGTTGCAGCCTGGCTGGAGACCGAGTACCACCCTGACGTACCGCGCCCCGAGATCGATGCCAAACCGCACCTAAGGCGTTTGCTCGGGCACTTGGGGGTACCGGCCCAGTTCCTTGCGACCGAGCCGCCCGTCCTCCCGCCCAAGGCCAACCCACCCAGCGCCGAAACCAAGAAGCACGCCGCCCGGGCCGCCCTGCGCGACCTGCTTCGGGCTGCGGGAATCCTGGACAACCGGCTACTGGACTCTGTGATCGCGGGCGGACGACCTCACGGCCTCGCCAGGAAGGCACTGTTGGTCGGCATCCATACCCGCAGACAGCAGACGGGAACGGGAGGCAAGCCGCTGGTCCTCACCATGGTGGCGCTATACGTCGACCCCGACGACCTGGCAAGCTGCCAAGTACTGGTCCACAGCGGCCGGAGGCAGGCGTGGGTGCGTGGCGCCGAGGGTGTGGCGGACTTTCACTCCGGTGCCATCGGAACAACCCGCTTTGGCCGCACGGGAGAGAAGACGGAGCTGACACGGGCCGTGGTCGAGGACAGACTCGGCGAACTTCTGACCATGTCACCTGACGGCACCCCCATGGTGATCTTCGTGGATACCCAGGAGACTCGGGCTCTCTGGCCAGGACTGCAGAACGCACAGCTGAACGCCGGCCCGCTCCCTGGAGACAAGATGCGTGAAGGCGGCGCCGACATCGCCGTCGTCCGCCTGAACACAGAGCTCCGTGAGATCGGGCGCCCTGTCACCCGGCGAGAGAGGACGAACATGCCCAGCGACCCGGCCAAGCCCGCCGCACCGGACCGCAAGGTGTATCGGCTCTCGGACGCCGACGGGCGCTACTGGCTCTTCGCCGGCCGATCTGCATCGATCAAGGCCAAGGGCGGAGACCGGGGCGCCTTCTACACCCGATGGACCCTACCCGACGGGCTCGCCTCTCAACTCTCCGTCCCGTGGCACTCGTATACAGGGAAGGAGATCGTGGTGGTGAGCCCGGGGTCGTGGGCTCCCGAGCAGCTAGCTGGCCTGACGGCAAGCCTCTGCGAACAGGCCATCTCCTGGGACGACCGGACGCAGATGCCCGTACCGCTCCATCTGGCGACCATCATCGACTACGACCACCCTGACTACCGGGTGTCGGGGGAGGAGGATGCCTGAGGGCTCCGGTAACGCCGGTCAGGACTCGGCACCGCTCAGCGGCCTGAGCACCCCGGCCGGCAGCTGACCAAGTGGCGGCCGGGAGTACTTCGGTACCCCCGTCATCGCCCGCAGCAGGTCGTCGATGCCCTCCGAGGTGAGCTTCGTGACGTCGTAATGGTCCGACGTCCAGGGCTGCAGCATCTCGGGGATGTTGTCCACCAGTTCATGGGGCAGGACAACGGGCAGCACCTTGGGGGTCCACTCGTCGCGGTGCGTGTGCAGCCGCTCATTGATGAGCCGGGATTCACTCCGAATCCCTGGGTGCTCGGGCCCGCACAACTCACCGTCGAACGCTTTGCGACAGATGGGGGATGCTAGAACGATGACGAAATCGACCTGGTCGATGGCCTTCCTCGCCCAGATGCCCCACTCCCCGCGCTTGCCTTCCTGATACCGATCCATGTGCACGTCGACGCCATTCTCGGCAAGAAGATTACCGAACTGCCTAGCGGTTTCCTTGTGCAGTAGAGAGTCGTGCGCGTAGCAGATAAAAACGGAAGGGTGGTATTCCTGGTTCGGATCCTCGGTGGCGGCCGAGAGCGAAGGCACCACGCCCCTCAGGTCCTCCCGGGGCGCGATTAGACTCAGTCGGAAATCAACTGGCACCTGCGTGGGTCGGTATTCGATATCCGGGAGGGCCGACAGGTCGTATCGAGCGGAGCATTCCACTCGTTGCTCAACCTGTCCGGTGGGGGCGAGCAGGACGACCCAGGCAGCGTACGAGCCGGGACGGACGCAGGTCTCGCCGAGCGCTACATGCCTCCACCGCACGCTGTTGCCGCCGGCGCCGAACATGTCGACCCTGTCCGTGGTCCCCGGAAGCAGAACCTGACTGGAATCATCGCCCCCGCTCGGGACAAAGTTCAGAAAACGGTTAAGCAAGTAGGCCTTGGGGATCTCTGGAGATGCACCGAAGCGAGGAAGGGCATCGACGACGACAGCCCGATCTTCCGACTCCCCGGAGAGGAACTCGAAAGAAATCTCGAACCAAGGCATCCCGGGGCAATCAGGATCGATTTCGAGGTCGTAGTTGATCTTGACTAGGTAGGCGTCGCACCCGTCGAACATATTCGACGGGACATCGATGCGGTCCACCTGCCAGCTGCGCAGCTTAGTCGAGCCCACACTGACACCGTTCGGCGCGGGATCCATCCTCCTGCCACCCTCACGCACGACAGTGAGGTTGATATGGACGCGCCTCTGTGGATCCACTGGTGCACCTTTCGATAGTCCGCGATGGCGCCACACTAGGCCACCGCCCGCCTCGCGGCCCCCCGCTGCTCCAATGTCAGACATCTGTCAACTTTTGGCGCGCTAGGGCCTGTCTGACAAAGGATCTTGGTTGGGTTGGCGGAGCCAGAGGATGAGTGCGGCGAGGTGGAGGTCGGCCTTGTAGCGGGTGGCGAGTTTGTCGAAGCGGGTGGCGATCGCGCGGAATTGTTTGAGGCGGTTGAAGCAGCGCTCGACCACGTTGCGGGCTCTGTAAAGCTCGCGATCGAGGCCGGCGGTCTGCCGCCGGCCTTCCCTTGCCGTAGGCGGTTGGCCTTCTGGTCCGCCCGCTCCGGGATCACTGCCCGGATGCCTCTGCGTCGCAAGGTCTGGCGGATCGCCCGGGAGGAGTACGCCTTGTCCGCGATGACGGCATCGGGCCGGCGGCGGGGGCGCCCGGCGCCGGTCCGGGGCACCCTCAGCGCGTCCATGACCGTGTCGAAGACGGTGGAGTCGTTGACGTTGCCGGGCGTGAGGACGAGGGTCAAAGGCAGGCCACGGCCGTCGCAGGCGAGATGGACCTTGGTGGTCAGCCCGCCGCGGGAGCGGCCCAGCGCCTGGCCAGCCGACGGATATGCCGCAACTTCCAGTTCGTCCCCCGCCGCCGCCCCCTTTTGCGGGCCCCGGCGGCGTGCTGATGAGCCCGGTTGATCGTGGAGTCGACCGACACGACCCACTCCACGGCTGCGAGGGAGTCGTCACGGACCTGGACCTGCTCGAGCAGGCGAGCCCAGGTACCGTCCGCCTCCCAGCGAGCGAACCGCTCATAGACCCTCTGCCACGGTCCGTAGCGTTCAGGCAGGTCACGCCACGGAGCACCGGTCCGCAACCGCCACAACACCCCATTGATCACCTGCCGATGATCCCGCCACGGCCGACCACGACCATCAACACCCGGCAACAAAGGAGCTACCCGCTCCCACGCCGCATCCGTCAGCTCACCACGACCCACCACAACACCAATTATCAGACAGGCCCTAGTACTGCAACGGTGCTTGCCGTGACTGATGGCCGGGTTGGTCGTTGGCGTGTTCATGGGTGGGGACCTTGCTGATGTCAGGTTGTGGGCGGG
>NZ_JBHVJC010000036.1:0-81245 GCF_042799315.1 Streptomyces sp. NPDC057702 | reverse complement strand
AGACGACAACACCAGGCCCGCACCAGCCACTACAAACGACGCGGACACAGCCCCTGACCCGGCCATCAGTCACGGCAAGCACCGTTGCAGTACTAACGGCGTTTCACGCCCGACTGCCCCGGGACCCTCTACACCAGCCCGACCCGTACCGCGCGAGTAGGCAAAAGATCAGTTCAGAACCGAGGTGCGTCGATTGCGTCACAGAAACGAACCACCGACCTACGCGCTACGATCACAGACCTAAGAGGCGCAACGGCGTCGGTTCCAAGGTTACCGGAAGCAAGAAACCCCAGTTCGAAGGTCCGACCTGGGATTTACTGGAGCCGCCTTCGGGATTCGAACCCGAGACCTACGCATTACGAGTGCGTTGCTCTGGCCAACTGAGCTAAGGCGGCATGCTGTGCGGGCCTGAACGGCGGCGACAGCGGGGCCAAGTCTACACAGTTTCGGCGGGTGCTCTGTACGAGGTGGTGTTCGGGGTCTCCGCGCAGGTCAGGCGGGGCGAGGGAGTGGTCAGGTGCAGCGGGTGGTGGGGGCGGGGAGGCGGCCTGCCAGGAGGTAGGCGTTGATCGCGGTGTCGGCGCAGTCGCTGCCTCGGCCGTAGGCCGTGTGGCCGTCGCCGTCGTAGGTCAGCAGGTGGCCCGAGGAGAGCTGGTCGGCCAGGGAGCGGGCCCAGCGGTAGGGGGTGGCGGGGTCCCGGGTCGTGCCGACGACCAGGATGGGGGCGGCGCCGGTGGCCTCGATGCGGTGCGGGCGGCCCGTGGCCTCGACGGGCCAGGACGCGCAGCTCAGGGCCGCCCACGCCAGTGTGTCGCCGAAGAGCGGGGACGCCCCTCGGAAGGCGGGGAGGGCTCGGGTGACGTCGGTGGGGCGGCGGAAGGCCGGCGGCAGGTCGAGACAGTTGACGGCCTGGTTGGCGGCCATGAGGTTGCTGTACGTGCCGTCGGCCGACCGCTCGTAGAACGCGTCCGACAACTGGAGCAGCTCCGTGCCGTCCCCCCGGATCGCCGCCGCGAGCCCCGCACGCAGCGCCGGCCACGCCCCCTCGTCGTACATCCCCGACAACAGCGCCGTCATGGCCAGCGACTCGGTCAGCTCGCGGCGCTGCTCGGTACGCAGCGGCTGGGCGTCGACGCGGTGGAGCAGGTCGGCGAGGAGGTCGACGGCCGTGGCCTGGTCGCGCGTGCCCAGCGGGCACTCCGCGCGCCGTACACAGTCGGTCACGAAGGCCGTGAACGCCGTCTCGAAGCCGCCGGCCTGCTCCAGGTTCATCCGCTCGGAGCTGAGCGCCGGGTCCATCGGGCCGTCGAGTACGAGCCGGCCCGCGCGGCTCGGGAACAGCCCCGCGTACGTGGCGCCCAGGAACGCCCCGTACGAGGCGCCCACGTAGTTCAGCTTCCGGTCGCCGAGCACCGCCCGCAGGACATCCATGTCGCGGGCGGCCTCGACCGTCGACAGGTGCCCGAGCAGCGCCCCGGAGCGCTGCTGGCAGCCACGCGCCAGGTTCTCGTACGAACGGACCAGCCGGCGCCGCTCGTCCGCGTCGTCCGGGGTCTGGTCGATCCGCACGTGGGCGTCCATGTCCTGGTCGGCCAGGCACCGCACGGGCTCGCTGCGCCCCACCCCGCGCGGGTCGACCGCCACCATGTCGTACCGCGCTCGGACCGGGGCCGGGTAGCCGATCCCCGCGTACGCCTGGAGGTAGTCGGTCGCCGAGCCGCCCGGCCCGCCGGGGTTGACCAGCAGCGAGCCCAGTCGGTCGGCCTGGTCCGTGGCCCGCTTGCGGGAGACGCTGAGCCGCACGTCGCGGCCCGCGCCCGGGCGGGCGTAGTCCAGCGGTACGCGCAGGGTGGCGCACTCGAACCCGTCGGGCTCGCAGGCTTGCCAGCGCAGTCGTTGCCCGTAGTAGTCCGTGAGCCGGGTCGGGGTCGCCTCCGGCAGCGGGCGCAGGGCGGCGGCCGAGCGGCGGGTGCCCGACTCGGCCTCGGGCCCGCCGTCGCGCCTTTGGCCGCCCGCCTCGCCCCCGCCGTCGGCCGCACCGCGCTCGCCTGGCCCGCTCGCCGGCCCCTGACCGCCGGCGTCGGCCGCGCGCGAGGGCGGCACCGGCGGGGCGGTGGAAGGTGCCGCGCTCGGCGACGGGACGCCGTTCGCCGAGCAGCCGGAGATCAGCAAGGCCGCTGCCGCGATCAGGGTCCCGGAGGTACGGAACAAACGAGACGCATCCATCGTCGACCCCTCAGTCGTACGCGACGTACCCGCGCGCCCCTCCGCGCGCCAGGATTCGGAGAGTATCGACAGGGGTGCGGACCGTTGCCATCCATCGCACTCGTACGGGTGAAGGTCGCGTCGAACCATTCACTCCTGGAGCCGCATCCTCCGCCTCCGTACCGGCCCGTACGGCCGTGTGCGCGACGGTCCGAGCCGACCTCGCCCCACCGATCCGAAGGCGACCGCCCGCCGTGCCCCCGGTCCGGGCCGCCCGCCGTGACCCAGGTGTTCAGCCGGCCCGCAGGGACATGGTCATCGCCTCGACCGCCAGCAGCGGGGCGACGTTCCGGTCGAGCGCGTCGCGGCAGGCCCGGATCGCCTCTATCCGGCGCAGCGTTCGCTCGGGCTGGGAGTTCGCCGCGATGCGCTCCAGCGCCTCGTGCTGCTCGGCGTTGGCTATGGCCACCCGCGAGCCGAACTGCAGGGCGAGCACGTCGCGGTAGAACGCGGTGAGATCGGTGAGGGCGAGGTCGAGGCTGTCGCGCTGGGTACGCGTCGAGCGTCGCTTCTGCCGGTCCTGCAGGTCCTTCATCGCCCCGGCCGTACCGCGCGGCAGCCGCCCACCGGTGCCCGCGGCGGCCCCGAGCGCCGCGCGCAGCTCCTCCGTCTCCTTCGTGTCGACCTCCTCCGCGAGCTGCTTGGCCTCCTCGGTCGCGGCGTCCACCAGCTCCTGCGCGGCCTTGAGGCAGCCGCCGATGTCGTCCACCCGCAGCGGCAGCGAGAGCACCGCGGCGCGCCGCGCCCGCGCCCGCTCGTCGGTGGCCAGCCGGCGGGCCCGGCCGATGTGTCCCTGGGTGGCGCGCGCGGCGACCGCCGCCCGCTCCGGGTCGATGCCGTCACGTCGTACGAGCACGTCGGCGACGGCCTCCACCGGTGGGGTGCGCAGGGTGAGGTGGCGGCAGCGGGAGCGGATCGTCGGCAGCACGTCCTCCAGGGAGGGGGCGCACAGCAGCCACACCGTGCGCGGCGCGGGCTCCTCGATGGCCTTGAGGAGGACGTTGCCCGCACCCTCCGTCAGCCGGTCGGCGTCCTCCAGGACGATCACCTGCCAGCGTCCGACGGCCGGGGAGAGCTGGGCCCGGCGGACCAGGTCACGGGTCTCCTTGACGCCGATGCTGAGCAGGTCGGTGCGCACCACCTCGACGTCCGCGTGCGTACCGATCAGGGCGGTGTGGCAGCCGTCGCAGAAACCACAGCCAGGCGCCCCGCCCAGCGCGCGGTCCGGGCTCACGCACTGCAGGGCCGCGGCGAAGGCGCGGGCCGCCGTCGAGCGGCCGGAGCCCGGGGGGCCCGTGAACAGCCACGCGTGGGTCATCTTCGCGCCCGACGGGCGCCGCGCGGCACCGCCTGGCCGCTCCGCGTCCGCACCGGCGCCCCCGCTGCCCGTGGCGGCGCCACCATCGTCGACATCACCGCCGGCGGTGGGGCCCGCGCCGCCGCCCGCGCCCGCCAGCGCCGCGTCCGTGATCAGCGTGTCCGCGTCACGGGCCGCCGCGGCGAGTTGCTCAGCGACCCGGCCCTGCCCCACCAGGTCGTCCCACACCGCCATGACGCCTCTCCCTGTCCTGCCGTACCCCGTCGTCCAGTCCGTGCCGCGCGCCCTCGCGCGCTGCCGCCCCCGCTCACCTGCCCGCCGCCGACCCGCCTCGCCCTCGTGCGACGCGGGTCCGGCGCCGGTCGCGGTCGGCCGTCGCCTACCCGGCCTCCCGCCCCACGCGGGCCGATCCGTCGCCGCGCACCGCGCCCTCGGCCCGCCTCGACGTACGCCCCACGACAGGCGCCCCGGCCGTCACGGCATCCGGTTCACCCGCCTGCCCACCATTGTGGAGTACGGCACTGACAATGCCGGCCAGCCCCGCACTGACCTGCGACATCGATTGCCTGGCGGCAGCGGGGACGACCCCCGGGGCGCGGGGCGACGCGGCGCGACGGGCCCGTCCCCGAGGGAGGGGGCCTCGGGGGCGGGCCCCGGGAACTCGGCTCGGGGTTCGGCTCACGCGCGGAGGCCGCGCGAAGCGGGGGCGGACCTCAGCGGCGGACCCGAACCCGCGCGATGGGGCGAACCGCGAACGGGACCACCACGGACCCCGCGCACCGCGAGGCACGGCGATCACACGGCAAGCCCACGATCGGGAAGCCGGACCCGCGGACGTACAGACAGAGCAGACAGAGCAGACAGAGCACCGTACGGCGGGCCCGCGAAGCGGACGGGCACAGCACCCGCGCGCCGACCTGACACCGCGAACGCGCGCCATGGGCAGCCCTCGCCCCCGGAGCGGCCCCACGTGGCGCGCCCGTGAACTGTTCAGGCCCCCTGACCCCACCGCCCAGCCCGCCGGCACAGGCCACCCACCAGCACCGGCGCCAACGCCCGCCCGCCCGCCCGCCCGCCCGCCGCCAGTACGAGCGCGAGCACGGGTGCCAGCGCCAGCGCTCACACCCCGTGCCAGCGCCGGCGCTCACACCCCGCGCCAACGCCACCGCACCTCAGCCCTTGCGGCCCCAACCCCTGCGCCCGCCGCCCGTGCCGCCGTCGCCGGAGCCGTCGGACGGGTCGGGGTCCTGGTGGTCGGGCCGCTCGCTCGGGGGCTGGCGGTGGGGGTAGCCGCCGCGTCGCTCGTCGTACGAGGCGTAGCGGCCTTCGTCGGAGCCGTCGTGCGGGCCCAGCAGTTCGTCGGCGAGGGTCGGCAGGTCGTCCAGCGGGGTCTCCTCGGCCCATTCGGGGCGGGGGCGCCTGCGGCCGGGCGAGCTCGCCGCGTCGTCGGCCGGCTCCGCGCCGCTGGCTGCCGAACCATCCTGACCTGCGCCGGTGCCCGCCTGGGACGGGTCGTACTGCGGCAGCTCCCGGGTCCGCTCGTTACCGGACTCGGAGGTGCTCGGGCGGGTGCTGGTGGCGGATTCGGGGCGGAACACCCACGGCGGTACGCGGTCCGCGGGGTCAGCCGGGCGCTCGGGGTGGGGCCCCGGGGGCTGGTCAGCGATCGCGGGCAGCACGGCCGTCTCGTCCATAGCGCCGGGGGGCGGCGTGGCCGGCGCGGACGGCGTCGGCAGTTGCGTGGTCTCCTCGGCGTCCCACGTCTCCGGCGCGTCCTCGGCCTCGCGCGCCCCACGGTCCCCGTGCGCGTCCGATACGGGGCGCGCGTCGTGCGCCGGCGGCTCCCCCTCGGGACGTACGCGCGGCAGCACCCACGTCTCGTCGTCGAAGCCCGCGCCGCCCTCGGCCCGCGCGCCCTCGCCGGCCCGCGCGCCCTCGCCGGGTCGCGGGGTTCGTGGGTCGACCCGGGGCGTCTTGACCGTCTCCGTCATGTCGGCGCTCGCGGCCGGCGTCGCCCGGCCCGTGTCGGGCTCGGACGTGCCCGCGCCCTTGGCCCGCGCCGTGCCGGCCGCGCCCGCGTCGGTCGGCTTGACCAGCGGCGTCGGCACCGTCGGCGCCTCGTCCCGCGCGCCCGGCGCCGCGCTCCTCGGTGGCACCGGCCGGCCGCTCTCGGGGGCGGCGCCACGGCCCGGCTCCGGAAGCGCGGAGGCCGCCTCGGCGGCCAGCCGGGCCCGCTCGGCGCGGAGCAACGCCTCCTCGGCCTTGCGCTGCTTCTCCAGCCGCCGTTCCTCGGCCTCGGCTCGCAGCCGGGCCTCCTCCTCGGCCTGCCGGCGCTGCCGCTCCTCCTCCGCCGCGCGGGCCCGCTCCTCGGCCTCACGGCGCTGCCGCTCCTGCTCGGCGAGCCGACGCTCCTCCTCGGCCCGCTGTCGGGCCTCCTCCGCCTGCCGCTCGGCCTCAAGGCGCTTGGCCTCCTCGGCCTCGCGGCGCTTGCGCTCCTCCTCCTCGGCCCGCAGCCGGGCGAGCTGCTCCTGGCGCTCACGCTCAAGCCGCTCTTCCTCGGCCTTGCGCGCCGCCTCCTCCTCGGCCTTGCGGCGAGCCTCTTCCTCGGCCTTCCTCCGTGCCTCCTCGCGGGCCTCGATCTCGGCCTGCGAGAGCGGCAGCACGTGGTCGAGGCGGTGGCGTACGACGGTGCTGACGGCCTCGGGCTCCTGGCCCGCGTCGACCACCAGGTACCGCGCCGGGGCCGCGGCGGACAGGGCCAGGAAACCGGCCCGTACGCGCTGGTGGAACTCGGCCGGCTCGGACTCCAGCCGGTCTGGGGCCTCGGTGAACCGCTCGCGGGCGGCCTCGGGGGAGACGTCGAGCAGCACCGTCAGATGCGGCACGAGACCGTCGGTCGCCCAGCGCGAGATGCGGGCGATCTCGGTCGGCGACAGGTCGCGGCCGGCGCCCTGGTAGGCCACCGAGGAGTCGATGTAGCGGTCCGAGATGACGACGGCGCCGCGCTCCAGCGCGGGTCGTACGACGGAGTCCACGTGCTCGGCCCGGTCCGCCGCGTACAGCAGCGCCTCGGCGCGGTGCGAGAGCCCCGCGCTGGCCACGTCGAGCAGGATCGCGCGCAGCCGCTTGCCGATCGCCGTGGCGCCCGGCTCGCGCGTGACCACGACCTCGTGACCCTTGCTGCGAATCCACTCCGCGATGGCCGTGACCTGCGTGGACTTGCCGGCGCCGTCGCCGCCCTCGAAGGCGATGAAGAAGCCGTTGGCGGCCGGCGCCTCCGTGGGCTCGCCGCCGCGCACCGCCTCGCGCAGATCGCGGCGCAGGGCTACGCCCTGACGGTCGTCGATCCTGCCGAGCACCAGCGCGGCCACCGGCAGCAGCAACGCGCCGACCAGCATCAGCGTGAACGCCGCGCCGCCGTGCGCGAAGACGAAGGCGCCGTTGCTCAGCCGGTGCGGGCCGATCGCCGCGGCCAGCAGCGGGGCCGCGAGGACCCCGAGGCCGAGCGCGACCCGGACCACCGCGTGCAGGTGCTCGGTGGTCCGCGCGCGCCGCGACTCCTCCGTCTCCTGGTCGAGCAGCGTGTGACCGACGTTGGCGGCGACGCCGGCCGCGACGCCCGCGAGCAGCGCCAGCAGCAGCACCGTGGCCGGATCGGGAACCAGTCCGGCGGCCAGCAGGGTGAGCCCGGTGGCCGTGATCGCGAGTGCGAGCAGGCGGCGTCGGGAGAGCGTGGGCAGCACGCGCGGCGCGCAGCGCACGCCGATCACCGGACCGCCGGCGATCATCAGCGCGAGCAGCGAGAAGCCGACCGGCCCACCGCCGAGGTCGGCCGCCTGGAGCGGGGCGACGCCGAAGGCCGCGGCCATGGCGGCGGCCACCGCGGCGCACGCCGGCACCAGAACCGGGATCGCGCCCGTACGCCCCTTGTCGGGCGCGGTGACCCGCGCGCCACCGGCTCCGCGCACCGGAACCTTGGGCCGGCGCAATCCCTCCAGCGGGGAGCGCGCGCGGGTGGCGTCCGCGCTGGGGAGTTCCAGGAAGAAGAGGACGGACACCGAGGCCGCGAAGAGCCCGGCCGCCACGTACGAGGCCAGCGCCGGCTGGTGCTGGTGGAACCAGTCGATGCCGGAGCCGAGCACGTTGCTGACCAGGGTGACGACGAGCATGCCGGCGGCGGCGATCGGCAGCGTGACCGCGGTGGTACGGAGCGAGAGCCGGCGCAGCGCGTCGAGGTGGTCGGGCAGGGGACGCACCGCCGCGCCCTCCGGCGGGGGCGTCGGTAGCAGCGCCGGGGCCGCGCCGTCCTTGGCCACCGTCCACAACCGCTCGGCCACCCCCACCACGAAGGCCGTGACCAGCAGCGACGCGACGGCGTCGGACGGCATCCAGTCGATCCACAGCGGCGCGATCACCAGCAGGACGAGCCGCACCCCGTCGGCGCCGATCATGGTCCAACGCCGGTCCAGCGGCCCGGACGGGCCGATCAGCGAGGCCAGCGGGCCCAGCAGGATCGCCCCGAACAGCAGCATCGCCAGCAGCCGCGCGCCGAACACCGCGGCGACCGTCAGCGCCACGCCCCGGTATCCACCGCCGAACGAGCCCGCCACCACCGCCGCCTGGAAGGACAGCGCCAGCAGGGCCAGTACGGCCAGTGCGTCACCTATGCCGCTGACGAACTGCGCGCTCCACAGCCGTCGCAGCGGCGGATAGTGGAACAACGCTCGTACGGCGCGCTCGCGGGAATCCGCGGCGAGAGCGCCGGCTGGGGAGGTGACGGCCGTTGGCTGCTCGGTTCGCGTCATCCCGCCAGCCTATCGGGGTCACACGAATTGCCGTGGTCGAGCCCGAACATATGGACGGGCGCGCCGTCGCACGCGCCGGGACGAGCCGGTCACGGCAGGGCGAACCGGCGGCCCGCGAGGCCATGCCGGGGGCGCGCGGTCACGCCGTGCGCTGCCTGGCCCGCCGCGAACGCCCATCGGGACTCGGCTGCGGCCGACGCGATCCGGCCACCTCCGCCCCGGGCCCCACCGGCGTGCCCCGGTCGCGCACGCTCACGCCGCCAGCCCCGCCCGGCTCACCCCCCCCCGTCGTCGGCCCCGCACGCCCCACGCCCGGCGCACCGCGCCCGCCGCGCGCACCACCGCCACCCCACCGGCGGCACACCTCACGCCTCGTGGACCACGAACGCCCCACACTCCGGCCCCGGCGCGCTCCCAGTACGCCCCAGCTCCGGCACACGCGCCCGATGGCGCCGCGACCCCGCAGGTCAGCGGCGTAACAGAAGGCGGAAACGGGCCGCGCCGGCTGAGCGGCGCGGCCCGCTGGCCGCCGATCACCGAGGGCGAGTCCGCCCCTCGCGCGGTGACTACTCCGACGCGTCGCCCGTCGACTTCGCGGCGGACGCGGTCTTCTTCGCCGGCGCCGTGGCCTTCGTCGCCGACGTCGTCGTCTTCTTGGCCGCCGTCTTCTTCGCGACGGTCTTCTTGGCCGTCGTCGTCTTCTTGGCGGCGGTCTTCTTGGCCGGTGCCTTCTTCGCGGTGGACTTCTTCGCCGGCGCCTTCTTGGCCGTCTTCTTCACCGGGCCCTTGGCGCGCTTCTCCGCGAGCAGCTCGTAGCCCCGCTCGGGGGTGATCGTCTCGACGTCGTCCTCCCGGCGCAGCGTCGCGTTGGTCTCGCCGTCGGTGACGTACGGGCCGAACCGGCCGTCCTTGACCACCACCGGACGCTCGCTCACCGGGTCCGTGCCCAGTTCCTTGAGCGGCGGCTTCGCCGCGGCGCGACCGCGCTGCTTGGGCTGGGCGTAGATGGCCAGCGCCTGGTCGAGCGTGATGGTGAAGAGCTGGTCCTCGGTCTCGATCGACCGCGAGTCGGTGCCCTTCTTCAGATACGGCCCGTACCGGCCGTTCTGCGCGGTGATCTCCTCGCCACCCTGCGGATCGACGCCCACCACACGCGGCAGCGACATCAGCTTGAGCGCGTCCGCCAGCGTCACCGTGTCCAGGGTCATCGACTTGAACAGCGACGCCGTGCGCGGCTTGACCGCGTTCTTGCCGGTCTTCGGGGTGCCCTCGGGCAGCACCTCGGTCACATACGGTCCGTACCGACCGTCCTTGGCCACGATCTGTCGGCCGGTCTCCGGGTCGGTGCCGAGCTCGAAGTCGCCGCTCGGCTTGGCAAGCAGCTCCTCCGCGTACTCCACGGTCAGCTCGTCCGGCGGCAGGTCGTCGGGGACGTCCGCGCGCTGCCCCGGCTCGCCCTCGGTCGGCGAGGGCTTCTCGACGTACGGGCCGTACCGGCCGACACGCAACACGATGTCGTTGCCGACCGGGAAGGAGGACACCTCGCGGGCGTCGATCGCGCCCAGGTCGGTGACCAGCTCCTTCAGTCCGCCGAGATGGTCACCGGACGCGCCCGTGCCGGGGGCGGCGGCGATCTCGCCGGCCGTCGGGGCGTCCTGGTCGGCCCCGAAGTAGAAGCGCCGCAGCCACGGCACGGCCTGCGCCTGACCGGCCGCGATCCGGTCGAGGTCGTCCTCCATCTTGGCCGTGAAGTCGTAGTCGACCAGCCGGCCGAAGTGCTTCTCCAGGAGGCCGACCACGGCGAAGCTCAGGAAGGACGGCACCAGCGCGGTGCCCTTCTTGAACACGTAGCCCCGGTCCAGGATGGTGCCGATGATCGACGCGTACGTCGACGGACGGCCGATCTCGCGCTCTTCCAGCTCCTTGACCAGCGACGCCTCGGTGTACCGGGCCGGCGGCTTGGTGGCGTGCCCGTCGACCGTGATCTCCTCGGCGGTCAGCCGGTCGCCCTCGGCGACCTGCGGCAGCCTGCGCTCGCGGTCATCCAGCTCGGCGTTCGGGTCGTCGGCCCCCTCCACGTACGCCTTCATGAAGCCGTGGAAGGTGATCGTCTTACCCGAGGCCGTGAACTCCACGTCCCGGCCGTCGCCGGCCTGGCCGCCGATGCGCACGGTCACCGAGTTGCCGACCGCGTCCTTCATCTGGGAGGCGACGGTCCGCTTCCAGATCAGCTCGTAGAGCCGGAACTGGTCGCCGGTCAGGCCGGTCTCCGCGGGGGTGCGGAAGCGGTCGCCCGAGGGGCGGATCGCCTCGTGCGCCTCCTGCGCGTTCTTGACCTTGGCGGCGTAGCTGCGCGGCTTGTCCGGCAGGTAGTTCGCCCCGTAGAGCTGCGTGACCTGGGCCCGCGCGGCGGAGATCGCGGTGTCGGAGAGCGTGGTGGAGTCCGTACGCATATAGGTGATGAAGCCGTTCTCGTACAGCTTCTGGGCCACCTGCATGGTCGCCTTGGCGCCGAAGCCCAGCTTGCGGCTGGCCTCCTGCTGGAGCGTGGTCGTACGGAACGGGGCGTACGGCGCGCGGCGGTAGGGCTTCGACTCGACCGAGCGGACCGCGAAGTTCGTCTCGGCGAGCGCCGCCGCCAGCGCGCGGGCCTGCGCCTCGTCCAGGTGCAGGACGGCGGAAGCGTCCTTGAGCTGCCCGACCGAGGTGAAGTCGCGACCCTGCGCGACCCGGCGGCCGTCCACCGAGGCCAGCCGCGCGACCAAGGTGCCCGGGTCACTGGCGTCGCCGCCACGGCCGGTGGCGAAGGTGCCGGTCAGGTCCCAGTACTCGGCCGAGCGGAACGCGATGCGCTCCCGCTCGCGCTCCACGACCAGCCGGGTCGCCACCGACTGCACCCGGCCCGCCGACAGCCGCGGCATGACCTTCTTCCACAGCACCGGCGAGACCTCGTACCCGTAGAGACGGTCGAGGATGCGGCGGGTTTCCTGGGCGTCGACCAGACGTTGGTTCAGCTCGCGCGGATTGGCCACGGCGGCCCGGATGGCGTCCTTGGTGATCTCGTGGAAGACCATCCGGCGCACCGGGACCTTGGGCTTGAGGACCTCCTGCAGATGCCACGCGATGGCCTCGCCCTCGCGGTCCTCATCGGTGGCCAGGAAGAGTTCGTCCGACTCGGCCAGCAGCTCCTTGAGCTTCTTGACCTGGTCCTTCTTGTCGTGGTTCACGACATAGATGGGCTGGAACTCGGCATCGACGTTCACCCCGAGGCGCGCCCAGGGCTCGCCCTTGTACTTCGCGGGGACCTCGGCAGCGCCGTTCGGCAGGTCTCGGATGTGCCCGACGCTGGCCTCGACCACGTATCCAGGGCCGAGGTAGCCCTTGATCGTCTTCGCTTTGGCAGGCGACTCGACGATCACGAGTCGCCGGCCGCCGTTCGCGGTCTCGCTGGTCGGGGACAACTTCGCTCTTCTCTCCGGTCGACGCTCAGTGGCTGAAGCCACCACGCGTACGGTGCTCGCGGTGGCAATACGGTGACGCTGCGGAGTGTGACGGTACCTTCCGCCTGGGTGTCAAACGGAAAAAGCCCGCAACGCCACTCGAAGGGTAAGCCGATGGTCGCCTAACCACTCCTCCTGCCGCACACCGCCTGGGCGCTGTCACGGTAACCCGACAACCGTGCCGCGTGCCGCACGGGCCGGCACTCCGCCGGGTCGGCCAGGTGGTCAGACGGAGCCGAGGCACCAGATTCCGCCGACCAGCGCGGCGGCGCCGAAAACGGTGGAGAGGACCGCCGCGACCGTCGGGTGCGAACCGTCCAGGACGGGCTGACGCTGTCGCAGCCGCACCGCCGTCCAGAGCAGCAGTGCGACGCCGAACAGCGCGAATGCCGTGCCAGCGAAGGCCGCGGGTCCACTCTCCATACGAGGAGGGTGGCACGTACCGGCGGCTTTCGCGCGAACGCCACGTGAACGTCCTCACATCGGCGTCCCGCGGTGCGCTCCGGTCGCCCGTCGCTCATTTTCGGCCGAGCCTGGGCCGGGCCCGGCCGTCTCACGGCGCGGACCCCACCCTTCACAACGGCCCCACACCCGCCGGCCAGCGTCCCCGCTCCCCGTACGCGCCACCCCGCGCGCCGCCGCACGCGCTCCCACGCCCCACACCGCCCCCTCATGCCTCGCCTCCTCCCGGGCCGTCCCCGCCCCCCGCCCCGCGTCAGCGTCCCCTCACGCGCCCGCCTCCCCCTCCGTGACCGGCTCCAGGAAGCCCTGTTCCACCAGCAGACGAATCGACTCCGGCGTACGGTCACGGAGCAGCACCGGGTCCTCCCCCAGCAACTGGGCGATCGCGTCCAGAATCCGGCCCGCGCTCAACGAGCCGTCACACACCCCGGCGAACCCCGCGCCGACCGTGTCCACCTTCGTCGCGCGCCGCATGCCCCGGTTCTGCCGCAGCACCACGTGCTCCGGGTCCTCCGCGCCCGGCAGCCCGACCTGCTCCTGGATTACCTCGGGCGCGAGCCGGAAGCGGGCCGCCAGCAGGGCCGCGTCGTCCGTGGCCCGCAGGAAGTCCTGGCGGGCGAAGTGCGCGCGCACACTGGCGCCCAGCGGCTGCTCCACCGGGTGCGGCCACTCCTCCACCGTCACCGACGGCCTGTCGGCACCGGACTTGCGCACGGTGATCCAGCCGAACCCGACCGCCGTGGTACGCCGCGCCGCGAACTCCTCCAGCCAGGCGTCGTACCGCTCCGCGTACGCCACCGGGTCGCCCTGGTGGTCACCGCCGTCGCGCAACCACAGCTCCGCGTACTGCGCCACGTCCTGCACCTCGCGCTGCACGATCCACGCGTCACAGCCCGGCGGCACCCAGCCCGCGACCCGGTCCCGCCAGTCCTCCCCCTCCACGTGCTGCCAGTTCGCGAGCAACTGGCAGTAGCCGCCGTCCGCCAGGTGCTCGGCCGCGCCCGCCACCAGCGTCCGGCACAGGTCGTCGCCTCCCATGCCGCCGTCCCGGTAGGTGAACCGGGCCCCGGGGGAGATCACGAACGGTGGGTTGGACACGATGAGGTCGAACGTCCGGCCCCGCACCGGCTCGAACAGCGAGCCCTCGCCGACCTCCGGCACGGCCGCCCCCGACAGCGCCAGCGTCAGCCGCGCGATCCGCAGGGCCCGCGGATTGCGGTCGGTCACGGTGACGGCGCTGGCGTGCCGCGCGGCGTGCAGCGCCTGGATTCCGGACCCGGTGCCCAGGTCGAGTACCCGGTCGACCGGCTCGCGCACCGTGATGCCGGCCAGCGTCGTGGAGGCGCCGCCCACACCGAGCACCAGCTCCGAGCGCGGCGCGGCGCCCTCGACGCCTGACTCCGCGCCCTCCTCCTCCGAGGCTCCCCCCGGCGTGCCGGAGGCGGAGTGCGCCCCCGGGCGTACGGCGATGCCACCGGCGCCGCCGACCGCGCAGCCGAGATCGGAGACGATCCACCAGTCCTCTCCGTCCGGCCCGCCGTACGGGCGTACGTCCACACTCGCCCGCACCGCGCCGCCGCCCCCCGTCTCGCCGGAGCCCACGGAGGCCGTGTCGGCGCCCACCAGCCAGCCGTCAGCCAGACAGTCCTCGATCGGTAGCACGGCCGCGGCCCGCTCGTAGGGGACCGGGCGCTGCAACAGGAAGAGGCGGACCAGGGTCTCCAGTCCGCTGTCACCGCGGGTCGCGCGCAGCGCCGGCACGCTCTCGCTGCGCCCCAGCGCGGCGTAGGCCGGGGCGCCGAGCAGGTCCAGGAGACCGTCGGCGGTGAACTCGGCGGCGAGCAGCGCGGCGCGGAGGCGCTCGGTGCGCTGGGGATCGGCGTGGGGCAAGCGGTGCGTACTCACGCTCCCCATTGTCGGTGCTACCTCCGACAATCGGCGAAGGCCCGACGCCTCGCCGGGTGTGGCGGGACGCCGGGCCCGTTGTGCCGCCGCTCTCGCGGGGCCTCGGTTCCGCCCGTACGGCCTTCGTGCCGCGCTCGTACGGGCCGTCACTCCGCACGCGCGGGGCCCTCGCCCGCGCTCGCGACGACCGTCGGACGGCTCCGAGGATCACCAGGTCGGCCGGCCGGGCCCGCCGGGTGTCCCCGGCCGGCCCGCCCACAGCGCGCCGCCCGTCGGGGCGTCCGCGCGGAACCGCCTGGTCAGGTCATTCGACTCCTTCGACAGGGCACACCGGTCGAGGGGCCAGCGGCGCGGTGGCTCAGCGCCGTGGTGGAGTCGACGTCGCGTCAGGAAGTCTTCTCCGTCGGCTTCTTGACGTCCATCGAGGGGGCCGGCGCGCCACCGCTGGGCCGCTGGCAACCCTTCTGCTTGGCCATGGCCTCGCCCACCTCGCCCTCCTGGAGCTGCTTGAACGCGTCGTCACCGCTCTGGGCCAGCTTGTTGAGCTTCTCCGCGATGCCGTTGAGGCCATCGGCGAACTTCGACTTGTCCTTGGTGTCCAGCTTGTCGACGGAGGTCTTGAGGTCCTCGTACGCCCGCGACGTGGCGTTGAGCTCCTTGACGGCCTCGGTCTGCGCCTTCTCACCGTCGTCCACCGGCGGCGCGCCGGCGTCCTTGACCGACTGGCCCAGCGCCCGGTAGGCGTCGGAAATCTGCTGGAACGCCTGGGAGTCGGTCTGCTGGAGCTTCTTGGAGTCGGGCTCGTCGGCCGCCCCCTGGATGGCCGCGTTGGCCTCCTGGATCTTCTTGAGCTGTGGCTGTACGCCGCCGCAGACCTTCTCGGCCCAGCTTTCGACCTTCTTGTCGCCGTCGTCGCCGTCACCGCCGCAACCGGTCAGCGCCAGTACGAGTGCCGCACCGCCGGACAGTGCCGCCACAAGCTTCTTGTTCACCGGATTGGTCCCTTCCATGGCCTTCGGCCCCGGAACTTACACGCCCGCAGAGCGAGAGCTACGAGTTGAGCATCCCTTATATGCCCTATTGGGGCTATTTACTCCGCGCTGGGCGTGGCGTTCACCTCGCCATCCGGACGGCCCACGGCCCCCACGCGCCCCTCCCCCTCCGCCGCAGCCCGCAGCCCGCAGCCCGCAGCCCGCAGCCGATCCGTATCACAGGTCGCCGCACGGGACTCGACGGGCCGTCACCGCCGGCAGCGCGAAGGGCGGGCCGTGCGCCTCAGCGCACGGCCCGCCCTCGGGTCCGCCCCGCCGCCCACCGCGGCTACGGCGCGCGGCCGGCTCGCCGCGCGCCGCGCCGCGCGCTCGTGGTGCGGCCCCGGGCGCGGTTCAGGACGAGACCACCGCGGGGTCGGTGCTCTGCGCCGCGCGTTCGACGCTGACCTCGTCCGCGTCCCCCTCGTCGTCCACCGCGATGCCACGCCGCTTGGACAGGTAGACCGCCGCGACGATGGCCAGGCTCGCCAGCACGGCGATCACGGCGCGCAGCCCCGGGCTCGCGTCGTCGCCGTAGCTGAACTTCACCACCGCCGGCGCGATGAGCAGCGCCACCAGGTTCATCACCTTGAGCAGCGGGTTGATGGCCGGCCCCGCGGTGTCCTTGAACGGGTCGCCGACCGTGTCGCCGATGACGGTCGCGGCGTGCGCCTCACTGCCCTTGCCGCCGTGGTGGCCGTCCTCCACCAGCTTCTTCGCGTTGTCCCAGGCGCCTCCGGAGTTGGCGAGGAAGACCGCCATGAGCGTGCCGGCGCCGATGGCCCCGGCCAGGAACGAACCGAGCGCGCCGATACCGAGGGAGAACCCGACGACGATGGGCGCGAGCACCGCCAGCAGGCCGGGGGTGGCCAGCTCGCGCAGCGCGTCCTTGGTGCAGATGTCCACCACACGCCCGTAGTCGGGCTTCTCCGTGTAGTCCATGATCCCGGGCTTCTCCCGGAACTGGCGCCGTACCTCGTACACCACCGAGCCCGCCGAGCGTGAGACCGCGTTGATCGCCAGCCCCGAGAAGAGGAAGACGACGGCCGCCCCGAAGATCAGCCCGACCAGGTTGTTCGGCTGGGAGATGTCCATGCTCAGATTCATCTCGCCCGAGACGTTCGCGTTCACGTCCCTGACCGCCTCGGCGATGGCGTCGCGATACGAACCGAACAGGGCCGCCGCCGCCAGCACCGCGGTGGCGATCGCGATGCCCTTGGTGATGGCCTTGGTGGTGTTGCCCACCGCGTCCAGGTCGGTGAGCACCCGCGCGCCCTGGTCGCGAACATCGCCCGACATCTCGGCGATGCCCTGCGCGTTGTCCGAGACGGGTCCGAAGGTGTCCATGGCGACGATGACACCGACAGTCGTCAGCAGCCCGGTTCCGGCCAACGCCACCGCGAACAGCGCCAACATGATCGAGGTGCCGCCCAGCAGGAACGCCCCGTACACGCTCAGCCCGATCAGCGCCGCCGAGTACACCGCCGACTCGAGGCCGAGCGAGATGCCCGAGAGCACCACGGTCGCCGGGCCGGTCAACGACGTCTTGCCCACGTCCCGCACCGGGCGCCGGGTGGTCTCCGTGAAGTAGCCGGTGAGCTGCTGGATGAGCGCGGCCAGCACGATGCCGATGGCGACGGCCACGAGTGCCAGAAGCCGCGGATCGCCGTCGCGCCCCAGGATCTCCTGGTCCGTGATGCCGTCCAGGTCGGCGTAGGAGGACGGCAGGTACGCGAAGACCGCCACGGCCACCAGCACCAGCGAGATGCCCGCGGAGATGAAGAAGCCCCGGTTGATGGCCGTCATACCGCTGCGGTCGGTACGGCGCGGCGCCACCGCGAAGATCCCGATCATCGCCGTGACCACCCCGATGGCCGGGACGATCAGCGGAAAGGCCAGACCGGCGTCGCCGAAGGCGACCTTGCCGAGGATGAGCGCGGCCACCAGGGTCACGGCGTACGACTCGAAGAGGTCGGCCGCCATGCCGGCACAGTCGCCGACGTTGTCGCCCACGTTGTCCGCGATCGTCGCGGCGTTGCGCGGGTCGTCCTCCGGGATGCCCTGCTCGACCTTGCCCACGAGGTCGGCGCCGACGTCGGCCGCCTTGGTGAAGATGCCTCCGCCCACTCGCATGAACATCGCGATGAGCGCGGCGCCCAGACCGAAACCTTCCAGCACCTTGGGCGCGTCGGCCGCGTACACCAGCACCACCGAAGCGGCGCCCAGCAGGCCAAGGCCCACGGTGAACATGCCGACCACTCCGCCGGTACGAAAGGCGATCTTCATGGCCGCGTGTGAAACGTCGGTCAGATCCTTCGCGGGCTGGCCTTCTTCCGGCGTCGCCGCTCGCGCCGCGGCGGCGACTCGCACATTACTGCGAACCGCGAGCCACATGCCGATATAGCCGGTCGCCGCCGAGAATCCGGCGCCGATCAAGAAGAAGAGCGAACGCCCGATGCGCTGCGACCAGTCGTCGGCAGGCAGCAGCATGAGCAGGAAGAACACGACCGCCGCGAATACGGCGAGAGTACGCAACTGCCGAGCCAGATAGGCATTGGCGCCCTCCTGCACCGCGGCAGCGATCTCCTTCATGCTCTCGGTGCCCTCGCCAGCGGCGAGCACCTGGCGTACGAGCACGACCGCCACGGCCAGCGCCGCCACCGCGACGAGGGCGACCACCAGGACGATCAATCGGTTGCCGTCGGTCAGCTCGGCAGCGGCCAGGGTGGGGGATAGGTCTAGCTGATGAGGGGTAGCAGGCCCCGCCATTCGTCCTCCTTGACGTTTGGCACATGGGCGCGCAGCGGTTTCGCGACCGCGAAACAGCCGCCACGCTCAGGCGTCCTGAGCTCAAGATGTGGACGGATTGTAGGGATCAACGCGAGATCAAAACAGTGCACCTCTAAGGGAATTCGCCTGCATCAGTGGTGATCAAATGGTTCCGCTGCCGCAATTTCCCTCATACGAAGGAAAGAACCACTCAGACTGACGCTCAGGAAATGATCTAAGAGTCTTATGAACGCCCCTGCTCACAGCTTTGCCCCCACCTCAGAGGGCAACACGAAACAGCTTTAGTCGCAGGATGATTTCCCGGCCCACGCGGCGCGATCTCCGGCTCGGAGAGGGCGCGAAGTGCCCCTTCGCGTGCCGCCAAGAGGGCGCGAACTCGGCCCGCCGGAGCTCGCCTGGCCCGCCGGCTCACCCACCCACCGACGGCGTAGGGCCCCGCCCTGCCACAAGCGAACCGTTCGCCCTCCACGCCACACGGTCCGCCTCCCGCACGAGGCGATGACACCCGGCCCACGAGGCCCACCCGCACGCGGCGGGCAGCGGCCCCCGCGACCCCGATCGGCTCGCGCGAGACCACCCCGCCCCGCCCCGGCACCGCCGCGGTCACCATTCGCGGGACACAGGCGCCGCGCACCGTCCGAGCCCACCCCCACGGCGCCCATCGCGCACCGCGCGCCCGCGAGGACGCACGCGTCACCCCGGCACAAGCCGCTACGAGCCCGCCATACGGACGTCACACCGGCGCGCGCATCCGGCCCGTGAGACCCTCGAGTTCGCGCCACCCGAGGAGCGACCGGAGCGGTCAGAAGCACACAGGTACGCACCGAGCACGCCCGCCCGACCGAACACACCAGCACACTCCGCGACGCGGCGAGGATTCCGCTTCGTCGTCGAACGCGGGAAGTTGCGAGAAGTCAGCAAGCGGGAAGCAGTTACACAACCACCGCGAGCGCGACACCCGGAAAGACCTGCGCACCGCCGCAGCCAATCGCACAGATACGCGCACACACAGATACGCGGACGGACAGGCACACAGCCGCACAGGTACGTGGTCGAGCGCCACAGCACGGGAACCGCGCCCGCCTCACACACGTACGGGCCTCGAAGGCGCCCCACCGGGCAACCGGAGGATGACGTACTGCTCCGGAGCCCCCTCACGCGCCTCGTCAGGCAGCGCGAAGCACCGCCTCAAGCGTCAGCTCGGAGTCGGATCAGGGTGAAACAGGGATGGCGCGGAAAACGCCGGATGAATGTGCCGCGCGTCAGGCCGGGTCGGATGCGGCGGCGGCCGTCGGCCAGCTCATCCGGATCACACCACCCGACTCATCGGAGGTCACCTCGACGTCGTCGACGAGCCCGCTGATCACCGCGAGACCCATCTCGTCATCCGTCTCGGCCCCGGCATCGTCGGCCGGCAACGCCCCGGCCGTGGCATCGCCCTCGGCGGTACGCCCGGTCACGGCGTGCGGCGCCTCGTCCCCGACCTCGATGGAGAACCTCTTCTCCTCCTCGGTCAGAGCCACCCGCACCGGCGCCGACACGTCATTGCTGACGTGCAGTCCAACGGCACGAGAGCACGCCTCGCCAACGGCGAGCCGCACCTCGTCCAACACGGCTTCGTCGACTCCGGCCCGGCGCGCCACAGCGGCTGCCACCAGCCGGGCGGTGCGGACGTGCTCTGGAAGGGCACTGAAACGAAGTTCGACGGTGGCCATGCCATCCCCCTCGGTCATACGCGTCCTCTTCCGCTCCGCCGAAGAGGACTGGCTCGCGGAGGGGCCGGGCCGTCAGCCCGGTTCCCCCCGCCACGACGATCTTCCACCCCGCACCACCAGCGCGGGGCGTCCGGCACCGTCAGTCGGTGGCGGAGACGGCGTCATCAACCGAGGTGTGAATGGGGAACACCTTGGTCAGGCCGGTGATACGGAAGATCTTCAAAATGCGCTCCTGGTTGCAGACCAAGCGCAGCGAACCCTCGTGGGCACGCACCCGCTTGAGCCCGCCGACCAGCACGCCGAGCCCGGTGGAGTCGAGGAAGTCGACGCCCTCCATGTCAACGACCAGGTGGTAGCTGCCGTCGTTCACAAGCTCGACCAACTGCTCCCGCAGTTTGGGCGCGGTGTATACATCAATCTCGCCACCGACCTCGACGACCGTACGGTCGCCAACGGTCCGGGTCGACAGGGACAGGTCCACGGAACCTCCAGCACCTTGCATCGAGCGGTCGCCCCCCATGGATCGGCAGCCGCGATGGCATTCAATCACTTACCAGTAGGCGCGCACGACGCCTTGAGCCCATTGTCCGCCACGCCAGTGACAGACTCTGGGTCAATGGCCCACAATCAACTCCCGCGACCCGCCGGGATACGTCGTTCCCCGCGGGCCATGCTGGATCAGCTTGCCGCCCGGGCGGACCGCGCGGCGCGCATCACTCATACGGAGCACTTGCCCCCGCATACGGGTCAGCATGCCGACTGGCCTTCGCGGATCCGGCCGGAAGTGATCGATGCCATCGCCGCCACGGGCATCGAACGCCCCTGGAGCCACCAGGCCCGGACGGCGGAGCACGCGCTGCGCGGCGAATCTGTGATCGTCGCCACTGGCACCGCCTCGGGCAAGTCGCTCGCCTACCTCGCCCCCGTCCTCAGCACGCTGCTCGACGGCGCCGAACCCCCGGGCGACCCGGACGCCCCCAGCCCGGAGGCCCGCCCCACCGGCGCGACGCGGGCGATCGCGCGCGCCGGCACCCGGCGTGCCACCGCGCTCTACCTCGCCCCCACCAAGGCCCTGGCCGCCGACCAGCGCCGTGCGGTCACCGACCTGGCCAAGCCTCTGGGCTCCCGCGTCCGGGCCGCGGTCTACGACGGGGACACCCCCGTCGAGGAACGCGAGTGGATTCGCGGCTACGCCAACTACGTCCTCACCAACCCCGACATGCTTCACCGCGGCATCCTGCCCGGCCACCCGCGCTGGTCCTCCTTCCTCCGAGCCCTGCGCTACGTCATCATCGACGAGTGCCACACCTACCGCGGGGTCTTCGGCTCACACGTCGCCCAGGTACTGCGACGCCTGCGCCGGATCTGCGCCCGCTACGGCGCCGAGCCCGTCTTCCTGCTCGCCTCCGCCACCTCGGCGGACCCGGCACGCTCGGCCGCCCGGCTCACCGGTGTCACCCCCGTGGAGATCACCGAAGACTGTTCACCGCGCGGCGAACTCGTCTTCGCCCTGTGGGAGCCTCCACTGACCGAACTGGCCGGTGAGCGCGGCGCGCCGGTGCGTCGCACCGCCACCGCCGAGACCGCCGACCTGCTGACCGACCTGGCCGTGCAGGGCACCCGCACCGTCGCCTTCGTACGCTCCCGACGCGGCGCCGAACTCATCGCCCTGATCGCCCAGGAGCGGCTCGCCGAGGCGGCCGCCGGTCTACGACACCGCGTCGCCGCCTACCGTGGCGG
Source organism: Streptomyces sp. NPDC057702 (assembly GCF_042799315.1). Lineage (NCBI taxonomy): Bacteria > Bacillati > Actinomycetota > Actinomycetes > Kitasatosporales > Streptomycetaceae > Streptomyces > Streptomyces sp. NPDC057702. Next base: position 59,714 of record NZ_JBHVJC010000036.1, on the reverse strand, counting down.
CTACCTCCCCGAGGAACGCCGCGCCCTGGAGCGGGCCCTGCACAGCGGCGAACTCCTGGGCCTGGCCGCCACCACCGCTCTCGAACTCGGCGTCGACGTGGCGGGTCTGGACGCCGTGCTGCTGGCCGGCTACCCGGGCACCAGGGCGTCGCTGTGGCAGCAGGCGGGCCGCGCCGGGCGCGCGGGGCAGGGGGCGTTGGCCATCCTGGTGGCCCGGGACGATCCGCTGGACACCTATCTCGTGCACCACCCCGAGGCCCTCTTCCGCCAACCCGTCGAGTCCACCGTGCTGGACCCCGACAACCCCTACGTCCTCGCCCCGCACCTGTGCGCCGCCGCGGCCGAACTCCCACTGACCGAGGCGGACCTGCCCCTCTTCGGCCCCGCCGCCGCCGGAATCCTCCCCCAGCTCGAACAGCGCAAGCTGCTCCGCCGTCGGGCCACGGCCTGGCACTGGACCCGCCGGGAGCGGGCCGCCGACCTCGCCGACATCCGGGGTGAGGGCGGCAAGCCCGTCCAGATCGTGGAGGCCGGTACGGGCCGGCTGCTCGGCACCGTGGACGCCGCCGCCGCGCACACCACCGTCCACGACGGCGCCGTCCACCTCCACCAGGGCCGCACCTACCTCGTGCGCCACCTCGACCTGGCGGACTCGGCCGCCCTGGTGGAGGAGGCCAACCCGACGTACTCGACCACGGCCCGCGACACCACCGGCATCGCCATCCTGGAGACCAGCGCCGAGGTGCCGTGGGGGGACGCCCGACTGTGCTTCGGTTCAGTCGAGGTCACCAACCAGGTCGTCTCCTTCCTTCGTCGAAAGCTCATCACCGGCGAGGTCCTGGGCGAGACGAAACTGGACCTGCCGCCTCGCACCCTGCGCACCCGCGCCGTCTGGTGGACCGTCACCGAGGACCAGTTGGAGCGCGCCGACGTCACCGCGGAGACGCTCGGCGGCGCCCTGCACGCCGCCGAGCACGCCTCGATCGGTATCCTGCCGCTGTTCGCCACCTGCGACCGATGGGACATCGGCGGGGTGTCGGTGCCGCAGCATCCGGACACGCTGCTGCCCACCGTGTTCGTCTACGACGGCCACCCCGGCGGAGCGGGCTTCGCCGAGCGGGCCTTTCACACCGCGGCCCGCTGGCTCACCGCCACGCGTGAGGCCATCGCGGCCTGTGAGTGCGCCTCCGGCTGTCCCTCGTGCGTCCAGTCCCCCAAGTGCGGCAACGGCAACGACCCCCTGGACAAGAAGGCCGCCGTGCGCCTCCTCACCGAACTCCTGACCCATGCCTCCCCTCCCCCCACCAGTCCCCCGCCGTAGACCGGACCACCACACCTACGCCGCAGGCCAGGGCGCTACCTCGGCCGCCACCCTGTCCGGCAGCCCACCGAACAGGGCGCTTCGCCCGGCCCTCCGAACAGGGTGGTGCGCCCCTGACCGCTCGGAGCCACGGATATGCCCGACACCCCGCCCGCCGTCGCGCGACCTCGGGCACGCACCGCCTCCGCGCTGGGCCGCACGGTCGACGAGCCCCCTCGCGTTCCGGCCCTCAAGCGCGCGCCGGAGCGCACCGACGCGGACGAGTACGCGGGCGCCGGGGGCCCGGAGTTCGCCGGCCCGGCTCGGGAGCGCACGCGCTGGGTGAACGTCCGCGCAGCCGCCGAGGGCAGCACCGCCGTCACCCGAGCCGCCGGCACCTCCGCGACGAGGTCAGCGACCTCGCCTCGCACCGCACACCGCACGACGCGTGCGCCCTGGGCCCGCGCCACCCGTTCCGCCAGATCGCACGCCGCCCGCTCGCCCTCAAGCGCGTGATCGGCCGCCGCGAGCGCCGCCAGGTCCGCCGCACCGCCCGCCTGGTGCCGCGCCGCGACCACCGACCCCATGGTCAGCACCACGGCGAACACCGCGCACAAGGCCGAGGCGGCCACCGCGACCCACACCGTCGCCATCCCGTCGTCTCCGTACCGCCGGCCGTGGCGTGAACCCGTAGCCGTGCGAGCGGGTCGACGTTGTTCAGCGCGACGCGATCGTGTCCTCGGCAAGAGCCACCGCCTCCCCTCGTAGCCGCACGGTCAGCGGGCCCGGCCCCACCGTGCGGGCTTCGACCCGTACGCGGACAAGGTCGCCCTCCCGGCTCAAGACGATCCTGGCGCCGGACGGTGCGGCCGACCGAGCGGCTGCCATCGCCGCGGCCGGCGTCTCCGACCGCGCCGCGGCGCGGGCACCGGCCCGCGCCGCGTCAACGCACTGGATGCGCGCTGAGGCGGCCATCAGGCCCCAGAGCAGCATCAGCGTGAAGAGCGCCAGGGCGGGCAGGACGATCGCGGCCTCGGCACTGACCGCTCCCCGATCGCGGGGCCGATCCCCGCGCGGAACCTTGTCTCGGGTCTGCGACGCACGCGCCGTTCGCGCCGGGCTTCGGCAGCCGCTTCCGGTGTGTCCGTCAGAACTGCGCACTGAGCGCCTTCTCGATGACCGACTGGAGCGCCCCGGCGACGGGCTCGCTCGTGACCACTTTGTAGAGCACGGCCGCGAAGGCACATGCGGCGATGGTCCCCACGGCGTACTCCGCCGTCGCCATGCCCGCCTCCCGTCGGTGCCGTAGTGCTCCGCGCCAGGCCGCCCACCGTCGGGCTCCCCAACGCTTGATTCCGCTACTCGCCATGACTCGCTCAACTCCTCGTTTCGTTCATCGTTTTCGTGTGGCCCTGACGTGCCGCGCTCAGGTCAGGTAGTGAGCAGCCCGTCCGCCAGCCCGATGACCACCGGTGCCACGCCCACCAGGAGGAAGGCGGGCAGGAAGCACAGGCCGAGCGGAGCGGTGGCCAACACTCCGGCGCGTCGGGCTCGGGCCGTAGCCGTCCGGCCGCGTTCGGCGCGGCAGTCGAGGGCCAGCCGCGTGACCGGCTCGACGGCGGGCGCGCCCGTCACCATCGCCCGCTCCAGCGACCGGGCCAGCCGTACGGCCCCAGGCAGGGCGCCCACGTGCCCCCACACCACGGACGGATCGCCGCCCAGGCGCAGCTCTGCCGACGCCCGCGCGAGGCGCTGCCCCACCGGGCCGTCCAACGAGCCCCCCACCGCCTCGGCGGCCTCCCCCGGGCCCGCCCCGGCCGCCAGACAGGCGGCCAGAAGCTCGGCAGTCAGAGGAAGTTGGGCCGCGGCTAGTGCCTTCTGGTCTGTCGTGAGCGTGCTATCAGTCGCATGAGCCACCTCGTCTGTGGGTTCTCCGGCGCGTCGGGCCGCGTTCCTGTGGTGCCATCGCCAGGCTCCGTACGCCAGGGCGAGTCCCGCTCCGTATCCGACCCAGCCGTCGAGGAGGATGGGCCCCAGGCACCCGCAGCCGACGGCGGCCAAGCGCATGCGCACGGCCCCGGTGTCCGCCGCCTCGGGGCGCCCGCGAGTCGCCCGGCGTCGCGGCGGTCGAACTCGCTGGGGACGCGTCGTGGACGGGCTGCCTGGCGACAGGGCCAGGCGACGCTGTTGGGCGCTCCGTCGGTCTCGTACCGCGCTGATCGCCAATGCCGTGCATCCAGCAAAGCACACGAGCGAGATGGCGATCCCCAGCCTGTGGATAACTTCGGCGGACCAGGTCTCCATGCCCATCAGCCCGGTGTCCTCTGGTGCGCGGCGGGCAATCTGTCCTGTGGTGCGGGGGCCGCCGGCTCGGCGGCTCGGCGCACGATGCGCGCGGTCCAGGCCAGGCCCGCCCACTCCAGGAGCGCGCCGAGCGCCAGGCAGCTCAGGCCGGCCGGAGTGTGGAGCAGGACGTGGAGCGGCGCGGCGCCCAGCGCGCTGCCGAGCACGAGGCCGAACGCGGGCAACAGAGCCAGCATCACGGCGGTCGATCGCACGCCCGCCAGTTGGGCGCGTAACTCCTCTCGTTGATCACGTTCGGCGCGCAGGGCCGCGGCGACGCGGTCCAGGCCGTCCGCGAGGCCCGCGCCGCCCTCGACCGCCACCTGCCAGCACGCGGCTACTCCCGCCATTCCCTCCGCGCCCGGGAGGCGAGCGACCAGGCGCAGCGCGGCGGGCACATCCCCGCCGAAGCGCGCGGCCGCGGTGACCCGCGCCCAGGCGTCCGCGAACTCGGTCACCTCAACGGAACGCAGCGCCTCCCCCGGCTGGTGCCCAGCACGCAGGTCACCCGCGAGATCGGCGCACAGCTCGATCACGGCCGAGCCTCGCCGCGCCGCGCGCCGCTGGCCTGCGCGAGCGCGTCGCCATCGCCTACCAAGGAATGCCGCCAACACCCCGCCGGCCAACGGCAGGACGGAGTCACCCAGCACGGCGAGCACGCCTCCCAGCGGCACGCAGGCCACCTCCGCGCCGAGGTCTCGCCGTCGCGCCGCCGCTGATACCAGACGCGGCCATCGCTGCCAGGGCCTGCTTCGCTCCAAGGCCGTGAGCAGCCGCGATGTGCCACTCGGTCCCACGCGCCCACGTTCCAACGCGGCGCCGGCTGTCGAGGGGAGCGTGGCGCCACCCGCGAGGACCAGCCGGCGTCGGCGTGACCGACGGTCCGGCCCCGCCCCGCACCACAGGGCCACGGCCAGACACAGCATCGCGCTGCACAACGCCAGCGACTCGGCGCTGACCGACCCGCTCGTCACGCGCCCTCACCGCCTCGCGCGCACAGCTGCTCCAACCGTCGCCACCCTGGGGCACGTTCGAAGCCGAGCGGGCCCCACAGCGCCGCGGGCGCGGTCGTGACCAGGCCGTCCCGGTCACGCTCCAGCACGTGCAGTTCGCCGATGCGGCGACGACCCCGGCGGTCCCTGGTCAGGTGGATGATCACGGACAGCGCGGAGGCGAGCTGGCTGTGCAGCGCCGCCCGGTCGAGCCCCGCCGTGGACCCCAGCGCCTCCAGTCTGGCCGGCACATCGGCCGCCGCGTTGGCGTGCACGGTGCCGCACCCGCCTTCGTGTCCCGTGTTCAGCGCCGACAGCAGGTCCGTCACCTCCGGCCCGCGAACCTCGCCGACCACCAATCGATCCGGCCTCATCCGCAACGCCTGTCGCACCAGGTCCCGCAGTGTGACCAGGCCGCGTCCCTCCTGGTTGGCGGGCCGGGTCTCCAGGCGTACGACGTGCGGATGGTCGGGCCGCAGCTCGGCGGAGTCCTCGGCCAGGACGATGCGCTCGCCGGGCCCGACCAGGCCCAGCAGCGTGCTGAGCAGGGTCGTCTTGCCCGTCCCCGTCCCACCGCTGATGACGTAGGAGAGCCGGGCGTCCAGCAGTGCCTTCAGCAGCGCCTCGCCGCCGGGCGGCACCGTCCCCGCCTCCGCGAGCTCGGCGAGCGTGAACGCCCGGGGGCGTACTACCCGCAGCGACAGGCAGGTGCTCGCGACGGCGACCGGGGGCAGGACGGCGTGCAACCGTGTCCCGTCCGGCAGTCGGGCGTCCACCCACGGCTTCGCGTCGTCGAGGCGGCGACCCGCTACCGCCGCGAGGCGCTGCGCGAGGCGGCGCACGTCCGCCGCGTCGGCGAAGCGGACCTCGGTGCGCTCCAGACCGGCCCCACGGTCGATCCACACCTGGTCGGGCGCGGTGACCAGCACGTCGGTCACGTCGGGCAGCGCGAGCAGCGGTTCGAGGGGGCCGGCTCCCACCAGCTCGGAGCGCAGGGCCCGCACAACCCCGAGAACCTCCGTGTCCCCAAGGATCCGCCCCTCCTCTCGCAGCGCAGCCGCGACACGAGCCGGCGTCGGTTCTCCTCCGCTGCCCGCCAGCCGCGTACGCACCGCGTCCAACAGGGCGCCGCTCATGTGGCACCTCCGACGGGCTTCGCTCGGGCCCAGAAGTCGGCGCAGAAGCGCGCCAGGGGGCCGCGCTCACTCGCGCCTGGTGGCTCGCCCGATTCCAACGCCGCGAGCAGCCCCGGCTCGGGTGGCAGTTCCCCGGCAAGCGGCAGGTCCAGCAGCCGGGCGATCTCCTCGTCGTCCAGCCCGCTGCCGGTCGGGCCCCGGACCACGACGCGCAGGTCCCCCAGCACCATGCGAACGCAGGAGGCGACACGGTGGGCAGCGGCCACAGCCCGCAGTTCGGCGGGGACCACCAACAGCGCCATGTCGAGCTGGGCGAGCACCTCGGCCGCCGCCTCGTCCACGCGCCGTGGCAGGTCGACCACGACGGCGCCACCCCTTCGGCGCGCGGCGGCGAGAACCGAGCGGACCGCGAGCGGATGAGCGGCCACCACGCCGCCCCGGTCCCAGCTGAGCAGACGCAGGCGGTGCAGCTCGGGTAGCGATTCCTCCAGCGCTCCCGCGGCCACCCGGCCCTGCGACTTGGCGAAGGCCGGCCACCTCAGCCCCGCCGCTCCCTCGCCGCCGAGCAACACGTCGAGGCCGCCGCCCAGCGGATCGCCGTCGATGAGCATGGTGCGCTGCCCGGCACGGGCGGCCGACACCGCGAGCGCACAGGCCAGGGTGCTGGCACCGGCGCCGCCCCGGCCGCCGATGACCCCGACAGTGACGGCCTGGTCGGCCGTGCCCTCGACGACGTCGGCGACCCGGTCCACCAGCCATGTCTCGGCGTCGGGCAGGAAGACGACGCACTCCGCGCCCATCTCGATGCCTCGCCGCCAGATCCCCGGGTCATCGAGATCTCGCCCGATCAGCAGCACCCCCTGCCTACGGGGCGCGCCCGCCAAACTCCGCGCACGGTCATCGCCGACGAGAACCAGGGGAGCGCCTTCCCAACTGGCATCGCCGACGAGCGTTCCATGGGCCACTTCCGGCGCGGAACCGGCCGCCGCGCACAACCGCAACAAGTCGTCGAGAAGCTCTTCGTCTTCCGTCACGATCAGCGGTCTGCGGCGCTGGTCGGCACCTTCCTCCAGTTGACCAGACGCGATAGTTCCAGCCACGGTCCCCTCCTCATCTCACTGCGCTCTCTCGAACCCGCGAACATCGCGGGAATCGACCGTGCAGCGATCCGAGAAATCTCGGGGATCTTGGTCTAAATCTGTGGACAACTCGTGGGCTGTGAATAACTCCGTCACCTGAATCGGCGACTTCCACGGCAACCACTGGCGATTACGTACGGTCACATCGCAGACTCGTGGAGGAAGCGCACCGAGCAGACACAGGAGGAGAGCGATGATCAGGAGTGGCGCGTCGAAAAGTGTCCGGACATGCGACGACCCCCGCCGGGGGGGAGAGCGGGGGTCGTCCCCACGACCGACTCGGGGGGGGGAGGAGCCGGACGGGGTTAGCACGGTCGCGAACGATCCGTGACTTCCATGGTGTACCCGAGGGCCTTCCTAAGCAAACCCACTCGCCGCCGCTTACGCCGAATGGCGGGCCCTATGCTCAGCCCGTGGAAAACCACTCCTTGCCGCGCACAGCCGCCTTCTTTGATCTGGACAAGACGGTCATTGCGAAGTCGAGCACTCTCACGTTCAGCAAGTCCTTCTACCAAGGCGGCCTGATCAACCGCCGAGCCGTACTGCGCACCGCATATGCGCAGTTCGTCTTCCTTGCCGGAGGCGTCGACCACGACCAGATGGAGCGGATGCGGGAATATCTATCAGCGCTCTGCCGTGGTTGGAACGTACAGCAGGTGCGGGAGATAGTGGCTGAAACGCTGCACGACCTGATCGACCCCATCATCTACGACGAAGCGGCCTCACTCATCGAGGAGCATCACGCCGCAGGCCGCGACGTGGTCATCGTCAGCACCTCCGGGGCGGAAGTCGTCGAACCCATCGGAGCGCTGCTGGGCGCCGACCGCGTCGTGGCCACCCGGATGGTGGTCGAGGACGGCTGCTTCACCGGCGAGGTGGAGTACTACGCCTACGGGCCCACCAAGGCCAAGGCCATAGCCGAGTTGGCCGAGTCCGAGGGCTACGACCTCTCGCGCTCCTACGCCTACAGCGACTCGGCGACCGACGTTCCGATGCTGGAGTCGGTCGGCCACCCGCACGCTGTGAATCCCGACCGCAGTCTGCGCCGGGAAGCGACAGCGCGCGGCTGGCCCATCCTCAACTTCAACCGACCGGTCCGGCTGAAGCAACGCCTCCCGACCTTCTCCATGCCGCCCCGGCCGACCCTGGCGGCGGCCGCCGTGGTGGGAGCTGCCGCCGCTGCGGGGTTGGTCTGGTACGCGACTCGACACCGCCCACCCAGGCCAGGCATCACCGCACTGCACCACGCCGGGTGATGTGCCCAAGTTTGCGACCAAAAGTAAAGATCTGCAGCAGGGGGTTCCGCTTCGCACCTGACGGGAGTAGAAAGGAATCAACGGCCCGCGAGACCAGGGACATCCGGGAGGAAGCCCCTCGCACCAAGGCCCCACGGACCGAGCACAGACGCTAGGCACCCACGCGACGCCGACCCGTCGATTACGGGCCAGCCGCACCAGGAGACGGGCAAAGTTCCCGACCTGATGGGCACAAAACCGAGCACGCATGGTAACCAAGCGGACGTGCCAGCGGCGGCGCCATCTCCATCTGGCGCCGCCGCAACTCTGCCGACTACGCCGCCGCACTGCCCCGCCCCGCGCGAGCCCCGTCGCGATAGCGCCCGCATACGAGCGACGCCCCCGCTTCGCACCGGAGACCTGCTGCGGCGAAAGACTCGGTCAGCACGGCCGGCGGGCGCTAGGCCGCCCCGCGCTGCAACGCCTCACACACGGCCGTGCTCTCGCGTACGCCTAGTTCAACCGCCCGACCGCAGTGCACGATCCAGGCGGCTACCCCCTCGGGTGTCCCCGAGGCGTACCCCTCCAGCGCACCCGCGTATCCAGCCCGCCCCTGTTCGGCGTAGCCGACCTCAGCCGGACAGATCGACTTGGGGTCCAACCCACTCCCGACCAGAACGACCCGCTCGGCGGCACGGGCGACGAGCCCGTTGTGCGACCCGAAGGGACGCAGCGCGAGCAGTTCCCCGTGCACCACGGCCGCCACCACCAACGCAGGAGCCTCCGTGCCCGCGAGCAGCAAGCGAACCAGCCCGTCCAGTCGACCAGCCACCTCATCAGCGTCCGGCACCGGCAGCGCGATCAACGGCTCGTCCACCGCCTCGCCGGCCAGCCTCGGGCGCCCCACCGCGTCCAGTGCGGCATCCGCCGACTGGCCTCGCGCGGCATCACCCGCGGCGACGAGGTGGAGCCTGGCCAGCACCCGAAGAGGCGACTGCCGCCACACGCTGAGAAGCTGCCCGGCCTCGGCGGTCAGCCGAAGCGCGGCCCCGACGGTGCGCGGTTCGCCCTGGGCACCGAAGTCGGTACGCCGACGAACCTCCTCCAGCGCCCAGTCGGCACCGGAGAGCGCCGCGGAGCCCCGGGCGCCACGCAGCGCGGCCTCGGCGGTGACCTCGTGGCTGCGGCGACGCATGACGCGGTGGCCGTAGACCCGGTCGATGGCCTTGCGTACGGCATCGACGGAATCGGTCACGCCGGGCAGGGCCGCCAACGCCGACAGCGGATCAGATGTCCCACTACTCATGAGTACGACACTACGCACATCCGAGGCCGCGCCCCTTGTCGGAGTGGCCTTCCTCACCAGAAACGACGTCCCGCCCCCCAGTACACCCACACCAGGCGAAGGTGAAGATCGATTTTGTGGGAAAGAGCGGCTGCGGCAGGACCAGGCTGTCCTCGCTCCTCGTACGCCACCTCGCCGCTGCCCGCGCCCCGGTCATCGCCATCGACGCGGACATCGGCCCGCACCCGGGCACCTCACTCGGGTTGCCCCAGCACAGCGACGCCACTCCAGCCGCCATCGGGAATCAACCATCCCTAGCAAAGGACCACTTGTACGACTCCCCATCCTCACGTCATCTCGAAGGGAACCATGCTCGAAACGACTCGCCCCGGACAGGGTGCACGGCTGGTCGATGCGCGGCAGGAGTTCGTCGTCACCAACAGGACCGCCGGCAGCGGCTCCCTCGCCTCCGGCGTCTTCACCCGCTTCGACCGTTCCTGGTCACCGAGGCGACCAGGAAGGAGGCCGCGGCTCATCGACAGTGCGAGGAGCACGCGCGGGACTTCGACATCGCACCGCGCGTGGTGGGTGACAGGGTTCGAGGCCCCGACGACATCGCCTTCCCACACGAGGTTGGCGAGGACCCGCTCGCCAGCCCCGCCAGTTGCCGTGGGTGCGGAGGGGGGAGGTGGAGACGGGCCGCCCACCCGGGTTCGTCACGCTGGAGGCGACCATCCGGCGAGTGTCACACGCCCCCCACGAGACCGTGGACGTCGCGTACGCCTCACGCGACGGGGAGCGCTACGCCCGCCAGATGGTCCACTTCCACCTCAAGAACGCCGAGAGTCGGAGAAACACGCGCCCGGCACGGACCTGGCAGCCCAGCTCGATCCGGCGTTCGCCCTGGACGAGCGGCTGGTCGCTAGCCGACAGCCGGCCTGAGGCGGCCCAGGCCCGTGAGTTCGCCACTGAACGTGTACGGCTGCCCCACCGCGTCGGACGACCGTCCCGTGGCGCGCGGTGCGCTATCCGACCGACTGGTCGCCGGTGGTGCGCCCGGTGAGCGTGGCGCCTCAGCAGGGGCACCAGCGGCTCGGGTCTTCGTCGCCACCGTGCCCGCTGGTTGCTCGGCGGCGGGAGCCGAGCGGGACGTCAGATACGCGGCCCAGCCGCCCTTCGGCTGTTCACCGACGTCCAGCTTGCGCAGCTTCTCCAGGATCCGAGGGTCCTGGGCGTCCATCCAGTCGGCGAGTTGCTTGAACGACACGCACCGCACGTCGGGCCGCGGGCACACCTTCCTGATGGTCTCCTCGACGGCACGCATATACGTTCCGCCGTTCCACGACTCGAAGTGGTTGCCCACCAGCAGCGGCGCCCGGTTGCCCCGGTACGCGCGGTTGAAGGCGGCCAGCAGGCCGTCCCGCATCTGGTCGCCCCACGCGGCGTGCCGGGCGCGGTCCCCCCGGGTCGTGCCGGACTGGTTGACCAGGAAGTTGTAGTCCATGGACAGTGTCTCGAAGGCGCGTCCCGGCATGGGGACCTGCTGCAGCGGGAAGTCCCAGATGCCGCCCTGCTTGGCCGGCCAGACCTGCCGGCCGCCGGCCGCGCTGGCGTCGTAGCGGAAGCCCATGGAGCGGGCGGCGGGTATCAGGTTGCGCTGCCCTTCGAGACAGGGCGCGCGGCCACCGACGAGCTCCGCGCTGTAGTCGAAGGGCAGCGGCTGCGCGTGGCGAAGGCCGGTATTGGTCTTCCAGTTCTTGACGAACGACTCGGCCTGCCGGATCTCGCTGCGCCACTCGTCCACCGACCAGGTGCCAACACCCCTGTCGGGGCCGCAGAAGTGGCCGTTGAAGTGGGTGCCTATCTCGTTGCCGTCGCGCCACGCTCCGGCGAGTTGCGCGGCGGTGTCCCGGATGCCCTTGACGTCGTTGAAGCCGATGTCCGAGGCACCGGGTGCGTGCTGCGGCGCGTGGTACAGCTCCTTCTTCGCGCCGGGGAGCATGTACACGCCGCTGAGGAAGTACGTCATCGTGGCGTCGTAGCGCTTGCCCACCTCGCGGAAGCGGGAGAAAAGCCGCTGGCTGTCCTCACCGGCGCCGTCCCAGGAGAAGACGACGAACTGCGGCGGGCGCTGACCCTGGCCGAGGCGCTGGAACGTCGGTTGCAGCGGCTGGGCCCCGGTGTACGCGGTCGAGCCGTCGCCTATCAGGCGCAACGGCGTCGCGGCCTTCGGCGGTGGCCCCTTCTCCTCGCTCTTCGTGTCGGAGTCGCCCGAGCCGCCGGAGCAGCCGGCTATCCCGGTGAGTATCGCCGTCAGCACCAGCCCTATCGAGGCCTTCCGTGCGGTCGTCATCTGCCACCTCGCTTCTCGACCTCTGAGCGCCCGCGGAACAGCGGGCAAACACCCCATAAGTCATCTAATAGGTAAGAAGCAGCAAGCATTCTTAAACCGGCACTCACTCGATAGATGGAATGACTGGCGCGGTTGATCGGAAGCCCTTCCTCGCGGCCTTTACCCGGCATTACGATTCGTTTACCGATGCTTGAGAGTGACGAAGCGAACGCATACCGTTATCACTCCCGGTGGGCTCGCCCCTTCTTCAGCAGCACGTCCTGGCCGAGCCCCCGAGCCGACGCCGATCACCAACCGTCGTCCGGCGCACCGCATCACCTCCGGCACCGCCACCGCCCGCGACCCCGGTCCGGCGGTGCGCGGCCCACGCCAGACCGCCCATCAGTACGCGGGCTTCATCGGAGCCCCCAGCAGCCCACCGCAGTACGCCGTGCCCACGGTCGGGACCTCGTTCGCGACCGCGCAGACCCGGAGGAGACGGGAATGTTGCAGCTCTGGAGCCGGATCGACCGCACCTCGGTGCGTCGGGACCTCTCCGCCTCGTTCGTCATCTTTCTCATCGCCATCCCCCTCTCCCTCGGGCTGGCGCTGGCCACTGGCGCGCCCCTCCAGTCGGGTCTGATCGCAGCCGCGATCGGGGGCATCGTGGCGGGCCTGCTGGGCGGCGCCCCGCTCCAGGTCAGCGGGGCGGCCACCGGTCTTGTCGTGGTCACCGCCGACCTGGTCCAGCGCTACGGCTGGCGAGCGACGTGTGCCATCACCGTGATGGCGGGCCTGGCCCAGCTCGCCCTGGGCGGCCTCCGTGTCGCCCGAGCGGCACTCGCGGTGAGCCCCGCGATCGTGCACGGGATGCTCGCAGGTATCGGCGTGGTCATCGCCATCGGCCAGATGCGGGTCATGCTGGGCGAGAGACCCGGCGGCTCGGCCGTCGGCAACCTCGCCGCCCTGCCCGCCGAGCTGCTTCGCCCACACGCCGCGGCGTTGCTGGTCGGCGCCCTGACAGTGGCCGTGCTCGTGGCCTGGCCTCGGCTGCCGGGCCGCCCAGGGCGATGGGCGCGCCTGGTTCCGGCGCCGTTGGCGGCCGTCGGCACCGGCACCGCGCTGAGTGCCGGGCTCACCGTCCCCCGCGTCGACCTGCCCACCCTGCGGCTCCAGGGGCTGCCGGCCCTCCCGGACGGCCCGGTCCTCGGGGTGATCGCCGCCGTCCTCACCGTGACACTGGTGGCGAGCATGGAGTCCTTGCTCTCCGCGGTCGCCGTCGACCGACTACAGGCCGCCCACCCCGACTCCCGGGGCGCGCAGACCCGGCTGGACCGCGAGCTGCTCGGGCAGGGGGCGGCCAACGTGGCGTCGGGGTTCCTCGGCGGCCTGCCGGTGGCCGGCGGAGCCATGCGCGGCTCGGCCAACGTGAAGGCCGGAGCCGCCAGTCAGGGCTCCACCGTCCTGCACGGGATCTGGGTCCTGCTGTGTACGGGACTGCTCGCCACCGCGTTGGAGCTGATCCCGCTGGCCGCGCTGGCGGCACTGGTGATGATGGTCGGGGTGCAGATGGTGAACTTCGCGCACATCAAGCACGTGCGGCGGCATCGCGAGTTCCCGGTCTACGCCGCGACGCTGGGCTCGGTCGTCGTCTTCGGTGTCCTGCAGGGCGTCGCGATCGGCGTGGTGGTCGCCGTCGTCACCGCCTTCCGCCGTCTCACCCACACGCGTGTCGCGGTCACCGGCGAGGCCGACTGCCTCCGGGTGCGCGTGAACGGCCAGCTCACCTTCCTCGCGGTGCCCCGGCTGAGCCGCGTACTGGGGCAACTACCACGCCGGCGAAGCGTGGTGGTCGAACTGCACGGCTCGTTCATGGACCACGCCGCGTACGACGCGCTCCAGTCCTGGGCTCAGGGGTACCGCTCGGACGGCGGCTGGGTACGACTCGGGGGACGCGCCGGACGCGCCCTGGTCGAACCGGCCACCGCGCACGCGCAGGCGCATCCGTGTCGGCCCTGGATGCCGTGGCGCAATCACCACTGCACCCGGCCCGTAGCCCCGGCGCGGCGCGGAGCGCCGAACAGCGGTCAGCTCATCGGGGGCGTCAGCGCCTTCCAGCGGCACACCGCCCCGCTCGTACGGGAGGAGCTGGCTCGGCTGGCACGGGAGGGCCAGCGACCCAGTCAGCTCTTCCTGACCTGCGCCGACTCCCGGCTCGTCACCAGCATGATCACCTCAAGCGGGCCGGGCGACCTGTTCACCGTCCGCAACGTGGGCAACCTGACGCCGCCGTCGGACGACGACAGCGCCTGCGACTCGGTGGCCGCCGCGATCGAGTACGCGGTGGACGTGCTGAAGGTCAGTTCCCTGACCGTCTGCGGTCACTCGGGCTGCGGAGCCATGCAGGCCCTGCTCAACTCGGCCGGAGGCCCGGCGGACGACACCTCGCTCTCGCGCTGGCTGCGGCACGGGCGGCCAAGCCTGGAGCGACTGGAGTCGATCAAGAAGAGCGGAGCCGACCCGGCGGCCGGCCAGGGCGCGGACGGTCGTGCGGCGGTGGGGCTCAGTGGGCGCGCTGTGGCGGACGACACGGAGTTGTTGGCCCTGGTCAACGTGGAGCAGCAGCTTGAGCATCTGATGGCGCACGCGTGCGTGGCGCGGCGGGTCCGGGAGGGCACGCTCGCGCTCCAGGGGATGTACTTCCACGTGGCGGAGGCCCAGGCGTACGTGCTGGACCCGGCCTCCGGGGTGTTCTCCGCCGTGGAGCCCGAGCGCCCCACCCCTCCGGAGGGCGCCGGCCGCCCCGAGGGTGTCGGCCACTGGGGGGACGTCGGACACGCGGAGGACGTCGGACACCCGGCCCGCCCCCACGACGCGCTGCCCGCGCGGGGGGCGGGACGCCTCGCCGTGGCGTACCCGCCGGTGGCGGAGCGGTGCCAGCCGGCCCGCCACGGTGGCCCCGCTCACACCGAGTTCCCGCCACCCGGCGGCCGGGAGCGGGCGCACGTCGCGTCCCCGGACCCCGACGGCCGAGCGGAGGAGGACGTTCCCGTTCGACCCCGCCCCGGTGGGCGCGACCTCCCGGGGGCCGGCCACGGTGGGGCCGAGACATCCCGGGGGACCGAGTCGGCCAGTCGTACCGTCCGCTCGACGGGGCACGCGAGCTCGACCGACGGGGTGGCCGGCGCGCGGCCGACCGCGCGGGCCACGGCTTCGGGCCCGGCCGACGGGGCGCGCCACACCGAGCATCCGGTGGCGCCCCTCGCCGGGGACCTGGACTCCGCCACGGTCAGCCGCCCGCGGGGCGCTCCCTCTCCAGGGGGCGACATGTCGTGAGCGACGCCCGCGCGGCCACTCGGGCCGGGCCGCGCCGTGGGCGTCCCGCGGCGGTCGCGAGCGGGGTCGAGGGGTGTCACCCGGTAAAGGTCTACACCAATTTTTTTCAACAGCCCTTGTCAGAGGATGCCGCAGGCTGATGAGCTATGACCTGGGACACAACGGGCACCCTGGGAATGGGAGAAGTCGTGAGCAACGAAAGCCTGGCCAACCTGCTTCGTGAGGAGCGGCGTTTCGCGCCACCCGCCGACCTGGCAGCCAACGCCAACGTCACCGCGGAGGCGTACGAGCAGGCGAAGGCTGATCGGCTGGGCTTCTGGGCCGAGCAGGCTCGTCGGCTGAGCTGGGACACCGAGCCGACCCAGACGCTGGACTGGTCGAACGCGCCCTTCGCGAAGTGGTTCGCGGACGGCAAGCTGAACGTCGCGTACAACTGCGTCGACCGGCACGTCGAGAACGGGCTCGGAGACCGCGTCGCCATCCACTTCGAGGGGGAGCCGGGCGACACGCGGGCGATCACCTACGCGGAGTTGCAGCGTGAGGTGGCGCGGGCGGCCAACGCGCTGATCGAGCTGGGCGTGCAGACGGGCGATCGCGTCGCGATCTACCTGCCGATGATCCCCGAGGCCGTGATCTCGATGCTCGCGTGCGCGCGCATCGGGGCACCGCACTCGCTGGTCTTCGGCGGGTTCTCGGCGGACGCGCTGGCCACACGGATCAACGACGCGGACGCCCGCGTGGTGATCACCGCCGACGGGGGCTACCGACGCGGCAAGCCGTCGGCGCTCAAGCCCGCCGTGGACGAGGCGTTGACCCGTCCGGGCACCGAGAACGTACGCAGTGTCCTGGTGGTGCGGCGTACCGGTGAGGACACGGCCTGGACCGAGGGCCGCGACGTGTGGTGGCACGACCTGGTGGACGGCCAGTCCGACCAGCACACGCCGGAGGCGTTCGAGGCGGAGCACCCGCTCTTCATCCTCTACACGTCGGGTACCACGGGTAAGCCGAAGGGCATCCTGCACACCACCGGTGGCTACCTGACGCAGATCTCGTACACGCACAGCGCGGTGTTCGACCTCAAGCCGGAGTCGGACGTCTTCTGGTGCACGGCGGACGTCGGCTGGGTGACCGGCCACTCGTACATCGTCTACGGGCCGCTCTCCAACGGCGCGACGGAGGTGCTCTACGAGGGCACGCCGGACTCCCCGCACCAGGGGCGCTGGTGGGAGATCGTGCAGAAGTACGGGGTGACGATCCTCTACACGGCCCCGACCGCGATTCGCGCCTGCATGAAGTGGGGCGACGACATCCCCGCGAAGTTCGACCTGTCGTCGTTGCGCGTCCTCGGTTCGGTCGGCGAGCCGATCAACCCCGAGGCGTGGGTCTGGTACCGCAAGCACATCGGTGGGGACCGGGCGCCGATCGTGGACACCTGGTGGCAGACCGAGACCGGCGGCATGATGATCAGCCCCCTGCCGGGCGTCACCGAGACCAAGCCGGGCTCGGCGCAGGTGCCGCTGCCCGGCATCGCGGCCACCGTCGTCGACGACGACGCGAACGAGGTGCCCAACGGGTCGGGCGGGTACCTGGTGCTGACCGAGCCGTGGCCGTCGATGCTGCGCACGATCTGGGGCGACGACCAGCGCTACCTGGACACCTACTGGTCCCGCTTCGAGAACAAGTACTTCGCGGGCGACGGCGCGAAGAGGGACGAGGACGGCGACATCTGGCTGCTCGGCCGGGTGGACGACGTCATGCTCGTCTCGGGGCACAACATCTCCACCACCGAGGTGGAGTCGGCGCTGGTCTCCCACCCCAAGGTCGCCGAGGCGGCGGTGGTGGGCGCGGCGGACCCGCAGACCACCCAGGCCATCTGCGCCTTCGTGATCCTGCGGGGCGGGGCGACACAGGACGAGGGCCTGGTCGAGGAGTTGCGGGCGCACGTCGCCAAGGCGCTCGGCCCGATCGCCAAGCCCAAGCGCGTCCT
This sequence comes from Streptomyces sp. NPDC057702, assembly GCF_042799315.1. Taxonomy (NCBI): domain Bacteria; kingdom Bacillati; phylum Actinomycetota; class Actinomycetes; order Kitasatosporales; family Streptomycetaceae; genus Streptomyces; species Streptomyces sp. NPDC057702. The sequence continues at coordinate 42,629 of NZ_JBHVJC010000036.1, read as the reverse complement.
GCCGGTGGCGGAGCTGCCCAAGACCCGTTCCGGGAAGATCATGCGGCGGCTGCTGCGGGACGTCGCGGAGAACCGTGACCTCGGCGACGTCACCACCCTGACCGACTCCTCGGTCATGGACCTGATCCAGACGCAGCTCCCGGGCGCGGCCAGCGAGGACTGACACGCGGCGGGCGGGCCACCGCCCACCCGTGTGGACGCGCCGGGCCCAGCGGCCCGGCGCGTCGGCGCCCCCGCCTCCGTGGTCGACGCGCGGCGGCCTGACGTGCGGCGCCCCGCCCCTCGGGGGGTGGCCCGGGCCGCCGTGCCGAGGTTCTCCGTGCCGGACGAAACGCGCGGCTCAGCGGCGGAGGGTCGATGATCGGGAGACAGGTTCGCGGTGCCGGGCCGGAGCGTGGATGGGCCGTTCCGGTTAAGGTGGGGACCGTCGCGTAAATTCCGCGACAAGGTTTCAGGGCGCGCCGGGAAGTCTGGTCGGCATACACCACAGGTGTATCCGCAGCCGTCCCGCCCTTGGAGGTCAGCCCGTCGTGGCCGCGCCCAGTAACCACAAGTTCCTTGGACGACTGTCCCTTCCCGAGCGGAACTACGTCGCGGAAGCGCTCCGCACCGAGACGGTGGGCGGCGTCCTGCTGCTCGTCGCCGCAGTCGCGGCCCTGCTGCTGACCAACACCCCGCTCGGCGACACGTACAACGACGTCCGGGACTTCTCCTTCGGGCCGGAATCACTCCACCTGCACCTGAGCGTCGGCGCCTGGGCCCAGGACGGCCTGCTCACCATCTTCTTCTTCGTCGCCGGCATCGAGCTCAAGCGCGAACTGGTGGCGGGCGAGCTGCGCGACCCGAAGGCCGCCGCGCTGCCGGTGATCGCCGCCGTGTGCGGCATGGCGGTGCCCGCGCTCGTCTACACCGTGGTCTCCCTCAGCGGCGGCGGCAGCCTGGACGGCTGGGCGGTACCGACCGCGACGGACATCGCGTTCGCCCTGGCCGTACTCGCGGTCATCGGGACCGCGCTGCCGGCCGCGCTGCGCGCGTTCCTGCTGACCCTCGCGGTCGTCGACGACCTGTTCGCCATCCTGATCATCGCGATCTTCTTCACGACCGACATCAACGTGGTCGCGCTCGTGCTGTCCTTCGTCGGCCTCGCCGCCTTCTGGACACTGCTGCGCCTGGGCGTGCGCGGCTGGTACGTCTACGTGCCGCTGGCCGTGGTGATCTGGGCGCTCATGCACGCCAGCGGCGTCCACGCCACGGTCGCCGGTGTGGCCATGGGGCTGATGCTGCGGTGCACCGTGCGCGAGGGCGAGCGGCACTCGCCCGGCGAGCGCATCGAGCACCTGGTACGACCGGTGTCGGCGGGGCTCGCGGTGCCGCTGTTCGCGCTGTTCGCGGCCGGGGTGTCCATCTCGGGCAACGCGGTGGCCGACGTGTTCACCAAGCCCGAGACGCTGGGCGTGGTGCTCGGCCTGCTGCTCGGCAAGGCGATAGGGGTCTTCGGTGGCTCGTGGCTGGCCGCGCGGTTCACCAAGGCGGAGCTCAACGACGACCTGGCCTGGGCGGACGTGCTGGCCGTCGCCTCGCTCGCGGGCATCGGATTCACCGTCTCGCTGCTCATCGGCGAGTTGGCCTTCCCCGAGGACCCGTTGCTGGCCGACGAGGTGAAGGCGGCGGTGCTGATCGGCTCGGTGCTGGCCGCGGTCTGCGCCAGCGTGCTGCTCAAGCTGCGAAACAACAAGTACAAGAAGTTGTACGACGCGGAAGAACTCGATGAGGATCAGGACGGTGTTCCGGACATCTACGAGCTGGATCAGCCCGAATACCACCTCCGTATGGCGGCGATCCACGAGAAGAAGGCCGCCGAGCACCGCAGACTGGCGGAGGCCGCCGGGGCATCGCAGAGCACCGAAGGCGACGGTCCGGCATGATCTAAGAGGCTTCAGATCCGCGCCAGGCCGGTAGAAGCTCCGTAGCACGTCCGTACGCGGCCCCGGCGGGCCAGCACATTGAGGAACGAGGGAGACAGGCGATGAGCGCAGCCGACGAGGGCGGTAACCGCAGCCTCGGGCAACTGGTGTCCACAGCCACCAGTGAACTGTCCGCGTTGGTGCACGACGAGATCGCGCTGGCCAAGGCCGAACTGCGGCAGGACGTCAAGCGCGTCGTGATGGGCAGCACCGCGGGCATCGTGGCCGGTATCCTGCTGCTCTTCTCGCTGCCGGTGCTCAGCTTCGCCCTGGCGTACGGGTTCCACGCCTGGACGGATCTCGGCCTGGCCTGGTGCTTCCTGATCGTGGGTGGCCTGTACTGGCTGTTGGCGATCGTGCTCGGCCTGATGGCGCTGGCGAAGTTCAAGAAGGTCAAGCCGCCGCAGAAGTCCATCGCTTCGGCCAAGGAGACCGCGGCCGTGCTGGGTAACGTCAAGCCCCACCCCCGCGCGCCCGGCGAGGTCGTCCCCTCCGGTGCCCACGTTGTGACACGCTCGACTGCATGACGGCTCCGGAACCCCCCGCTCGGCTCGCGTCCGTCGTACGACCCGACGGCCCGTGGACACACCGGGACGTCGCGGCCAACGGCGCCAGGTTCCACATCGCCGAAATGGGCGAGGGGCCGCTGGTCCTGCTGCTGCACGGCTTCCCGCAGTTCTGGTGGGCCTGGCGGCACCAGTTGCCGCGCCTGGCCGAGGCGGGGTTCCGCGCGGTGGCCATGGACCTGCGCGGGGTCGGTGGCAGCGACCGTACGCCCCGTGGCTACGACCCGGCCAACCTCGCGCTCGACGTCACGGGCGTGATCCGCTCCCTGGGCGAGCCGGACGCCGCGCTGGTCGGCCACGACCTGGGCGGATACCTGGCGTGGACGGCCGCGGTGATGCGGCCCAAGCTGGTGCGCCGGCTGGCCGTGTGCTCGATGCCGCATCCGCGCCGCTGGCGCTCGGCCATGCTCACGGACCTCAGACAGAGCCGGGCCAGCGGCCACGTGTGGGCCTTCCAGAGCCCGTGGTTGCCCGAGCGGCAGCTCGTCGCGGACGACGCCGCGCTGGTCGGACGGCTCGTCAGCGACTGGTCGGGGCCACGGCTGCCCGACGAGGCGGCCGTCGACGTCTACCGGCAGGCCATGCGCATCCCCTCCACCGCGCACTGCTCCGTCGAGCCGTACCGGTGGCTGGTCCGCTCCCTCGCCCGGCCGGACGGCGTGCAGTTCTACCGCCGGATGAAGCGCCCGGTCCGCGTGCCCACGTTGCACCTGCACGGCTCGCTCGATCCGGTGACCCGGGTCCGGAGCGCCGCGGGCTCCGGTGAGTACGTCGAGGCGCCCTACCGCTGGCGGCTCTTCGACGGACTGGGCCACTTCCCGCCCGAGGAGGACCCGATGGCGTTCTCCACGGAACTGATCAACTGGCTGCGGGACCCCGAGCCCGACCGGTGACCGGCGAGAGTGGGTACGCGATGGTGCGTACGAGCGCCCCTCCTCGTACACGGCGCCCGCGCGTGCCGGCGCACTGCACGGCGGGCCCCGCACTCCGTACGCCGGCGCCCGGGGGAATCCGTCGCGCGCTCCCCGGCGGTTCGGGGCGGTCGAGGTGAAGCCCACCGTCGCGAGGCGCCACCGGATAGCGTTGCCCTGCCCGCCCTCGGAAACGTACCCGGTGATCAGCGCCGGCTGGCGCTCGTCCGTGACCGCCGGCCCACCTGTGCGGACAGGCCCCGGTACCCGGGCGGGTCCGGCGGCTCGTCGAGGCGATCCAGCCCTGTGCGCCGGGGCTTCCGCTTGCCTTACGCATAGGCCAATTGACGGACCCACAGGTGATTACCGACCTTGGGGCAGGGGCAGGGTTCGAAGTATGGGCTGGACGCACGACTACCGTGACGCAGCGAACGAACGCGGCCCCGACGCCGCGCTGACCGTCTCCGAGCGGGGCGGCTCCGGGCAGGTCCCGGGCCATGATCCCCGTATCGGCATTCCCCGCATCATCCGCCGCCGCGCCCGCTGGGTGTCGGCGCGGCTGCGCCATCCGCGCAACCGCTAGCGCCCCGGCGACCGGGCCACCACCACGCGCGACGGACTCCCCCACGCGACATTCCGGTACTCCGCGCGCTTCCGGGTGCCCGATCGCCCCAGGGCGGTAGCGGCACTCACGGCGACGTACGCGGCCCGGCCGCCCCATGCCGTGCTCGGACCTCCCGGTCTTCCGGTGCGACCGGGCCCGGTGGCCTTCCGCCAGGCCCAGGCCGCCCGTGACGGCACGACACGCCCCACGGCGGCACGGCGTTGCCCCGGGGGGCGCACTCGCGGAGCGCTCCGACCGCCGGCGCGCACCGTGCGCTTCCGCTCCCCTGGCCACCCGCCGCGCGGCTTCCGCCGTCCCGCCGCCTCCTGCCGGTGTGGGGCGGTGTACGTGCCGCCAGTGCGCGGCGGCGTACGCCCGCGCCGTCTCAGGCCGGGCTACACGCCGGGCGCGTCTCCCGAGGGCGGGGGTGGGGTAGCTCCGCGCACCTCGGTCGCGCGGGCGACCCACCGCGCGCGGGGGCGTACGGGCGGGGTTACAGGGCCTTGGGGCGCATCGCGACGTGCCTGGTCGGGGCCCGCGAGAGCCGGGGCGAGGCGGGAGGGGGCACGGTGCGCGGTGGAGGGGCGCGGGGCCGGGTGGGTGCCTGGCGCCCGTCTCACATCGCGCAGCCCTGGGTGTTGACCCGCTCGTCGGCCGTGCGGCCTTCGCTGATGTTCTGCTGGACCTCGCTGGCGGTCAACGCGTAACCGGTGTTCGCGTCGTCGAGGGAGCGGGCGAAGACGACGCCGTAGACATGGCCCTCGGGGGTCAGCAGCGGGCCGCCCGAGTTGCCCTGACGGACGGTGGTGTAGAGGGAGTACACGTCACGGTGGACGGTGCCACGGTGGTAGATGTCCGGGCCGTCGGCCTGGATGCGTCCCCGCACCCGGGCCGCCTGCACGTTGAAGTCGCCGTTCTCCGGGAAGCCGGCCACGATCGCGCCGTCGCCGTTTCCCGCGTCGCCCTGGGCGAACTGGAGGGCGGGAGCCTGGAGCGCGGGGACGTCCAGCACGGCGATGTCGCGCTTCCAGTCGTAGAGCACGACCTCCGCGTCGTACAGCTTGCCCTCGCCGCCGACCTGCACGGTGGGCTCGTTGACGCCGCCGACGACATGGGCGTTGGTCATCACGCGGTGCGGCGCGTAGACGAAGCCCGTGCCCTCCAGGACCTTGCCGCAGCTCGACGCGGTGCCGACGACCTTGACGATGCTCTGCCGCGCGCGGTCGACCACGGGGCTGGTCGCGAGCTTGGGGTCGGGGGCCGGCACAGCGGGGATCGGCTCTTCCGCGAACGGCGAGAACACCTGCGGAAAACGGTTCTCCGCGAGCACGGAACTGAAGTCGGCGAACCACGTGTTGGCCTCTTCGGGCACCACCCGGGCCACGCCGAGGAGGACCTTGGAGTTACGGACCTCCTTGCCCAGCGTGGGCAGCGAGGTGCCGGCGATGGCGGACCCGATCAGCCACGCGACCAGCAGCATCGCCATGACGTTGACCAGCGCGCCGCCGGTGGCGTCGATGGCGCGCGCCGGTGACCAGGTGATGTGCCGGCGCAGCTTGTTGCCCAGGTGGGTGGTACACGCCTGGCCGATGCTGGCACACACGATCACGATGACGACCGCGGAGATCGCGCCGAACGAGCCCGGCGCGGCGTTGTCGGTGGTCTGGTCCCATATGACCGGCAGCAGGTACACGGCGACCAGGCCACCGCCGAGGAAGCCGCTCACCGACAGGACGCCGACGACGAAACCCTGGCGGTAGCCGATGACGGCGAACCACGCCGCGGCGACCAGGAGCAGGATGTCCAGCACGTTCACAAGGTCACCGTCTCACGCACGCCAGTCGAGCGGCACGTGGCGTTCCCTGTCCCACGGCCGTTCCCAGCCGGCGAAGTGCAGGATGCGGTCGATGACGCCGGCGGTGAACCCCCAGACCAGCGCGCCCTCCACGAGGAACGCGGGCCCCTGGTGGCCGCTGGGGTGGACGGCGACGGCACGGTTGGCCGGGTCCGCCAACGCGGCCACCGGCACCGTGAACACCCGGGCGGTCTCGGCCGGATCGACGGGTTCGACCGGGCTGGGCCGCCGCCACCAGCCGAGGACCGGGGTCACGACGAACTCGCTGACCGGAATGTAGAGCCGCGGCAGAACGCCGAAGAGCTGTACGCCCGAGGGGTCGAGCCCGGTCTCCTCCTCCGCCTCGCGCAGCGCCGCGCGCAACGGCCCCTCCCCCGCCGGATCGCCGTCCTCCGGATCGAGCGCCCCGCCGGGAAAGGAGGGTTGCCCCGCGTGCGAACGCAGGGTGCTGGCGCGTTCCATCAGCAGGATCTCCGGGCCGGCAGAGCTCGCGGGCGGGGTGGCGTACGCCTGAGGCCCGTGCGCGGGGGGCGGGTACGCGGCCGACGTCGCGCCCTCGGGGGCGCGGGAGGCTGTCGGTGTGCGGGGGTCCGCGCCGGCGTGTCCGAGGTCGGGGTACCGGTCGTCGGCGCGCGCGCCGTTGGCCTCCCGGCCCGTCCTCACCTCTCGGCCGCCGCCGGCCTCGGGCGCGTACGCCGGCTCGCGGCCTCGCGCCGTGGCCGGGCCGTTGACCCGCTCGCCGGCGGGCCGTCCCTCGCCGAAGAGGACGAGCACGGCGGACTGCCGCCCCGAGCCGTTCTTCGGCGGCAGGAAGCGGCTGAGCTGTCGCGGCTCTATGGTGCGCGCCAGGCGTGCGACGGGCAGCAGCCAGTCGGGGAGCCCGTGCTCGCTGACGGGGGTCGGCCGGCCGGCGCGCACCGTGCCGACGGCGGCGGCCCGCGCCGGGGCACCGTGCGTCGCGCCGTCGCCGCGCGCGGGCTCGTCGGGAGCACCCAGCCCGCCACGGGCGGGGGCGTCGAGCGCGGGGCCCTCGTGACCGGCACCGCCGTGGCCCCCGTCGTGTCCGGCTCCGTCGCCCGGGGGGCTCGCGTGCGGGGAGTCGTCGCGCGCGGCACCTTCGCGCGGGGGTCCGTTCCACGCGCGATCGTCACGCGCGGCGCCGACCGCGTGGGCCGGGACCGGCTCATGGGTGACCTCCCGCGCCCGGCGCGCGCCGGGCGCGTCGCCCCTTTCGGCGCGGGCGGCGCTCCCGTCGAGCGGCGCCCGTCTCGGAACGTCGCCCTCGCCGTACGCGGCGGTGGGCGAACCGTCGGCGCGGACAGTGTTCGTCGGATCCGCGTCGGCCGGGGCGGGGGTCACGGCGTGCCGGGCCGCGTCCGCGAGGCGCGCCGGCGGGCCGGGCGGGCGCTCGGCGCACCGCTTGCGCCCCTCGCCCCCGCCGCCCACGCCCGCGTCGTCCCAGCCGCTCCTCACGCGGTCCCCAGCGGCGGGGCCGGCTTGCCCGGGAAGTCGGTGGGCGGGCTCAGGCGCTGGCCCGGCTGGCCGCCCATCTCGTACTTCAGCAGCTTGCGCGCCTTCTCCGGGTCGGTCTCGCCCTCGCCGTAGGACGGGCAGAGCGGAGCTATCGGGCAGGCGCCGCACGCGGGCTTACGTGCGTGGCAGATGCGCCGGCCGTGGAAGATGACGCGGTGCGAGAGCATCGTCCAGTCGCTCTTCGGGAAGAGCGCGCCGACCTCGGCCTCGACCTTCTCCGGGTCCTCCTGCGTGGTCCACTTCCAGCGCCGCACCAGCCGGCCGAAGTGAGTGTCCACGGTCAAGCCTGGCACGTCGAACGCGTTACCCAACACGACGTTGGCCGTCTTGCGACCGACGCCGGGCAGCGTCACCAGGTCCTCGAGCCGGCCCGGCACCTCACCGTCGAAGCGGTCGCGCAGCGCCGCGGACAGGCCGAGCAACGACTTCGCCTTGGCCCGGAAGAAACCGGTGGGGCGGATGAGCTGTTCCAGCGTCTCGGGGTCGGCCGCCGCCATGTCCTCGGGAGTCGGATAGGCGCGGAAGAGCGCCGGCGTCGTCTGGTTCACCCGCAGGTCGGTGGTCTGGGCCGAGAGCACCGTGGCCACCAGGAGCTGGAACGAGTTCGCGAAGTCCAGTTCCGGATGCGCGTACGGATAGAGCTCGGCCAGTTCGCGGTTGATCCGCCGCGCCCGTCGGACCAGCGCGAGCCGCGATTCCGGCTTGCCCGGTTTCACGGCCTTGGCGGCTTTCGCGGCAGACGGTCGAGACCGTTCGCTCACAGCAGAACCACCTGATGCGGACGCCTTCCCCCTGCCTCCGTCGGAGGGCCCTCCCGGCCCCTTGCCCTGTGCTCTCACCGGCGTATTGGACACTCGGCCAGCGTAAGGCCACCCACCGACATCCGCCCCGAGCGCTGGAAAACCACTGCACGATCGGACCCCTGCCGTAGGGTCCTTGATGTCGGTGCGTCAAACTTGTGATTGATCGCACTGTTTTACCGTCCGGCATCATGGAGACCACGGTCCCCTGTGCATGTCGACAAGGAGAGATCTCGTGGACGACGTTCTGCGGCGCGCCCCGCTCTTCGCGGCGCTCGATGACGAGCAGGCCGCTGAGCTGCGCGCCTCCATGGGGGAGGTCACCCTCGCGCGGGGTGATGCGCTCTTCCACGAAGGGGACCCGGGCGACCGCCTGTACGTGGTCACGGAGGGGAAGGTGAAGCTGCACCGCACCTCTCCCGACGGCCGCGAGAACATGCTGGCCGTGCTCGGCCCCGGCGAGTTGATCGGCGAGCTGTCACTGTTCGACCCCGGCCCCCGTACGGCCACGGCGACGGCCCTCACCGAGGTGAAGCTGCTCGGCCTCGGCCACGGCGACCTCCAGCCCTGGCTCAACGCCCGGCCCGAGGTGGCCACGGCGCTGCTGCGCGCGGTGGCGCGCCGGCTGCGCAAGACCAACGACCAGATGTCCGACCTGGTGTTCTCCGATGTGCCCGGGCGCGTGGCACGAGCGCTGCTCGACCTCTCGCGCCGCTTCGGCGTGCAGTCCGAAGAGGGCATCCACGTCGTGCACGACCTCACGCAGGAGGAGCTGGCCCAGCTCGTCGGCGCCTCCCGGGAGACCGTCAACAAGGCACTCGCCGACTTCGCCGGCCGTGGCTGGCTGCGCCTTGAGGCGCGCGCGGTGATCCTGCTCGACGTCGAGCGGCTGGCCAAGCGCAGCCGCTGACGCGTTCACGGGGCGGCCCGCAGTTCGGGCCGCCCCGCGCGCGGCACACGCGCGCCCTACGCCACGCGCCGGCGCGCGCACCCCGAGCCCTGGGGGCCGCGCCCCCGCGCGCCGCGTACGTCCACCACGGTCCCGCGTGCGTTCACCACGATCGAGGGCCCGCCAGAGCGGCGTGCCCTCGATACGAGTGGCACCACCCCCTCCCCGGGGGCGGGGAGGGATCAGATCAGGTCACGTTCGCCCAGGTACTCAAGCTGGGCGCGGACGGACAGCTCGGCCGCGGGCCACAGCGAGCGGTCGACGTCCGCGTACACGTGCGCGACGACGTCGGACGCGGTGCGGTAGCCGTTCTCGACGGCCGTCTCCACCTGGGCGAGCCGGTTGGCCCGGTGCGCCAGGTAGAACTCGATCGCGCCCCGCGCGTCGGCCAGCACCGGGCCGTGCCCCGGCAGCACCGTGTGAACGCCGTCGTCGACCGCCAGCGAGCGCAGGCGGCGCAGCGAGTCGAGGTACTCGCCGAGCCGCCCGTCCGGGTGGGCCACCATCGTCGTGCCACGGCCGAGCACCGTGTCGCCGGTGAGCACCACGCCGTCGGCCGGCAGGTGGAAGGAGAGCGAGTCCGAGGTGTGGCCGGGCGTGGGCACCACGCGCAGCTCAAGGCCGCCGGTGGTGACGACATCGCCGCCGGCCAGCCCCTCGTCCCCGAGCCGCAGCGCCGGGTCGAGGGCGCGCACGCGGGTGCCGGTCAGTTCGGCGAACCGGGACGCGCCCTCGGCATGGTCCGCGTGGCCGTGCGTGAGCAGCGTCAGGCCGACCCGGCGGCCGGCCCGTTCGACGGTGGCGACGACCTCGGCCAGGTGTCCCTCGTGCAGTGGTCCCGGGTCGATGACGACGGCGAGGTCGGAGTCCGGCTCGGCCACGATCCAGGTGTTGGTGCCGTCGAGCGTCATCGCCGACGGGTTGGGCGCGAGCACGCAGTGCGCCCTGGTGGTCGCTGGGCCGCCGATCACGCCGCCGCGTGGCTGGCCGGGAAGTGCGGCTGCGTCACTCATGCGCTGACTCCGTCCGTGGTGGCGGGAGGGGCGGATGCGGTCGGGGCGGCGGCGGGGGTGACGTGGCGGGTGAACTCCTCGTGCCCCGGCCAGCTCAGCTCGATCTCCCCGTCGCGCAGCGTGGCCCGGGCGAGGATCGGCGTCAGGTCCTGGTCAGCGGCGGCGGCCAGGGCGGCGGCGGCCGTCGGGTAGGGGGCGAGGTCGCGGAGTGTGGCGATGGTCGGCGGCATCATGAGCAGCTCACCCCGGTCGTACCCCGCGGCGGCGTCCTGTGGCTTGATCCATACGGTGCGGTCCGCCTCCGTGGAGGCGTTCCTGGTGCGCTGGCCCGCGGGCAGCGCGGCGACGAAGAACCAGGTGTCGTAGCGGCGTGGCTCGAACTCCGGCGTGATCCAGCGCGCCCAGCCGCCGAGCAGATCGGAGCGCAGCACCAGCGAGCGACGGGCCAGGAAGTCGGCGAAGGACAGCTCGCGGGCGACCAGTGCCGCGCGGTCCGCCTCCCAGTCGTCGCCGGTCGTGTCGGCGACGACGGTCTCCGCGTCGGGCCCGGCCAGCAACACGCCGGCCTCCTCGAACGTCTCGCGCACCGCCGCGCACACGATGGCCTGTGCCGTGTGCGCGTCGGTTCCGAGCCGCGCCGCCCACACGGCGCGCGAGGGGCCGGCCCAGCCGGTGTCGCGCTCCCCGTCCCGCGCGTCCACCGACCCGCCCGGGTAGGCGTACGCGCCCCCGGCGAAGGCCATGGTGGTGCGCCGGCGCAACATGTGGACCGCGGGCCCGTCGGAGGCGTCGCGCAGCAGCAGGACGGTCGCCGCCCGGCGCGGAACAGTCGGCTCCAGTTCGCCGCTGGCCAGCGCCCGGATGCGGTCGGGCCACTCCGGCGGGTACCACTGTGCGGGGCTCGGGGCCGTGGCCTCGCCGGTTGGCGCCGACCCCGCCCGTGGGGCGGCGGCCTCGGTGGCCGCCACGGCCCGCGCGCTGTCGGACCCCAGACCATTCGTAGTGGACATGGCCGGATGCTATGCGCTGGTCCGCCGATGTTCGAGAGGCAGTCGTGACGACGCGATGAAGCTCGGCGCCGGGGCGCCGGCGCGCGTCAGCGGGCGGGGCGACCGGGTGGAGCGAGAGGCGAACCCCCGCCGAACCCCGCCGGCCGGCTCCTTCCGGGACCGCCGCCACGGCGGGCGGGGATGCCTGGGGTGTACCGGCGCACGCGGGGCGCGTCCACGCGGGCGGGCCGGGGGCGCGTCCACGCGGGGCACGACGGGGTGGTGTTCAGCGCGGGGTACGGGGGGATCGTGGCGCGAGTGAGCGGGAGGGCGGCGCACGCGGTCGGGGCGGGCGCCGCCCGGGAAGACGTATCGCGCCCCGGCGCACGCACGCGCTACCGCACCCGGCCCGACGGTGGCTGACGAGCCGCGGCCCGCGACGATCCCGCGGCCCGTGCCCGGTGGTCGTCGCCCCACCGCCCGGCGACGGGCCGACGAGTCGGCGGACCGCTGAACCGGCGGGCGCCGGCCCTCAGGCCTTCGGCTGGGTGAAGCGGACGCGGTTGCCGAAGGGGTCGCGGAGGCCGCAGTCGATCCCGTACGGGCGCTCGGTGGGCTCCTCGGTGAACTCGACGCCCCGCTCCAGCAGCGTCTCGTAGGTCTTACGGCAGTCGTCCGTGGTGAAAATCAGCCAGCCGCCCATCGCCCCCTTGGTCACCAGGTCGCGGACCTGCGCGGCCGTCTCCTCGGACATGGCCGGCGCGCCGGGCTTCTCCAGCAGGATCTGGCGCTCCGGGTGGCCGGGGACGCTGACGGTCAGCCAGCGCATGAAGCCCATGTCGACATCGGCGACGGCCTCCAGGCCCAGCTTGCCGACGTAGAAGTCGAGGGCTTCATCCTGGTCGAGAACGTATATCTGCGATTGCGTGATGGCGTTGAACATGTGCATCACCGTACTGAGCGAGTCGGCCGAAAACTTATCCAAAACTGCTCACTCCGCGAGCGGCCCCGCCCCCTCCGCGCGACGCGCAACGACGCGGATCACCGGAACGCGCGGCGCGGGCTCCGGGGACGTACGGCGGGCACCGGTGCGGACTCCCGGACCGCCCGCACGGCAGCGCGTCGCCCGGTCCGGGGCGGGAGACTCCGGGCGGATCGGTCCGGGGCGGGCCGGGGCAGGGCGGGCCGGTCCGAGGCGGGGTCAGTCGCTCGGTCGGGCCCAGGCCATCGTGAAGCAGGTGGGGACGCCGGTGGCTGTCGCCCGCTTGCGGTACGCCCGTGGGGTCTGGCCGACGATGTCGCGGAACGTGCGGCTGAACGTGCCCGGACTGCCGAAGCCGACGGCGAAGCAGATGTCCGTGATGCTCCGCTCGCTCTCCCGGAGCAGGAACATGGCCCGCTCGACGCGGCGACGCTGGAGGTAGCGGTGCGGCGTCTCGCCGAACGTGCCCCGGAAGACCCGTGCGAAGTGCGCCGGCGACACGTGGGCGATGCGGGCCAGCGCCGGCACGTCCAGCGGCTGCGCGTACGAACGGTCCATCGCGTCCCGCGCCCGCAGCATCCGGCGGTTGGTCTCTTCCACGGCGCGACTCACCCCGCCATCACACCACGCCGGCGCGCGGGCGGGGTCGCGAGCGGGCTCCCGCGTGCTGCCCCGAGCCGGCTCTCGCGCTGGCGGGCCCGCCGGCCACGCGCCCGCGTACCAGCGAGCGGACACGCGAGCGGGCGCGCGCCCCGAGGGCCGCGCGCCCGCTCAACGTACGGAGATCCGGTGGTGCTACGCGTCCGCGACCTCGACCTGCACCTCGACCTCGACCGGCGCGTCCAGCGGCAGCACCGAGACGCCGACGGCGCTGCGCGCGTGCACGCCGGCCTCGCCGAGCACCTCGTGGAGCAGCTCGCTCGCGCCGTTGATGACGCCGGGCTGGCCGGTGAAGTCGGTCGCGGAGGCGACGAAGCCGACCACCTTGACGACCCGTACCACCCGGTCCAGGTCTCCCACCTGCGACTTCACGGCCGCCAGGGCGTTGAGCGCGCAGACGCGGGCCTGCTGCTTGGCCTCCTCCGCCGTCACCTCGGCCCCGACCTTGCCGGTCACCGACAGCTTGCCGTCGACCAGCGGGAGCTGACCCGCGGTGTAGACGTACGACCCCGTGCGCACCGCGGGCACGTACGCGGCCAGCGGCGCGGCGACCTCGGGCAGCGTCAGCCCCAGGTCGGCGATCCGCCGCTCGACCGCGCTCACGCGGCCTTCTCGCGCTTCAGGTAGGCCACGAGCTGCTCGGAGTTGTTGGGGCCGGGAACGACCTGGACGAGCTCCCAGCCGTCCTCGCCCCAGGTGTCCAGAATCTGCTTGGTCGCGTGTACGAGCAGCGGCACGGTCGCGTATTCCCACTTGGTCATGGTGCCGACTGTAATGCCTCTCCCCGGGAGCCTCGTGCGTAGCCCGGACGGGGACTGGTTAGGCTCACAGATGTGAGCAGGCTCCATGTCGTTAGTGGCAAGGGCGGCACCGGCAAGACCACGGTCGCCGCGGCACTCGCGCTGGCTCTCGCCACCGAGGGTCGGCGCACGCTGTTGGTGGAGGTGGAGGGCCGGCAGGGCATCGCCCAGCTCTTCGAGACGGAGACGCTGCCGTACGAGGAGCGCAAGATCGCCGTCGCGCCGGGTGGCGGGGAGGTGTACGCGCTCGCCATCGACCCCGAGCTCGCGTTGCTCGACTACCTCCAGATGTTCTACAAGATGGGCGGCGCGGGACGCGCCCTCAAGAAGCTCGGCGCCATCGACTTCGCCACCACCGTCGCTCCCGGCCTACGGGACGTGCTGCTGACTGGCAAGGCGTGCGAGGCGGTGCGACGCAAGGGCAGGGACGGGCGGTTCGCGTACGACTCGGTCGTCATGGACGCCCCGCCGACCGGGCGGATCACGCGCTTCCTCAACGTCAACGACGAGGTCGCCGGGCTGGCCCGGATGGGCCCCATACACAACCAGGCGCAGGCCGTGATGCGGGTGCTCAAGTCGCCCGAGACGGCGGTGCACCTGGTGACGCTGCTGGAGGAGATGCCGGTCCAGGAGACCATGGACGGCATCGCGGAGCTGCGCGCCGAGGGCCTGCCGACGGGCGGCGTGGTGATCAACATGGTGCGGCCGGCGGTGCTGGACGCGGCGGCCGTGGACATCGCCGCCACCCAGGAGCGCGCGGGCATCACCCGGGTTCTCGCGCGCGCCGGGCTGAGCTCGGCGTACGCCGGCGGGCGGCCCGAGCAGTTGATCGAGCCGCTCATCGAGCAGGCCCGCGAGCACGCGGAACGGGTCGCCCTGGAGCGCGTGCAGCGCGCGGAGCTCTCCCAGCTCTCGCTGCCCACACATGAGTTGGAGATGCTGACCGAGGGCGTCGACCTGGCCGGGCTCTACCGGCTCGCGTCCGATCTGCGAAAGCAGTGGCCGGCGTGACCGACCGACGCGCGACGCCCAACACCACCCCGCACGACACCCGCCCGCGCACCCCAGGGCCCACGGACGCGCCCCGCCCGCCAACGGGCGGCGCGACGGCGCGGCCGAACGGCGCTCCCCACGAGGCCATACGCACCGACCAGGCGCCCGGCGTACGCGGCCCCGAACGCCGCACGCCCGCGCACGCCGCGAGCACGGGCCGTACGACGCCGCACGACGCGAGCGCGCGCGGACGGGGCACGCGACGACTGGGCACGCACGGGCAGGAGGCGGCATGACGATGGACGAGGCACCACGGCTGGCGGTCGACGCGGTGCTCGACGACACGCGGACCCGGATCGTGGTGTGTTGCGGCTCGGGCGGCGTCGGCAAGACGACGACGGCCGCCGCGCTCGGCGTGCGGGCGGCCGAGCGGGGCCGCAAGGTCGTCGTGCTCACCATCGACCCGGCCCGCCGGCTGGCGCAGTCGATGGGCATCGACTCGCTCGACAACGTTCCCCGCCGGGTCGCGGGTGTCGACGGCTCCGCCGGGGGCGAACTGCACGCCATGATGCTGGACATGAAGCGGACCTTCGACGAGTTCGTCGAGGCGCACGCGGACGCCGAACGCGCCGCCGCGATCCTGCGCAACCCCTTCTACCAGTCCCTGTCGGCCGGGTTCGCCGGCACGCAGGAGTACATGGCCATGGAGAAGCTCGGCCAGCTGCGCGCCCGCGACGAGTGGGACCTGATCATCGTGGACACCCCGCCGAGCCGCTCGGCGCTCGACTTCCTGGACGCGCCCAAGCGGCTCGGGTCCTTCCTGGACGGGAAGTTCATCAAGGTGCTGATGGCCCCGGCGAAGGTCGGTGGCCGGGCGGGCATGAAGTTCCTCAATGTCGGCATGTCGATGATGACCGGCACGGTGAGCAAGCTTCTCGGCGGTCAACTGCTGCGTGATGTGCAGACGTTCGCGGCGGCCATGGACACCATGTTCGGCGGCTTCAGGACGCGCGCCGACGCCACCTACCAGCTCCTCCAGGCCCCCGGGACCGCCTTCCTCGTGGTGGCCGCCCCCGAACGGGACGCGCTGCGCGAGGCGGCGTACTTCGTCGAGCGGCTGGCCGCCGAGCGGATGCCGCTGGCCGGGCTGGTACTGAACCGGGTGCACGGCAGCGGCGCTGCCCAGCTCTCGGCCGAGCGGGCGCTGGCGGTGGCCGAGAGCCTGCGGGCGGGCGCGACCCAGGACGCGCGGGAGCACGCGGACACGGCGGCGGGCACGGGCGACGAGCGCGCGCAGGAAGCGCCCCTCGCCGGCCCGGACGACGCGGTTCCGGTCAACTCAAAGGAAAATCTGCCCGTCGGCGGCATTGTCGATCGATCGACCGGGCAAGGGGAAGACAGTTCACCGCCGTCCACGACCCGCAACCCGCACGACACGGCCGAGCGCGCCGACCCCACCGTCGCCCCGGCCCACGACGAGGGGCCGCACGCCGCCACCACACCGCAGACCCCATCCAGCGCGCCCGCCGCGGAATCGGAAGCCGACCCGGCCCACGCCGACATCGAGGTCGCCACTCCCCCGGAGACCTCGCCGGAGGCGATCGCCGTCGCGACCGAGACCGCCACGGCCGTCCCCGCCCCGAGCGACGGCCCCGACAGCGCCGACGCCGAACGGCTGGCAGCAGGGCTGCTTCTGCTGCACGCCGAGCGCATGTCGCTTCTCGCACGTGAGCAGCGCACGCGGGACCGCTTCACCGCCCTGCACCCGGAGGTCCCGGTCGCCGAGGTCGCCGCACTGCCTGGCGACGTCCACGACCTGGCCGGCCTCCGTGCCGTCGGCGACCGCCTCGCGACACAGCGGACCTGACAGCCAGTGGGGGCTGGCCGGCGCGCCCGCCTACACACACGCGCGCGTGAGCTGGTCCGACGCGTCGGACTGGCGAGTGGGAACCGGGCACGCGGGTCGCTGGCGCACGGGCTCGGGGGAAACGGCCCGGAACGCGCCGCCCCGGTGCGCACCCGCGCACCGATCCGAGGTGTCGACCACGAGTAGAGGACCGGCCACGGAGTCGTCCGTGCGCGCGGCCCGTACGCCGACGCCAGGCCGAGCCCGCAGGGCGTGGGTCAAGGCGTGGACACCTGGGCGTGGAGAGCTGGCGTACGGAGATCCTCCGTACGCCGGGCCGTGGCGCCACGGCTCGCGGCCGTGTCGCAGCGCGGCTGGTCGGAGGCACCTGGGAGCTCGACGCCCCGGGCCGTGTGCCGGGCCCCGTCAGTCAACCGCCGGGTGAGGTGGTTCAGGCATCGGCTTCAACAGCACCCCATCGCCCGCGATGCCCCGTATATGGTGCTCGTTTTCAGCCACCACTGATCAGCTCGGGCCCGTGCCTCGCTCCGAGGCTGGTCGTCAGGCCGGGCGGCGTCAGGGGGACACGACGTGACGGCACGGCAGGAGTCCGAAAGGGACGACGAACGCGGGACGGTCGGCGTGTGACGCGGGACGTCCCCACGTGCCGGGACGCGGCCGAAGAGCCATGACCGGCGGGGCCGTACGGGCAGCCGCAGCAGAGGTCGGCCCAGTGGCACCCGGCGTCGGGCGCACGTGCACGACGGCTGAATCGCTGCGCCCACGCGGGCGTGGTCGCTAGCCGACCGCCGCGTAGTCGGTGTCGTAGTGGTCGTACTCGTCGTCGTCGAGCCCGACGGGCAGGATGCCCGCACCGCGCTCGTACTCCGTGCGCGCGGTCTCCAGCAGTCTGCGCCAGGAGGTGACCGTCGGCCGGCGGCGTAGCAACGCCCTCCGCTCCCGCTCGGTCATGCCGCCCCACACGCCGAACTCGACGCGGTTGTCCAACGCGTCCGCGAGGCACTCCGTGCGCACCGGGCAACCGGTGCAGACGGCCTTGGCCCTGTTCTGCGCCGCGCCTTGTACGAAAAGTTCATCCGGATCGGTAGTGCGGCAGGCTGCCTGCGCACTCCAGTCGGTTACCCAGCCCATGCTGGCGCCGTCCTCTCCCGAATTGAGGCTCCCCCACGGCGACAAACGGCATATGCACCGTCGCCAGTTGAGGACGTTACGGAAGGTAGACAGAGCGCAACACCCCCTGCGGGCCCAATCTTGAATGGCCCGAACGGACTATGCGTACGCGGCAGATCACCCAACGGAGTGAGCTGGCGACATTGACGCCGTTTCCGACAATGCGGTGCAGATTCCCCCCATCAAATGGAGCGATCTACCGATACTTACCGACAATGCGGACAGGTCTCATCACTCACTGGAGTGACAACGGAGATGTTGCGGCAGCGTACGACTGGGGCTGGCGAGAAACAGCGTATGCGAACAGGCGGGCGCCTGTCCGGCGAATGAGAACGTAGGCTGCTTCCATGGGAAAGAAGCGCTCCGGTGGAGGTCTGACCACGACCCAGCAGGCCGCGAAGTTCCTCGGCGTCAGCGTGTTGGCCGGAGCCGTGCTGGCCGGCCTCGCGCTGCCCGCAGCGGGCGTGCTCGGCCTCGCGGCCAAGGGCTCCGTCGAAGGCTTCGACGAGATACCAGCCAACATGAAGACGCCGCCGCTCAGCGAGCGGACCACCATCCTGGACGTCAAGGGCAAGGAGATCGCGAAGGTCTACTCCCGCGACCGGACCGTGGTGGACCTGGCGGACATCTCTCCGTACATGCAGCAGGCGATCGTCGCCATCGAGGACGCGCGCTTCTACGAGCACGGCGCGGTCGACCTCAAGGGTGTCTTGCGCGCGCTCAACAAGAACGCGCAGTCCGGCGGCGTCTCCGAGGGCGCCTCGACGCTCACCCAGCAGTACGTGAAGAACGTCTTCATCGAGGAAGCCGGGAACAACTCGGACAAGTTCGCCGCGGCCACCGAGCAGAGCGTCGGCCGCAAGATCAAGGAACTGAAGTACGCGATCCAGGTAGAGAAGGAACTGGGCAAGAAGCGCATTCTGCAGAACTATCTGAACATCACGTTCTTCGGGCAGCAGGCGTACGGCGTGGAGGCCGCCTCCCAGCGCTACTTCAGCACGAGCGCCAAGAGCCTCACCCTGGAGCAGGCCGCGTTGCTCGCCGGTCTCGTCCAGTCACCGAGTCGGTACGACCCGGTCAACGACCCGGACGAGGCGCTCAAGCGGCGCAACATGGTGCTCAAGCGGATGGCCGACGTCAAGAACGTCACTCCGGCGCAGGCCGAGGCGGCCCGCAAGAAGCCGCTGGGCCTGAAGGTCAGCGAGCCCAAGAACGGCTGCATCACGGCCGTCGCGGGAGCCGGCTTCTTCTGTGACTACGTGCGCCAGGTGTTCCTCACCGACCCGGTGTTCGGCAAGTCGAGCAAGGAGCGGGCCAAGCGCTGGAACCAGGGCGGACTGACCATCCGTACGACGCTCGACCCGCAGGCTCAGGACTCCGTACAGAAGTCGATCACCGACCACGTCTACCAGACGGACTCGGTGGCCACCGCCGTCACCCTGATCGAGCCGGGCACGGGCCGGGTCGTCGGGATGGGTCAGTCGCGGCCCTACGGTTTCGGCGACAACGAGACGCAGATCAACCTGTCGGCCGACCGCGTGATGGGCGGCTCGAACTACGGGTTCCTCACGGGTTCGACGTTCAAGCCGATCACGGCCGCCGCCGCGCTGGAGAAGGGCAAGTCGCCGACCCAGGAGTACTCGTCGCCGTATCGGATGGACTACCCGAGCCCGGTGTCCACCTGTCAGGGCAACTGGCTCAACGACACGCAGCAGCCCGCGACCGTGGAGAACGAGAACCGCACCGAGGTCGGGCCGTACCGGATGCAGGAGGCGACCGCTAAGTCGGTCAACACCTACTTCGTGCAGCTGATCAGCGAGATCGGCATCTGCCCGGTCACCGAGCTGGCCACCAAGATGGGCATGCACCCGGCGAGCGGCGACAAGCTGCCGCAGGTGCCCTCCCTCACCCTCGGCAGTGAGGGCATGTCCCCGCTGACCATGGCCAACGCGTACGCGACCTTCGCCAACCGCGGCGTCTACTGCACGCCCGTCTTCATCGACTCGATCACCGGTCCGGGCGGCAAGAAGCTCAAGGTGCCCGAGTCGACGTGCTCGCGGGCCATGTCGACCAAGACGGCCGACACCATCAACACCCTGCTCACCGGTGTCGTCGAGGACGGCACCGGCAGGAAGGCGGGACTGAGTAGCCGGGCCAGCGCGGGCAAGACGGGTACGACGGACAACCGGAAGGCGGCCTGGTTCGTCGGGTACACGCCGAACCTGGCGGGCGCCGTGTGGGTCGGCGGGCCCGGCGAGAAGGACGTCGAGATGGTGGACATCACCATCGGCGGCGTCCACCACGAGAAGGTGTTCGGAGCCGACACCCCGGGCCCGATCTGGAAGGACGCGATGAGCGGCGCCCTGGAGGGCAAGCCGGCTCCCAAGTTCACGACCGTCCACATCGCCAACCCGGACAAGGACAAGAAGAAGAAGAAGGACAAGCCCGGACGCGGTGACGACAAGCCGCGCAAGCCCCGCAAGCCGGGCCGCCACGGCGACGAGAACCCGTGGCCCGACATCAGCATCCCGCCGGGCTTCATCGGCGGCGGCGACAGCGACAAGGGCCGGGGCAACGGCGGCGGGCGCGGCAACGACGGCTGACCCGACCTGGGCTGAGCGGACCGCCGAGCGGACGGCCGCGTAGCGGGGCGGGGGTCGATGGGGACATCGGCCCCCGTCTCACGTTCGCCCCCTTGGGGGTCCGCGCTCGTCACGGACCCGTTCTCCTTATTGGGCCACTCCCCTTACTGGGTGCCACTCCCGTTGTGGGGCCGCGACCGTCGCGGCCGGCCGCCGTGCCGGGGTCGCGGCCTTCGCGCCGTCCGGGCCGGGCGACCGGTGCGAGCCTCGGCGCGCGGGCTCGGCGGGGCGCACGAGGTCGGGCCGAGACGGGGGGACGCGGGCCGCGGGCCGTGCTCGGCGAGGGGGCGCCCCTGGTCAGGCCCGCCGCGACCGCCGGCGTACGCACGCGTGGGGGTACACGTGCGGAGGGCGCCGGGGTACGCGTACGGGAGCGTCGGGGTGCGCTTGGGGCGACTGTCCGGATACGTGCCCGGGGCGGGTCGCCAGCGCACGCGGCGCCGGGGTGGGTCTCGGGGGCGTGCGGCCAAGGGTCCGTACGCGTACACCTCGCGAGGGAGCTGCCGGGATCGAGATAGAGCGGCGGGTCGCCAGAGTGTGGAGCGCGGCACCGGAGGTAGGCCGTCCGGGTTGGTGTCGGGGCCAGCGGTCCGGGACCGCGTTTGGGGGCGACCGCCCCGACAGGCAGTCGAGGCGAACTGTCCCGATATGTCCGTTACCTGACTGTCGAGGATGACACGAGATCAGGGTGGTGCCGGAGCGCGTCCGTGGTGGTGATCCGCCGGCTGACGCCCGCCGGGTTGCCCGCACCCCTTGGAGGGGGGCGGCACCCGTAGGGGACGCCGCTGCCCGTCGGGGGTGATCGGCCCTCGCTCGGGAGCGCCGCCACCCCACGGGAACACAGCCACCCGTCGGGGTGGAGGCGTACGCGTCACCCCGTGGTCCGCGCGAGGGGCCGCCCCGTACGGGATGGCCGACGCTTGCGCGCCAGCCGATCCGTACGGTTCAGTCAGCCAGGGCGCGCTTGACCGCGGCGGCCACCCGGCCGCCCTCGGCCCGGCCCGCGATCTTCGGGTTCACGATCTTCATCACGGCGCCCATCGCGCGCGGCCCCTCGGCCCCGGCGGCCTTGGCCTCCGCGACGGCCTCGGTGACCAGCGCGTTCAGCTCGTCGTCGGTGAGCGGCTTGGGCAGGTACTCGGCGAGCACCTCGCCCTCGGCGCGCTCCCGCTCCGCCGACTCCGCGCGACCGCCCTCGGCGAACGCCTCCGCCGCCTCGCGTCGCTTCTTCGCCTCGCGCGCGATGATCTTCTCCACCTCGGCGTCGGACAGCTCCCGGGCGCTCTCGCCCGCGACCTCTTCCTTGGTGATGGCCGTGATCGTGAGTCGCAGCGTGGAAGAGCGCAGCTCATCGCGTGCCTTGATGGCGGTGGTGAGGTCGTTCTGGAGCCTGGTCTTGAGCGTGGTCATGCCGTCGAGTCTGCCAGGAGGCCCGGTCGTACGCCCCGTGATTTCAGGGTGCCGAGGCTTCTGCGACGATGGACGTATGCGCGCGCGATACGGAGTACCCCTGGGAATCACCGCTGGAATCACGGCAGTCGGCGCGGCCGGCCTGGCCTACGCGGCGGGTTTCGAAGCCCGCTCGTTCCGGCTCCGGCGCGTCAGCGTTCCGGTACTCCCCCCGGGGGCCGAACCCCTACGGGTGCTCCAGGTCTCCGACATCCACATGGTGTCCGGGCAGCGCAAGAAGCAGCGGTGGCTCCAGGCGCTCGCGGGGCTGCGGCCCGATTTCGTGGTCAACACCGGGGACAACCTCTCCGACCCGGACGCCGTGCCGGAGGTGCTGGACGCCCTCGGCCCGCTCCTCGAGTTCCCCGGCACCTACGTCTTCGGCTCGAACGACTACTACGGGCCCAAGATGCGTAACCCCGCCCGCTACCTGCTGGAAAAGGCCAGCGGCCGGCACGGTCTCAACGGCAATCCGCCGGTCGTGGGCGCCGTACACAACCCGTGGGAGGACCTGCGCGACGCGTTCGACGCGGCGGGCTGGGTCGGCCTGTCGAACTCGCGGGGACGGCTCAAGCTCGACGGCATCGAGATCGCGCTGACCGGCCTGGACGACCCGCACATCAAGCGCGACCGGTACGCCGAGGTCGCCGGCGGCCCGGAGACCGGCGCCGACCTGTCGCTGGCGATCGTCCACGCCCCCTACCTCCGCAGCCTGGACGCCTTCGCCGCCGACGGCTACCCGCTGATCCTGGCGGGCCACACCCACGGCGGCCAGGTCTGCATCCCCTTCTACGGAGCCCTGGTCACCAACTGCGACCTGGACACGGAACGGGTCAAGGGCCTCTCCACCCACCGCGCCGGCGGCAACCGCTCCTACCTGCACGTCTCCGCGGGCTGCGGTGCCAACCGCTACACCCCCATCCGCTTCGCCTGCCCCCCCGAGGCGACGCTTCTCACCCTGACGCCACGCGAAAGCTGACCCTGACAGGCGTGCCCTCCTCATACGGGTCGGTCCGTACGGGCCAACCCTGTGGCCCCACCCCGTGCGGGCCCGCCCTCTCGCGAGCCAGTCGCGACGAGGGTTGGTCCCACCCCGAGGACCAACCCTGACGACAGCGCGTCGTTCCCTACGGGACCGCCCGGCGACGACTCGTCGCGTTTCGCGGGAGAGGCCCCCGTCGGAGGCTCCCACCCTCCGCCGCGACCAGGCTTGGTCCGCGCCGGCCACGGCACACCCTTCTGACGCCGCCCCCCCGCCGGCCGTCCGGCTCTCCTCTTCTCCTGATCGAGCACTCGTGCGCCGGCACGAAGGGGGGAAGGTCTCGCCGGCGTCACCACTGGCCAAGGAAGCGGGCGCCAGGTGTCCGTCGCGCTCGTTCGGCGCGACGGGCCACACCCCGCGTACGGAACCAGGCCTCGCCGAAGCACCCGCACAGTCCGGAGGTCGCGGCACCGAGCCTCCACGAACGCGGCGCACCGCTGTCGCGAGGGGCGGGGAGACGCACTGTGCGGAGCGGATGCCCTGACACGCTCCAGGGCGAGCCGCCCGCACGACCCGCATCCGGCCCCGGGCGACGGCCCCGCACCCGGCACCTCGAGCAGGCCGGCGAGGTGAGTCGGGTGGCTGGTGAGCCGGCCGGGGCTGCCCGTGCCGTCACGGCCCCGCCACAGCCGGGTCCAGCGGGACCCCAGCGCGGCGTGAGGCCCGCGGGGGGCCGGTGTCGCCCCCGCCTCCCACCCGCCCCCGCCCCACCCGAGCGCCGAACCCACATCCCGACTCCACCCCAGGTCGGCCCGGCCGGCAGGGCTTCGATACCGGATTTCGTCTACGGCGACAGGTCCGCTAAAGTAGAGCTCGTTGCTTCGGGGTGTAGCGCAGCTTGGCAGCGCGCTTCGTTCGGGACGAAGAGGTCGTGGGTTCAAATCCCGCCACCCCGACTGAAGGAACAGTAGGTCAGGGGCCTGGTCCGGTTAGTGGATCAGGCCCCTGACTCGTTTCCGGAGCCAACCAGGGTGCCGTTTGGGCGCCGAGGCAGGGGCGGTGACCCCGTGTCGGCCCCCGAAGTGGCGGGGCCTTTTCGATGGTTTGGCCGATGGGGCTCCGGGGTTGGCCCCGCCTCGTACGCTCGGGGCGTTCGGCGGACGGTGTCGGGTATTCGAGGGGGCGGCGTGGAGCATCTCTTTACTGTCGACGGTGCGGCGGCCACGCCGATATCGCGCACCGGGTTGGCCGCGGAAAGCCTGTGGGAGCGGCAGCACCTGCAGGAATGGGTGATCGCCCATCCGCGGGTGCTCGGGGAGTCCGTACTCGTGGTCACCGCGGAGTACGACCGGTGGGCCGACATCGACGGGGTGCCGGCCCGTGACCGGCTGGACATACTCGGGCTGGACGCGACCGGACGCCTGGTCGTGGTCGAGCTGAAGCGCGGCGCGGCCGACGGGGACGTACACCTACAGGCGATCACCTACGCCGCCCTGGTGTCCCGGTTCGACCTCGACACCCTGGCCCAGGCGCACCGTGACTTCCTGAGGCGCAGGGGGCAGGACCTCGACACCGACGCGTGTCGGCGGCGGCTGCTCGACCAGGTGGACGGGGAGTGGAGCCCGGAACTGCTCCAACGCCCTCGGCAGGTGATCATCGCCGCCGACTTCCCCAAGCGGGTCACCCACTCCGTGGTCTGGCTGTCCGAGATGGGTCTCGACATCGATCTCGTCCAGGTCGGCCTGTGGCGAGTGGCGGGGCATCTCGTCGCCGGGTTCACCAAGGTCTACCCGACGCCGGAGGTCGAGGAGTTCACGCTTGCCCCGGCCCGGGTCGAAGGCGAGGCGGCGGCCCGGAAGCTGCGGGAACGCGCGCACTCGCGGAACGCCGTGCCCGCGCTCGTCGGGGCGGGGCTGCTGCCCGACGGGACCAGGCTGCTGATGACACCGCGCCACGGCGTGACGGACACCGTCCGCGCCGCGATCGACTCCTGGGTGGCGCGGGACCCTCGCCGGTCGGCCGCCACCTGGACCAACGACGCCGACAAGCCACTGGTGTGGGACGCGGACGGAGCCGCCTACTCCCCCTCGGAGCTGGCCCGTCACGTCGTCACGAGCGTGACCGGCCGCACCGTCGAGAGCATCCGGGGAACGACGTGGTGGGACGTGGACACCGCGCGGGTGCCCGCCGACGTCGACCCCGAGGCGTGGGCCACCCTGGCGGGGACCGACCTGGCCGGCCTGGCCAGGCAACTCGGCGGCGCCCGCAGGGACTGGAGCGGGCTGCACGCCCTGCTGAGCGCCGTCCCGGCCGGGAAGTGGACCACCTACGGTGACCTGGCGGCGGCGATCGGAAGCCACGCCGTCCCGGTCGGTCGACACCTCGGCACCTGTGGCCAGTGCCCCCACCCCTGGCGGGTCCTCACCGCCGCCGGGAAGGTCAGTTCCGGCTTCCAGTGGCTGGATCCCTCGCGTACGGACTCCGCCGCAGACGTCCTGAGCGGTGAAGGCGTGCGCTTCGACGGAGACGTCGCCGACCCGGATCAGCGCCTACGCGAGAGCGATCTCCGCCAACTCCTGGGCGTATGACATGCGCTGCCACGTCCTCGGCCGCTCGCGGTGCGCTCGCGCACGCGACCGTGAGCACGACACGCGGGCCGTTCACGCGGGCGCGCGAGGGGCGGGCGGAGCGCCGTCGCGAGCGCTGGCACCACCGTTCCCGTCGCGGTCCGGCCCGTAGCCGGGCGAGCCGCCGGAACCGTGCGCGTCACCCGTCGTTCTCCCCCAAATGGCCCACAGTCGCGCGTCCGTACCGGGTGCCGGTTCTGGCACAGTCCTACGCGTGGGGCTTGTGGCCGCGTCTCGCCTCCCGCTTCGGGCGGTGCGTGGGTCGACGGTGAGGGAGCGGCCGGTGAGGAGAACGATGGGTGTCGCCAGGGCGCGGACCGCCGACATCGCCGTGACCGGGGTGGGGTTGCTCTCGCCCGCTGGTCTGACGCTCGACGAGAACTGGGCCGCGCTGTGCCGGGGGCGCTCGGTGGCCGCGTACGACGAGGAGTTGGCGGGGTTGCCCGTCGACTTCTCGTGTCGGGTGCCGGGGTTCGACGCCGCCGCGGAGTTGGGCGAGCGGTGGGCTCGACGGACCGACCGGTTCAGCCAGTTCGCGGTGGTGGCGGCGCGGCGCGCGGTCGCCGACGCGGGGCTGGACCCGCAGGCGTGGGACGGTGAGCGGGTCGGGGTGGTGCTCGGTGTCGGCTCCAACAGCCTCGCGACGTACACCGCCGAGTTCCGCGCACTGGACGACGAGCGACCCGACCGCGTTTCCCCGCTCGCCCTGCCGCGTAGCGTGCCGAACATGGCCGCCGGGGAGGTGGCGATGGATCTGGGGGCGCGCGGGCCGGGGTTCACCACCGCCAGCGCCTGCGCGTCGGGGGCGACCGCGATCGGTGTCGCCCGGGATCTGTTGCGCGGGGGCGCGTGTGACGTGGTGCTCGCCGGTGGGAGCGAATCGGCCCGTAGCCGGATGAGCGCCACCTGTTTCGCCCGGTTGCGGACGCTGTCCCGACGCCGTGCCGCGCCGGAGCTGGCCAGCCGCCCCTTCGACGCCGATCGCGACGGCTTCGTCCTGGGCGAGGGCGCGGCGGTACTGGTCATGGAGCGCCACGCGGGCGCGCGGGCGCGCGGGGCGCGGGTTCGCGCGCTGCTACGCGGCTACGGGGCGACCAGTGATGCCCACCACCCCGTCGCACCGCTTCCCGACGGAGCCGGCGCGGCGCGGGCGATCCAGGTCGCGCTGCGGGACGCGCGGTGCGCGCCGTCCGACATCGGGCACGTCAACGCGCACGGCACCGCCACCCGGCTCAACGACGCGGCCGAGGCCGCCGCGCTGAGCGGGGTGTTCGGCCAGGGCCCGCCGCCTGTGACAGCGCCCAAGAGTGTGGTCGGGCACGCCCTCGGCGCGGCCGGGGCCATCGAGGCCGCGTACACGATCCTCAGTCTGGAACACCAGACGATCCCGCCGACCGCCAACTTCGGCTACCAGGACGGGGACCACAAGCTCGACGTGGTCGCCGGTGCCCCGCGCCGCACCGCGATGTCCGCGGCGATCACCTGCTCGTTCGGCTTCGGCGGCCACAACGCGGTGCTGGTCTTCACGACCGGATGAGCGCGAGGGCCGGGTGACCGCTGTTGCCCGTGGGGTGGTGGAGGCCCGACCGGCCCTGGGCGCCACCGGGGACGGGAGGGGGCGTGGCTCAGGGAGTGGGCGTAGGTGCGGGCGGGGGCCGGAGGTGTTCGGGGTCAGTGGGCGGCCGGGGGCTTGGACGCGCGCAGCGAGTACATCAGGGGGACGCGTGGCTGACCGGGCGGGAACCGGTAGTAAGGGGTGCCCGCTACGGGCTGGAGTGCGCCGAAGCGGGCGAAGAAGGTCATGTCGTGCTCGTGCAGGAACTCGACGCGCAGCCCGGCGGCGGCCAGCGCGCTGATGACCGAGCCCAGCGGATGTTGCCATTCCACTCGGCGGTTGCTGCTGGTCAAGGCGGTGGTGTCGGCGTACGTGCCGGGGGTCTCGTCGATCCACGGCTCGCGGCTGAAGTAGTCGTACGCGACGCGGCTGCCCGTCGCGTCGTCCAGCGCGTCCACGATCGGGTGGAACTCGGACAGGTAGAGGAAGCCGCCGGGCGCGACCAGGGCCGCCGCGGTCTCCGCCCAGCGCACGATGTCGGGCAGCCAGCACAGCGCGCCGATGCCGGTGTAGACGATGTCGTACGCGCTGTCCGGGACGGCGGTCACCGCGTCGTAGACGTCGGCCGTGACGAAGCACGCGCGGTCGGTGCCCAGGCCCAGCTCCGTGGCGAGGTCGCGGGCGGCCTCCACCGCCGGGGCGGAGAAGTCGAGGCCGACGACCTGGGACGCGCCGCGCCGCGCGAAGGAGAGCGTGTCGAGGCCGATGTGGCACTGGAGGTGCAGGAGGGTCTTGCCCGCGACGTCGCCGACCTCAGCCGCCTGGAAGTCGCTGAGCGAGTCCCGGCCCGCCCGAAAGGCGTCGAGGTCGTAGAAATCGCTGGTCAGATGGATGGGAACCCGCTCGTCCCACATCGCGCGGTTCGCCTCTCGCCAGTCTTCGGGGCCAGGAAGCTGGGTCATGCACGCGAGGTTATCCACAGGCAGACGGCCTCGCCAGCGAGTTGTGGGTGCCTCGGCGCAGAATGGGGTCATGACTGAGAGCAGCGAAGCGGTGCGAGGCGGGGCCGAGCAGGCGAGCGGGAGCGCGGAGCGCGGCAGCCACGAGAGCGGCACCGCCCCGGGGCGCGGCACGGACGGGAGGCCGGGAGACCAGGACGTGGCCGCCCAGGAGCGGCGGCCCGCGCCCCGTGCGTGGCAGGCAGACGGCGAGTCGACGGGCGACGGCGCCCCCGCGCCGGCGGCCACGCCCGCCCCCCTCGCCGGCGCGGAGTGGCCGGACTGGGAGAAGCGGTTCCGGGCGGCGCGGGTGGGCCTGCCGGACTGGGCGGAGGGCGCGCCGGAGCGGTCGCTGTTCGTCTCGAACGTCACGGGTACCTACGAGCTGTACGCCTGGGACCGCACCACCGACGAGCAGCGCCAGGTGACCGACCGGCCGAACGGCACCACGGACGGTGTCCTCGCCCCCGACGGCCAGTCGATCTGGTGGTTCTCGGACACCGACGGGGACGAGTTCGGGGTGTGGCTGCGGCAGCCCTTCTCGGGCGGGCCCGACGAGCCCGCCGTGCCGGGCCTCGCCGCCTCCTACCCCGCGGGGCTCGCGCTCGGCCTGGACGGCACCGCGGTCATCGGCCGCTCCACGGACGAGAACGGCTCGGCCATCCACGTCGTTCGAGGCGCCGGCGGCGCGGCCCGCGACACCGGCCCGGGGGCGGGCCAAGGCGCGGAGGACGGCGGGTCCGACGCGGGCTCGGGCGGCCGGGACGCGAGCACGGCGGCCGAACCCGTGGAGATCTACCGACACCGGCAGTCGGCGGGCGTCGGCGACCTCTCGCACGACTCGTCCCTGATCGCCATCGAGCACACCGAGCACGGCGACGCGATGCACTCGGCGATCCGCGTGGTGCGGCTGGACGGTACGACGGTCGCCGAGTTGGACGACACCCGGGGCGGCGCCGAGGAACTCGGGCTCGCCGTGCTGGGCTTCGCGCCGGTGGCGGCCGACGCGCGGCTGCTCGTGGGACACCAGCGGCGCGGCCGGTGGGAGCCGATGATCTGGAATCCGCTCACCGGCGAGGAGCGCGCCCTCACCATCGACCTGCCGGGCGACGTGGGCGCCGAGTGGTACCCGGACGGCACGGCGCTGCTCGTCGAGCACAGCTACCAGGCGCGCAGCGAGCTGTGGCGGTACGACCTGGCCTCCGGTGCGCTGTCGCGGGTGGAGACGCCGAAGGGCACGATCTCGGGGGCGACGGCCCGGCCCGACGGTTCGGTCGAGTTCCTGTGGTCGTCCGCCCAGCGCCCCCCGCAGGTCCGCTCGACGACCGGCCGCGTCGTACTAGAGCCCCCGCCGCTGCCCGGCGGGCTCGACCGCGCCCCGGACTCGGTGCCCGTCACCGACGCGTGGGTGGACGGCCCGGCCGGACCGGTGCACGCGCTGGTGCAACGCCCGGCGGGCGAAGGCCCCTTCCCCACCGTCTTCGACATCCACGGCGGCCCGACCTGGCACGACAGCGACGCCTTCGCCGCCGGCCCGGCCGCCTGGGTGGACCACGGGTACGCGGTGGTGCGGGTCAACTACCGGGGCTCGACGGGGTACGGCCGGGCCTGGACGGACGCGCTCAAGCACCGCGTCGGACTCATCGAGCTGGAGGACATCGCCGCCGTGCGCGAATGGGCCGTGTCCTCCGGGCTCGCCGACCCACGACGACTGGTGCTCAGCGGCGGCTCCTGGGGTGGCTATCTCACCCTCCTCGGCCTCGGTACGCAGCCCGACGCCTGGGCCGTGGGCCTGGCCGCGGTGCCGGTCGCCGACTACGTCACGGCGTACCACGACGAGATGGAGGCGCTGAAGGCCATGGACCGCACGCTCCTCGGCGGCACCCCGGAGGAGGTACCGGAGCGGTTCACCGCCTCCTCCCCGCTGACCTACGTCGACCAGGTGCGGGCTCCGGTCTACATCTCGGCCGGGGTGAACGACCCCCGCTGCCCCATCCAGCAGGTCGAGAACTACGTCACGCGCCTGGAGGAGCGCGGTGCCGTACACGAGGTCTACCGGTACGACGCCGGGCACGGCTCGCTCGTCGTGGAAGAGCGGATCAAGCAGCTCCGGATGGAGATAGCCTTCGCGGAACGGCACCTGGGGCGCGGCGCTCAGCCGGACACCCGGTCGGACACGGCGGGCGACGCCGGCGTTGTGGATGCCGGTGCCAGCGCCGATGCCGTGGAGGCCGCTGAGGCGGACGCTCCGACCGCCTCGTAGCTTCACGCCCCGGCCCCCCGCGCGAGGCCCCCTCGCTCAGCCGCGAGGTGCCCCGGCCGCCTCGGCCGTGGGGCCCGGCTCCGCCCTCGTGGCCACCTCCGCCTCCGCCTCAGCCTCCGAGGGCGCCGTACCCGCCCCGGCTCCAGCACCGACACCCGCACCCGCGTCAGGGGCGAGGCTCGGGGTCGGGTCAGCGCTCGGGGCGGTGGCCGAGGTGGCGGGGGCGGCGGGGGTAGCTGGGCCGCTCGACGGCTCAGGGTCTGGGCCAGGAGCGGGGGTGTCGGGGTCGCCCGGGCCGCGTGACGGGCCGGGGTCGGGGGCAGAGGTGGAGGTGTCGGGGGGCGGGGTGATGCCCAGGGCCACGTCGCGGGCGTTCTCCGCCTCGCGGCGGAAGAGCCGGAACCACATGAAGACGACGAAGCCGGCGAAGACGAACCATTCGCCGGTGTAGCCGAGATTCTGGAACGCCTTGAGGTCGAGCCCGGTGCCTTCGGCGGCTGCCGGCGGTACGGGCGTGAGCGGGGCGGTCGCCTTCGTGAGGGTGACCCACGCGTCGTGTACGTCGTACGACACCAAGTTGACCAGCGACGCGGCGCTGATCATGCCGAGTTGGCCGGCGGGCAGCCCGCCGCGCGCCTGGACGCCGCTGCTGGTGCTGTGTTCGGACGCCTGGAGGGCGCCGACCACGGTCACCTCGCCGGTCGGTACGGCGGGCACCTTGGCGCGGTCGGCGGGGGAGTCCGCGTCGCCCGGCAGCCAGCCGCGTACGACGGGCAGGGCGTGCGTGTCGCCGTCGAGGCGCAGCAGGGTGAGGACGTAGAAGCCGTCGCGGTCGTCCAGCGAACGGTCCGGGACGAGCAACTGGTGGGTGGCGTCGTATCGTCCGACCGCCCTGGCCTGTCGACCGGAGGTCTCCTTGGTGACCGGCAGCAGGTCGGCCAGCGGCGCGGCGGCGGTCGACTCCGCCTTGTCGGCGTGGTCCCGCTGCTCCTGGTGCGAGTCGACCCGCGACTCGAAGCGGCTGAGCTGCCAGCTCCCCATGAACAGGCACAGGGGGATGCTCAGCGCGGCGAAGACGTTGATCCCCCACCACCGGGGCGTCAGCAGGAACCGATACACACCACCACGGTACGGGCCCACCCCACGCGGGCCGCAGGAGGGGCCTGGGCTCGCGGGGCGCGGGGCGCGACGAACCCGGTCGCGCGGGCGCGGGCTCCGGTGCGGTGCGCCGCGTTGTGCGCTGCTGGTTCGCTCGATGCCGGGGCGCGGCCGACGGGTCCCACGACCATGTGCGGGGACCGGCCGGGGCCTGCCGGGTGTGCCTCGCGTACCGGCTGTGACCTGGGGTTACGGGGCGGCCAGGGCTCCGGTGTGGTAGACGGTGCCGGAGCACGCCTCGGGGACGGTCGCGTTCGCGACCGCGGGGTCGCCCGCGTCCGGTGTGTGGCTGATGACCACGCTTGAGGGTGCGGGCGGTTCCTCGCCGCCCCCGCCTCCGGTGCTCCCCGGGCCGGCCGTGTCTCCGGGCGGGGCCGGCGTGGCGGGCTCGCCTTCCACCGGGCTCTTCTGGGGCTCCTCGGCCGTGGGGGTGGGGCTGGGCGAGCTGCCGCCGGCACAGCCCGTGGCGCCGCCACCCGGGGTGGGGACCCACGCGTAGCGCACCTCGTACGCCTGGCCGGGCTGGAGGATGAGCTGGTCGGCCGAGGCGGAGGGCGGGGGCAGTTCGGTGGCCGGATCGCCCACCGTGTGGTCGACGACCTGCACCTCGGAAGGGTTCGCCGCGCCCTGGGCCGTCGCGCCGACGACACCGCTGCCGTCGACGGTGCAGGGGTCGCCGGAGGTGTTCACGACGCGGAACGAGCCGTACACCTGTCCCTCCGCGTTGGCCGCGCCCACGCTGCTGCCGCCGTCGCCGAGCTGGTCCCGGCCGCATGTGGGAGAGGTGGCCGCCAGGGTGCTCGACGGGTTGGGCAGAGCCGGGTCCACGGCCTCGGACGGGCGCGGAGCCGGCTTGTCCTTCTGCTTCTTCTCTTCCTTCTCCGCCTTTTCCTCTTCTTCCTTGTCCTTCTTGGACGGCTTCTTCGGTTCGCTGATCGGACCGCTTTCGCCGTGGTGCCCGCCGGCCATCGGGTCAGGCGTGCGCTCGCTGCTCGCGGCGTTGGCCGGGCGGCTCTGCGAGGAGTCGCCGATGGCGGTCACGTGCACCAGCGCGGGGATCGCCGCCCCGCCGAGCACGATCGCGGCGGCGGCGCCCACGAGCGCCTGGCGGCGGCGCGTCCGACGGGCCGGTACGGCGTGACGCAGGTGGTCGAGGGCGGTCGGGGCCGGTTCCAGGTCTCCCACGGCGCCGCGCATCATGCGGCGCAGCGCGTGCTCGTCCAGCCCGCCGCCGAGCCCGGCCAGCCCGTCGTCGCCACCGGCCGTCGAGCCGGCGGCCCCGGCCGAACCGGCCGCCGGCGCGGAGGCGGCCCGGTCGGAGACGGTCAGGTCGGAGGCGGTCAGGTCGCGGGTGGTCGAACCAGCGGCGGGCGGGTGGTCCACCACGGGCTTGTCCGCGTCGGATGCGGACCCGGTTGGTCCGGACTTCGGCACGGTCGGGTCAGAGGCGGTCGCGGTCTTCTCGTCGTCGACCTGGTCGCCAGCGGACGCACCACCGGCGATCCC
Source organism: Streptomyces sp. NPDC057702 (assembly GCF_042799315.1). Classification (NCBI taxonomy): domain Bacteria; kingdom Bacillati; phylum Actinomycetota; class Actinomycetes; order Kitasatosporales; family Streptomycetaceae; genus Streptomyces; species Streptomyces sp. NPDC057702. Next base: position 9,793 of record NZ_JBHVJC010000036.1, on the reverse strand, counting down.
CCCACCGGCGGCCCGCGCGCCGGGAAGTCTGTCGTCGGCCTGGTCGCCAGCGGCCCCACTGCCGCCGCTCGTCCGGCTGACGGCCGTGTCGTCAGCGGACCCGTCCCCCGCCACGCTGTCGTCAACCGGCTCCGGGCGGGTCTCGGCTCGCGCGGCCTCGGCCGGCCCGTCGCCCGACTCGTCGGAAGTCACCGCGCCGGGCTGGTCCGCGTCAGGCCACTCGGCGCCGGGCGCCTGGGGGCGGAGTCGCTCCGCTTCGGAAGCCGTCGCGTCAGGCTGGATCGTTTCGTGGTCCTCGGTGTTCGATCGCCACTTTTCGGCCGCGGAATCGCTCTCGGCCGCAGGGGCGTCGCACTGCCCGGTGGGTTGTCCGGAGGCGTCCTCGGCAGTCGCGCCGTCCCGCCCGTCGGCGGTGCGCCCCTCGGTCTCGACGGTGGGATTTCGCACCGTAGGCGACGTATCTCCCTGCTCGTCCGGGACGTGGGCCGTCTCGCCGCCCTCGCGTCGGCCATGGTCAGCCTGCCGGTCCGGCCCGCCCGGCCTCGCGTGCTCGTGGCTCATGCCGGGGCCTCCATGGCGACGCGTAGCGCCGCGATACCGCGCGATCCGTACGCCTTGACCGAACCCAGCGATATCCCGAGGGTCTCCGCGACCTGGGCTTCGGTCATGTCGGCGAAGTAGCGCAGCACCAACACCTCGCGCTGCCGGCGTTGCAGTCCCCGCATCGCCTGAATCAATTGATCGCGCTCCAGCAGTTCGTACGCACCCTCCTCGGCACTCGCCATATCGGGCATGGGCTTGGAAAGCAGCTTGAGCCCGAGAATGCGCCGGCGCAGTGCCGAACGGGAAAGGTTGACGACGGTCTGGCGCAAATAGGCGAGTGTCTTTTCCGGCTCCCGCACGCGATTACGCGCGGAATGCACCCGTATAAATGCCTCTTGAACGACATCCTCACACGACGCCGTATCGTCCAAAAGCAGCGCCGCGAGGCCGAGCAGCGACCGGTAATGGGCTCGATACGTCTCGGTGAGGTGATCGACTGTGGTGCCCGCTGCCATCGCGTCGTCAATGTCCCCGCGCTGTGAAGGTACGTGAACGGGGCGAGCGGCCGGCCATGGCGCGATCACCGGCATACCGCCAGAGGTACGCGAACGCGGCGGGCGCACTGCCGCGCTGCCACGCCCCAGGGCTGTTGCGATGCCAAGTACCTCTGCCACGCCTGTTGGACACGCTTCCCCCCGTCAGGGTTGTACGCGGGAGGCGCCGCCCCGAACAATGCCACCATTGCCCCCATGCGCAACAACCCTCCCTCAATGCCCCATTTGTAACAGTGCCCATAAGGGGCGGTGACGAAGACGCCTCCCCCCGACCGGCGGTTGCGGAAAGTGGGGAGCGAATAGTCGAACAAAATGATGTCGCAGATCAAGCGAGGCGACCCATAGGGCGGTCACAGAATCTTCACATGTTGTACCGCAGGCTGGCACGCGCCCCCGCACCGGCCCCGCACCTTCCGGTCACCACCCACCGCGCACGCGCCACGGCGCCCCCGACTGTCCCCGCCGCTCCACGACGAACGCCCCGCCATGTCGCGCGGGACGGGCGCGCGCGTCACCGGGACCCGCGAGATGCCTCGGCGACCGCCCGCCCACGGTCGAGCCCCGCGGGCCCGGCCCCGCCACCCCTACTCCGTTCGCGCACGCACAGCGCGTCGAGCCGAACGTGCGGCACTTCCCGCAGCACGCCCGCGCCCCACCAGCCACGACTCCACGCCGAGCCGGCCCCCGCGCCGCCCGACGCACGATCGCACCCGCATCCGCACCGACCAGTGATGAGGAACCCGGCGATCGGCCGACCCCGAAGGCGTACCCGACCCGGGGCCGCGCGGGCGACGGCGAGGAGAGGTGGCCGCCCCCCGAGGAACCGGCACACCGCCACCGCCGACACCACCACCAAGCGTCGCGCGGCACCGCGAAGCGTCGCACGGCGCCGCGAAGACCAGGGCCCCCGCTGCACGACCGCCTCGCGGGTGACGCATCGCGAGGCGGCGGGGCTGGCGGGGGCTTGTGGCCGGTGGCGCGAGGGCCGACGGCCGTCGGTGCTCAGTGACTGCCGGTCAGTTCCGCGGCCACGACCTCGGCGATCTGGGCCGTGTTCAGCGCCGCGCCCTTGCGCAGGTTGTCGCCACAGACGAACAGTTCGAGAGCGTTCGGGTCGTCCATCGAGCGGCGGACGCGCCCCACCCAGGTCGGGTCGGTGCCCACGACGTCGGCCGGAGTCGGGAACTCGCCCTCGGCGGGGTTGTCGCACAGCACCACACCGGGCGCGCTGGCGAGGATCTCGTGCGCGGCGGGGACAGTGACCTCGTTCTCGAACCGCGCGTGCACGGTCAGCGAATGGGTGGTGATCACGGGCACGCGGACGCAGGTCGCGGTGACCCGCAGACCGGGCAGCCCGAGGATCTTGCGCGACTCGTTGCGGACCTTGAGCTCCTCCGAGGTCCAGCCGTCCTCCTTGAGCGAGCCGGCGAAGGGCACCACGTTCAGCGCCATCGGTCCGGGGAAGGGCCCGGTGTCCCCGACCGCGCGGCGCACGTCGCCGGGCTGCGTGCCCAGCTCCGTGCCGGCGACCTTGGCGAGCTGCGCGCGGAGCGTGTCCACGCCCTCCTTGCCGGCGCCGGAAACGGCCTGGTAGGAGGAGACGATCAGTTCGCTCAGCCCGAACTCGGCGTGCAGCGCCCCCATCGCGACGATCATCGACAGGGTGGTGCAGTTGGGGTTCGAGATGATGCCGCGCGGGCGGAGGCGGGCGGCGTGCGCGTTGACCTCGGGAACGACCAGCGGAACGTCCGGGTCCATACGGAAGGCGCCGGAGTTGTCGACGGCCACCGCGCCCTTGGACGCGGCGATCGGCGCCCACTGCGCGGAGACCTCGTCCGGTACGTCGAACATCGCGACGTCGACGCCCTCGAACGCCTCCTCGCTCAGCGCGACGACCTCGACCTCCTCGCCGCGCACGGTGAGCTTGCGGCCGGCCGACCGGGGCGAGGCGATCAGTCGGATCTCGCCCCAGACGTCCGCCCGCTCCGAGAGGATGCCGAGCATGACCGTGCCCACGGCACCGGTCGCGCCCACCACGGCCAGCGTCGGCTTGCCCGCCCGCCCGGCGGAACCGCCGTCACCACTCACGCCCGTCACGTCACCCACACCGCTCACCACGTTCACACCGCTCTCACCGCGTCCACCGCCGACACTGGTCATCGACCTGTGCCGCCGTACACGACAGCCTCGTCACTCTCGCTGTCCAGGCCGAACGCGCTGTGCACCGCGCGCACCGCGTCCTTGACCTCGTCCTGCCGCGTCACGACCGAGATGCGGATCTCCGAGGTGGAGATCAGCTCGATGTTCACGCCGGCGTTCGACAGGGCCTCGAAGAAGGTCGCCGTCACCCCCGGGTTGGTCCGCATACCGGCGCCGACCAGCGAGATCTTGGCGATCTGGTCGTCGTATCGCAGCGAGTCGAAGCCGATCTCGGGCTGCGCCTTGGTGAGCGCCTCCATGGCCTTGTGGCCGTCGGTCTTCGGCAGCGTGAAGGAGATGTCGGTCAGCCCGGTCGACGCGGCGGAGACGTTCTGCACCACCATGTCGATGTTGAGCTGCGCGTCCGAGATCGTGCGGAAGATGGCGGCGGCCTCGCCCGGCTTGTCCGGCACACCGACGACCGTGATCTTGGCCTCCGAGGTGTCGTGCGCCACGCCGGAGATGATCGCCTGCTCCATGCCTTCTTCTCCTTCGGGCTTGTTACGCACCCAGGTGCCCACGTGGCCGGAAAACGACGACCGGACGTGGATGGGGATGTTGTAGCGACGGGCGTACTCGACACAGCGCAGGTGCAGCACCTTGGAACCGCTGGCCGCGAGTTCGAGCATGTCCTCGAACGCGATGTCGACTATCTTGCGCGCCTTCTTCACCACGCGCGGGTCGGCGGTGAAGACGCCGTCAACGTCGGTGTAGATCTCGCACACCTCGGCGTCGAGCGCCGCGGCCAGCGCGACGGCCGTCGTGTCCGAGCCACCACGGCCGAGCGTGGTGATGTCCTTCTTGACCTGGGAGACACCCTGGAATCCGGCCACGATCGCCACCGCGCCCTGGTCGAGCGCGTCCCGGATGCGACCGGGCGTGACGTCGATGATCCGCGCCTTGTTGTGGACCGAGTCGGTAATGACACCTGCCTGGCTGCCCGTGAAGGACAGTGCTTCGTGCCCGAGGTTTTTGATCGCCATCGCCAGCAACGCCATGGAGATTCGCTCTCCAGCGGTCAGCAGCATGTCGAACTCACGCCCGGCAGGAATCGGCGAAACCTGCTGAGCGAGGTCGATCAACTCGTCCGTAGTGTCGCCCATCGCGGAAACCACGACGACCACCTGGTGGCCGTTCTTCCTGGCTTCCACGATTCGCTTGGCGACGCGCTTGATGCCCTCGGCATCCGCAACGGAGGAGCCGCCGTACTTTTGCACGACAAGGCCCACGTGCGCTCCTCGCTTGTCTCTTCTGGGGTCATCCCCCAGACCCCCGCAGGGGGGTAACTGCGGTCGGCTCAGTCTAACGAGCAAGTCGGATAAGCCCTCCCAATATCACATAGCGAGACACATAACTCACTTCATGATCAGGCAGGACGCACCCACACTCACCCGCTCAGCGAGCAACCCTGCCCGCTCCACGCGAGGGCACACGGGAACGTAATTCAGGTCACAGCGAGACGAGGACACCCAGGCGGCCGAATACCGCCCTCCTGAGCGTCCGGAATCCGGGCCACACACCGGATAGCGCACACGACCTACGCGGAACCAGCCACTCAGACCACGGCCGGCCCGCGATCACCCACCCGGCCGACCCGACACGGCCCACCGCCGGCCAGCACCCGACCGACCCGACGCCGCCCACCGGCCCCCGGCCGCCCCGGCGACGACCACGGCCACAACGGCGACGGGTACGACCACGGCGGAGCAGCGGGCCGAGCCACCCTCGCCGGGCCGGGTCACCCTCGCCGGGCCGGCCGCCCCTCGCGAGCCGCCGGACGCGGGCCCACCCGCAGCCGGGCCCGCACGGTTCGCGGAACCCTCCGCTCCGGCTAGCGCGGAGCGGAGGACGGCAGACCGAGCGGGGCCGCGATCTCCGCCGCCATCACCCGCCCCGCCTCCTCGGCGAGCTCGTCGTCGCCATCAGCGCTGGTGTCCGTGTCCAGGCCGTCGAGTTCGTCCAGCGGGCTGTCCAGACGCACGTGCGCGACCAGCGACTGGAGGGCGCGCAGCGCGGCGGAGGCGGTGGTGCCCCAGTTCGACAGGTAGGAGAACTGCCACCACCACAGCGCCTCGCTGACCCGGCCGTCGCGGTAGTGCGCCATGCCGTGCCGCAGGTCGGTGATGATGTCGGCGAGGTCGTCGGAGATACGGCAGGCGACGGGCTGCGAGCGCGGCACGTACGGGTCGAAGACCTCGGAGTACACGTCGATCGGGTCGAGCAGCGTGGCGAACCGCTCGCGCAGTTCGTCCACGTCCGGCTCGGGCCCGACGTCGGGCTCGTAGCGTTCGTCCGGAACGAAGTCCTCGTGCGCTCCGAGCCGCCCGCCCGCGAGGAGCAACTGCGAGATCTCCAGCAGCAGGAAGGGGACCGCGCTGTCCGGCTCGTCCCCCTTGGCGACCTCCGTGACCGCCACGATGAAACTCTCGATCTGGTCGGAGATCTGTACGGCGAAGTCGGCCGGGTCGTGGTGGCTGTCGTGCAGCGTTGCGTCAGACATCGAGAAGTCTTCTCCCTTCGAAGGCACGTCCCAGCGTGACCTCGTCGGCGTACTCCAGGTCTCCCCCGACGGGCAGGCCGCTCGCCAGCCGCGTGACCTTCAGGCCCAGGTGTTTCACCATGCGCGCGAGGTACGTGGCGGTGGCCTCCCCCTCAAGGTTGGGATCGGTGGCCAGAATCAGCTCGGTGACAGCGCCGTCCGCGAGCCTGGTCAGCAGTTCCCGTATCCGCAGGTCGTCCGGGCCGACGCCCTCGATGGGGCTGATCGCGCCGCCGAGCACGTGGTAGCGACCGCGGAACTCACGCGTCCGCTCGATCGCGACGACGTCCTTCGGCTCCTCCACGACGCAGATGACCGCGACATCACGCCGCGGATCGAGACACACACGGCACTGCTCGGCCTCGGCGACGTTGCCGCACACCACGCAGAACCGGACCTTGGCCTTGACCTCGGTCAACGCGTGCGCCAGACGGCGTACGTCGGTCGGCTCAGCCTGCAGGATGTGGAAAGCGATCCGCTGCGCGCTCTTGGGACCGACGCCGGGAAGTCTGCCCAGCTCGTCGATGAGGTCCTGGACCACGCCTTCGTACACGGAACGCCTCCTCCTTCTGTGTGTATCTCTGACAGTGACTGATGTGGCTGGTGTGTCAACGGCCTGTACGGAGCTTGTACGCCGCACGACCGGTCGGGGCTGTCGTCGGAGCCGGGCGGCCGGGAACGGTGTCGGGGCGTCGGACGCGGTGCGGGCCGGAGCCGGGGCGCCCACGGAGCGGGCGGACGCCGTCGACGGCCCGAACCCGCCGGGCCACCCGATCCGTTCCGCGAGCCGTGGCGTACGGGACCCGACGCGTACGGGCGACTCCGCGTCGGAGGCCGTGTACGCGTGGTCTCGTCACGCGGTCGGGCCGAGCCGAGGGGGCGGGGGCGACGGGAGGGTTAGAAGGGAAGTCCGGGCACGCCGCCGAGGCCCTGCGCGAGCGGCCCGAGCTTGCGCTGCTGGAGCTCCTGAGCGGACTGGTTGGCATCCCGTACGGCGGCGACGACGAGGTCCGCGAGAGTCTCCGTGTCCTCAGGGTCCACCGCCTTCGGGTCGATGACCAGCCCCTGGAGCTCGCCACCCCCGGTCACCGTGGCCCTGACCAGACCACCGCCAGCCGACCCCTCGACCGGCGTCCGCGCCAGCTCCTCCTGAGCCGCCGCGAGATCCTGCTGCATCTTCTGCGCCTGCTGCAACAACTGCTGCATGTTGGGCTGACCGCCACCGGGAATCACGGGATCGCTCCTGGCTGTAGACGAACATCTTCAGTAGCCCGAGCCTACGTGCTCCCCGGTCCCCACGCTCTACGCCGTACGAAGGAGGCCGGAGGCAGCAGTACGAGCAGGGTGGGAGACCCGAACGAGCCCGGACGGGCCCCTCGGGACGGGGGTACGGGGCCCTCCGGGCGGGGGTGCGGGGGCCTCCGGGCGGGGAGGTGGGAAGCCCTCCGGGCTGGGGGTGGGGGCTTGCGGGCGGGACCGCCCCGCGGGTGCCCTGCGGCGGCGGGGGCGCGGGGCTCGGCGGGCGCGGGGTTCGGCGGGCGCGGGCCGCGAGGTTCTACGGGCGAGACGCCAGGCCCTTGGGTGGGGGTGCGGGGGCCCTCCGGGCGGGACCACCCTGCGGGGCGGAGGCGCGGCGCTCTGCTGCGGCAGGGGCGTGAGGCTCTACGGACGGGGCGGCGGACCCTGCGGCTGCGGGTGGGGCAGGGCCCTGCGGGTGGGGCCCCCTGGGTGGAGGCGCGGGCCTACGGGCGAGAGCATCCCGCGGGGTGGAGGCGCGGCGCTCTGCTGCGGCAGAGGCGTGAGGCTGCGGGCGGGATGGCGGGCTTTTGGCTGTGGGTGCGGCACGGGCCTGCGGGCGCGGGCCCTCTGGGTGGAAGCGCGGGCCTACGAGCGGGACGCCAGGCCCTGCGGCTGCGGGTGGGGCACGGGCCCTGTGGGTGGGGGCGGACCCCGAAGGCGGAATGCCGGCCCTGCGGGCGCGGGCCCCCTGGGTGGAGGAGCGGGCCTACGGGCGAGACGCCGGACCTTGCGGCTGCGGGTGGGGGCGAGCCCTGCGGGTGGGGGGCGGGCCCCGAAGGTGGGGCGTCGGGCTCTTGGGGCAGAGGCGCGAGACACCTGCGGGCGCGGACCCCTCTGGGTGGAAGCGCGGGCCTACAAGCGGGACGTCAGGCCCTGCGGCTGCGGGTGGGGCACGGGCCCTGTGGGTGGGGGCGGACCCCGAAGGCGGAATGCCGGGCTCTTGAAGTAGAGGCGCGAGGCCCCTGTGGGCGCGGGTTCGAGGCTCAGTGAGCGGAGGGGGAGCCTTTCGGGCGAGGCGCGAAGCCCTGCGGGAGCGGAGCCTGCTGGGAGCGGAGCCCGCTGGGTGGGGCGCGTGGCCTGCTGCGGCAAGGGAGCGGGGCTCTGCGAGCGCGGGCGCCGGGCGCCCTTCGGGTGGGGCCCCTGCGGGCGCGGGTCCTGCGAGCGGGACGCCGGGCCCTCCCCGTGGGGCATCGGGCCCTGCTGGCGGGCGCGGGCCCCGCAGGCAGGCGCCGGGTTCCTTGGGTGGAGGCGGACCCTGTGGGTGGACGTGTCGGGCCCGGCCGGACGGGCCGGGGCCGACGACCGGCCTCGCTTGGGCAGCCGCCGGAGGACCCCGCTGGACGCGCGATCGCGGCGGCCCGGCCTGACGCCGGCCTGCCGGCGACGTACCACCTCACGCGGTCGCGACGGCGCGAGGCCGCCACCCGGTGTGGGCCAGCGGGCGACGGTGCCGCCACTCCCGACCAGCGGGCCCGGGGCGCGGCCCACCGCGTGGGGCCGCCGCCCGACCTCGCCCAGCCACGGGGAACCGCCTCCAGGCCCGACCGGGCACCCCGTACGCCCCCCGGAGGCCGAGCCCCGGCCGCGCGGCCCGAGCGCGCTCCCTACCGTGCGGCCAGCCGGGGCCAGCCGGGACGAGGGTGTGGGCGTACACGTGGGCGGAGGGGCAGGCGTCGGTCAGGCTGAGCCGGCGCCGCTTTACGGCGTCCGGTCAGCCCCAGCGGAGCGAACCCGCTCGCCCGAGGTCCGCCCCGCCACGGCTACTCGTTGGTGATCTCCTCGATGACGGTCGCGCCGAGCTCGCGCACGATGAGGTCGTAGCCGCTGAGCGCGTTCTCGTCCAGGTCCGCGTCGTCCTCGGCCGGCATGTCGTACTCCGGCGCCACGGGGGTGGGCCGGCGCTCCCCGTACCCGCCGCCCGGCGCCGGGCCGCTCGGCCCCGCGTCGGTGGCGCCGGGGCCGCCCGCGCCGCCCGTACCGGATCCGGCGGCCTGTCGGGCGAGCTGGGCTCCCTCGCCGCCGGGCCTCGAACCGCCGGTCTCGCCGGCGCCGCCCGGGCCGGGCCCACCGGTGCCGCCGGCCGGCCCCTGGCCTCCGTTGCCGGAGGGTGTCGGCGGCGGTGCGGGCTGCCGAGGCGGCGCGGCTGGCGCCCCCGCGCCGAACCCTCCCCCACCGCCGAACCCGCCCCCGCCGGCGGGACCACCGAAACCGCCGCCACCTCCACCGCCGAAGCCCCCGCCCCCGCCGCCGAAGCCGGCGCCGGGGCCCGCGCCGGGCGCCTGCCCCGCGCCGCCCGAGGGGTCCACGACGGCCTCGATCCGCCACTGCACGCCGAACCGGTTGCTCAGCGCCTCCCGCAACACGTCCTCGCTGCCGCCGCTGACAAAGCTGTCGCGGGCTCCCGCGTTGGAGAAACCGACCTGGAGCGTCGTCCCGTCAAAGCCTGTGACCTGCGCGTTCTGACTCAGCAGAATCCAGGTGAAGCGGCGCTGGTTCTTCACGGCCTCCAGGATGTCCGGCCACATCGCCCGCACCTGCGCGGCGCCCTGGCCCGTCCCGGCGCCCTGACTCGCCGCGCCACCGGCACCCGCGGGCGCCGCACCCGCCGGCGCGCCACCGCTCGGCGCGCCGTACGCGCCGTCGCCGGCGGCCCCCGCGC
>NZ_JBHVJC010000035.1:45899-89066 GCF_042799315.1 Streptomyces sp. NPDC057702 | reverse complement strand
CCCGCGCTCCGCGCTGGGCGAACTCCCAGGCGTCCTCGATGATTCCGGCCAGGTCGGCGCGGCTGGGCTGCCAGCCGAGCCGGTCCCTGGCCCGCTCGGCGGAGGCGACCAGGACGGCCGGGTCGCCGCCCCGACGCCCCGCGACGACCTCGGGCACCGGGTGCCCGGTGACCTTGCGCACGGTCTCGACGACCTCGCGCACCGAGAAGCCGTTGCCGTTGCCCAGGTTGCAGATCAGGTGCTCGCCGGCGGTGGCGGCGGTCAGGGCGAGCAGATGGGCCTCGGCGAGGTCGGCGACGTGGATGTAGTCGCGGACGCAGGTGCCGTCCGGCGTGGGGTAGTCGTCACCGAAGACGGAGATCGCCTCCCGTCGGCCCTGGGCGACCTGGAGGATCAGCGGGATCAGGTGCGTCTCGGGGTCGTGGCGCTCGCCGTGGCGGCCGTAGGCACCGGCGACGTTGAAGTAGCGCAGCGAGACGGCGGCCAGCCCGTGGGCGACACACTCGCCGCCGATCATGTGGTCCACGGCCAGCTTGCTGGCGCCGTACGGGTTGGTGGGCGCGGTCGCCGCGTCCTCGGTGATGGGGGTCGTGCTGGGCTCACCGTAGGTGGCGGCCGTGGAGGAGAAGACGAGGGTGCGCACGCCCGCGTCGCGCATCGCGGCCAGCAGGGCCATGGTGCCGCCGACGTTGTTCGTCCAGTACTTCTCGGGGTGCGTGACCGACTCGCCGACCTGCGAGGAGGCGGCGAAGTGGAGCACGCCGTCGTACGAGGCGTCCAGCCAGCGCGCCGCGTCCTGGATGCGCCCCTCGATGAACTCCGCGCCCTCGGGCACGCTCACCCGGTGCCCGGTGGACAGGTCGTCCAGGACGGTCACCTGGTGCCCGGCCGCCAGCAGATGTGCCGCGACCACGCTCCCGACGTATCCCGCTCCGCCGGTGACCAGGTACTTCTGTCCGTTGCTCACGTGCTCGCTACCTCTCGCAGTCGCCGTGCCGCGGCCTCTGGCGGCACATCGTTGATGAACACATTCATGCCGGATTCGGAACCCGCGAGGAACTTCAGCTTGCCGGAAGTCCGTCGGATGGTGAAGAGCTCAAGGTGGAGCGCGAAATCGGCCCGGTCGGACGCGCTCAGCGGCGCCTGGTGCCAGGCGGCGACATAGGGCGTGGGCGGCTCGTCGGGACCGAAGAGGCGGTCGAAACGGCGCAACAGCTCCAGGTAGACGCGCGGGAACTCGCCCCGCGCCGCCGCGTCCAGGTCCCGCAGGTCCGGCACGCGCCGCCGGGGGTAGAGGTGCACCTCGTACGGCCAGTGGGCGGCGTAGGGGACGAAGGCCGTCCAGTGCTCGCCGGCCAGCACGATCCGGCGCCCGTCGGCCACCTCGTCGGTGACCACGTCGTCGAAGAGGTTGCGCCCGCCGGTGCGCGCGCGGTGGGCGGCCAGCGACTCCAGCATGCGCGCGGTACGCGGGGTGACGAAGGGGTACGCGTAGATCTGGCCATGCGGGTGACCGAGGGTCACACCGATCTCGGCGCCCCGGTTCTCGAAGCAGAAGACCTGCTCGACGGCGGGGAGTCGGGCCAGTTCGGCGGTGCGGTCGGTCCACGCGGCCAGCACCAGCGCGGCCTGTTCCTCGCTCAGGTCGGCGAAGGAGGCGTCGTGGTCGGCGGTGAAGCAGACCACCTCGCAGCGGCCGGCGTCGCCGGCCAGCGAGGGGAAGCGGTTCTCGAACACGACGACGTCGTAGTCGGTGGCGGGGATTTCACTGTGCCGGGCCGGCGCGTGGGGGGTGGCCGGGCGCGAGGGGCAGAGCGGACACGCGTCGGCGGGCGGGTGGTAGGTGCGCGCCTGGCGGTGCGAGGCGACGGCGACGTGGTCGCCCAGCAGTCGGTCGGCACGGATCTCGGCGGAGGTGGCGACGGGCTCCAGCGGGCGGGGGTCCCGCGCGGTGCGCACCAGGTCGTCCCGGGAGTCGTAGTAGATCAGCTCGCGGCCGTCCGCGAGGCGGGTCGACGTCTTCTGCACCCTGTACCCCTGTCACGATCCGAAAACGTTCCAACAATAGCTTTCAGAATCAAACAATAGCGCGTACTTTCTTTGGCGTTCCGTTCGCGCGAAGAAGCGAGAGGCCCATGCATCAGCTAGCCGAGGAACTCCGGCTCTCCACCAACTGGCTCGACTACTCCATCCTGGCGATCTACTTCGTCGTCGTGTTGGGCATCGGCTACGCCGCCCGGCGCAGTGTGCGTACGAGCCTCGACTTCTTCCTCTCGGGCAGGTCGCTGCCCGCCTGGGTCACCGGCCTCGCCTTCGTCGCGGCCAACCTGGGCGCCACCGAGATCCTGGGCATGGCGGCGAACGGGGCGCAGTACGGCGCGTACACCGTGCACTGGTACTGGATCGGCGCCATCCCGGCCATGGTCTTCCTGGGCCTGGTGATGATGCCCTTCTACTACGGGTCGAAGGTCAGGTCCGTGCCGGAGTTCCTGCTGCATCGCTTCGGGCCCTCCTCACACCTGCTCAGCTCCCTCATCTTCGCGCTCTCCGCGGTGCTGATCGCCGGCGTCAACCTGTACGCCATGGCGATCGTCCTGGAGGCCCTGCTCGGCTGGCCGCAGTGGGTGGCGATCGTGGTCGCCGGGTTCTTCGTGCTCGGGTACATCACCCTGGGCGGACTGTCCTCAGCCATCTACAACGAGGTACTTCAGTTCTTCGTCATCCTCGCCGCGCTGATTCCGCTGACGATCGTCGGCCTCAAGCGGGTCGGCGGCTGGGACGGCCTGACCGACGCGCTGACCGGCGAGGGACGTCCGGAGGGCGCCGGCGGTGAGGACTTCCTCAGCGCGTGGGACGGCACCGGCATCGGCGAGGCCAACGCGCTGGGCGCCAACTGGCTGACCATCGTGCTGGGCCTGGGCTTCGTGCTCAGCTTCGGCTACTGGACCACCAACTTCGCCGAGGTGCAGCGGGCCCTGTCGGCCAAGAACCTCTCCGCCGCCCGGCGCACCCCCCTCATCGCGGCCTTCCCCAAGATCCTGATCCCGATGGTGGTGATCGTGCCCGGCCTGATCGCCCTGGTCATGGAGCCCTCGCTGGGCAAGGAGGGCAGCGGCCTGGAGTACAACGACGCCATCCCGGTCCTCATGCGCGACCTGCTGCCCAACGGCGTGCTCGGCATCGCGGTGACCGGCCTGCTGGCGGCGTTCATGGCGGGCATGGCCGCCAACGTCTCCTCGTTCAACACGGTCTTCACCAACGACATCTGGGGCGCGTACGTGAAGAAGGGCCGCCCCGACGCGTACTACCTGGCCACCGGTCGGTGGATCACCGCCATCGGCGTCGTGCTCGGCATGGGCACGGCCTTCATCGCCGCCAGCTTCAGCAACATCATGAACTACCTCCAGACGCTGTTCTCCTTCTTCAACGTGCCGCTGTTCTGCGTGTTCATCATCGGCATGTTCTGGAAGCGCTCCACCGGCCCGGCCGGCTTCTGGGGCCTGCTGTCGGGCACGGCGGCGGCGATGCTCAACTACTTCTGGCTCTACAAGCAGCACGTCGTCGACATCCCCTCCGACCAGGGCGCCAACTTCGTCTCAGCCATCGTGGCGTTCGTCGTCGGCGCGCTGGTGATGTGCGCCGTCACGCTGGTGACCAGGCCGAAGCCGGTGGAGCAACTGGCCGGCCTGGTCTACGGCACGCGCTCGCCCGGCATGAGCGAACCGGCGGCCGAGGGCGACGACGCCTGGTACCGCAGGCCCGCGCTGCTCGGCTGGGGCGCGGTGATCCTGGCCGCGCTGTGCTACCTGCCCTTCTCCCTGTGACCGCCGCCCCGCCCGCGCCGCACACCCGGGCGCGCCCCTCGCCCCGACGTCCCCCCGCCAAGGAAGGAGCCTCATGAGCGACTACCGGCACGAGGTCGAAGAGCTGGAGCACACGTCCACGACCGCGGCCCGACTCTTCGACGTACGCCGCGTCATCGGCGGCCTGTTCGTGGTCTACGGCGTGATCGTCACCATCGCCGGACTCACCGCCTCCGACGCGGACCTGAAGAAGGCCGAGAACATCAACATCAACCTCTGGACGGGCCTGGGCATGCTGGCCCTCGGCCTGTTCTTCCTCATCTGGCTCCGGCTGCGCCCACTGCCCGCGCGGCCCTCGGCGGACCCCGCCGACGCACCGGACACCGCGCCAGCCAGCGCGCCGGACCCGGACCGGGGTACGCCGGGCCCCTGATCCACGCCCCGTGCTCCCCGCCACGCCCCGCCCCCGCCACGTCGCGGGCGCGCGCCCGGCCGCCACCGCGCCCGGACACCCCGCGATCGCACCCCGGGCGCGCCCGCGCCGTCGGACTAGCTACGCCCCGGGGCCGGCCCCATCCCGCCCCGCGGGCCGAGCTCGGGGCGGCCGGGACGCCCGGGGTAGCCGGGGCCCGCCGGACCGCGACCGGGCGGGCCCTGGCCCGGCTCCGGATGGCCCGGCGCGGCGCGGCCCGGGTGGCCGGGAGCGGCGGCGCCGCGCCCGGGCGGGGCGCCGGCACCGCGACCGAGCCGACCCGGCACGGCCTGGCCACCGGGGCCCGGGTGGCCGGGCCCGCCCGGACCCGCGACGTAGGGCCGGGGCGGGCCGGCGCGCTCCGATGGCGCGTCGGCCGGCTCCGGAACCGCCGCGTGCCGGCTGGCGGTGGCCCGGTCGAGCAGGCCCGTCCGCGCCGCGAGGGCCGCCGCTTCGAGACGGGAGCCGACGCCGAGTTTCATCAGGACGCGCTGCACGTGGGTGCGGGCCGTGCTCGGCGCGATGGCCATGCCCGCCGCGATCAGCCGGGTGTCCTCGCCCTCGGCGACCCGGACCAGCACCTCCACCTCGCGTGGCGTGAGCAGTTGGAGCAGCCGGGCGCCCTCGTCGTCGGGTTGCGCGGCCGGGTTGAGGAGTTCGGCGAACGCCCCCTGGAGAAGCTGGGGCGCCACCGCCGCGTCCCCGGCGCGCGCCTTGATCATGGCGCGCTCGACGCCCTCGATGCGCTCGTCGTGGCGTACGTACCCGGAGGCGCCGGCCGCGAAGGCGGCGGCGATGCCGCGCGGGCTGGGCACCGGCCCGAGCACCACGACCGCGACCTGGGGCCGTTCCTTCTTGATCCGTACCACCGGCTCGAACACACCAGGCTCGGCCGGTGTGCCGGTGCCCAGCAGGCACACCTCCGGGGCCCGGCTCACCACCAGGTCCGCGGCCCCCGCGCTCGGCGCGGCAGCGGCGAGCACCCGGTGCCCGCGAAGCTTCAACGCCGAGGCGAGCGCCTCGGCGAGCAGTCGGTGGTCGTCGACCACCATGACTCGCACGCCCATGAACTCCCCCCATCCGCCCGGGGACGACCGTCCCGGATATCCGTGGTCCCCGTGTCGACCGAGATCGTGCCGTCGTGACGGCGCAAGCCCCCCAGCTTGCACCTGACCCCCGATCTCTTGCCCCCGGAAGCTACACGCTTGTTCGACATTGCGCGCCCCTTAGCAGGAAGAAGCGGCCGGAGTGCCGAAACCCGTCCCTTCGCGCTCAGTTGAGGTCGCAAAGAGATCATCTCGGCACGACAATGGCCCCGCCGGTACGGAACGTACCGGCGGGGCCACCACCTGTGCATCAGTGCCGCACTGGTCAGTTGGGGCCGAAAACCATCGCTAGCAGGTCCTCACCGCGTTGGTAGTCGCGCGGCTCGGTGGCGTAGATGTCCCCCATGTACAGCTTGTCGTTGGCCCACAGGAACACCTCGTGTCCCAGGCTGTAGTTGGACTCCGTCTCCACGGTGGCCGTCGCGTTCTGCATCAGCTTGGCCTTCTCGTAGCTGGTCGGGTCGATCTGCCAGACCGCCCCGCCCTCGCGGTAGGTGGTGTCCTGGTAGGCGACCAGGTAGCCGTCCTTGTCCAGTTGCAGCGGCGTGATGCTGGAGTTCGGCACACCGTCGGTCTTGCCGACCGTCTTGCCGGTGGTCAGCGAGTACGCGACGATCTCGTTCTGCGGCGTCGTCTCGGAGGCGCCGCGACGCTCCTCGGTCGCCATGAACAGCTTGTCCTTGGTCACCACGACCTTGCTGCAGGACTCGACCTCGTTGGTCTGGCACTCGGCGGTGAACTTGCCGTTGCCGGTCGCGATCTTGCTGATCAGCTTGCCCTTGCGCTGCGAGGCGTCGATCGTCATGAAGTCGGAGACCGAGGCGCCCGTCGAGTCACCGGCGTCGACACCGATGACCATCGGGTCGGTGGAGACCACGTGCACGTCGTCCAGGCCGTCGGTGAGCTTGTACTCGGACAGGATGTTCCCGTCCTTGGGGTTGATGAGCTGGACCGACATGCGGGCCTCGCCGTACTCGCCGCAGCCGCGCACCGCGACGAGCTTGGGACCGCCGCCGTAGCCGTAGTCCGAGCACTCCTCGTTGGCCTGCGGCGACCAGAGCTTGTCGCCCTTCATGGACCACGCGGCGCCGCCGTCCAGACCGCCCGCCGCGATGGTGCCGCCGCCGATGGTGACCTCGTCGAACTCCAGCTTCTCGTCGGCCTCCTTGATGCTGCGCTGCCACACGAGCTTGCCGTTGTTCAGGTCGACCAGGCCGATCTCGCTGCAGTCCGGGTACTTGTTCTCCGCGGTCGGCTTGCCGTCCTCGAAGACGACCGCGGTCATGCCGTCCTGGGTGACCTGGGTGCTGCCCCAGCACAGGGCGCCGCCCAGCGGGATCTCGTACTGCGCCGAGGAGCCACCGGACACCGGGTAGCCGACGATCTTGTCGATCTGCCCCTTGGCCCACACCTTGTCGGTGGCCCACAGGCCGGGCGAGTTGGCCTGCTCCTTGACCTTGGGCATCGGGATCTTGGCGAGCAGGTTGCCGCCCACGAGCTTGGGCGTGGGGCGCTTCTTGACGCCGCCCTCGCCCTTCTCGCCCTCTTCGCCGCCGCTGGTCCCCTGGCTGGTGCCGGTCTCCTTCTTGGCCTTGTCGTCGCCGTCGCCGCCCTTGGTCGCGAACCACACGCCGCCACCGACGACCAGCGCGATCGCCACCACGGCGCTGACGATGATCGCCATCCGCTGCTTGCCGGGCCGGTTGCCGTCACCGCCGCCGGGCGCGGCGCCGGGGAAGGGCGCGTGCGGCGGGTGGTTGCCCGCCTGGGTCTGCCCGTAGGGGCCCGCTCCGTACGCGGCCTGCTGGCCCGGGCCGTAGGGCGTGCCCGGCGGCGTGGGGTAGCCGTAGCCACCGGCCTGCGTCGGGGCCTGCGGGTAGCCGTAACCGCCCACCTGCGTGGGGGCCTGCGGGTAGCCGTAGCCACCGGCCCCGGCGGGCGGGGTCTGCGGGGACTGCGGGGCCGGCGGCGGAGTGCCGGGCGGGCCCGGCGGCGGGGACTGGGGTGCCTTGCCGAACTGCGGCGGGGCGCCGGGCGGGCCGGGCGGCGGCGGGCTCTGGGCCGGCTGCCCGGGCGGCGGCGGGACCTGCGGCGGCTGGCCGGGCGGCGGGGACTGCGGGAAGCCGTAGTGCGCCGCCTGGGTCGGCGGCTGCTGCGGATAGCCGTAGCCGGGCTGGCCATGCTGGTGCCCAGCGCCGCCGTTGGCGTCGCCGTAGCCCGGTGGGGGTGGGTTGTGGGGGTCCTGCGGGGCGCCGAAGCCGCCCTGCGGCGGCTGGTGGGGCGGCTGTGACATCGACATTCCTTCTCGTGGGGCCATGGCCGACCGGCCTCCCCCGCTGTCTCCCGTGGCTGAAACCCATCGGAGACGGAGCGAATCGGACATGAATGCGGCCTGGCAACGGCAGGCGAGCGGGTGTTCTTTGTATCACCCGGTCATCGCACTGCCGGTGCCGGTGGCCGTCGCGCCCGGGAGCTGATACCGGCCCGTGACGAGACCGTTGCACCGTCCCGCCCGGAATTCCCGTCCCCCGCGCGGAGCCACGGACGCGAACGCGCCGTGGCCCGGCACTCCCTACGCGGGAGTGCCGGGCCACGGCGTGGGGCGCGGCGTGGGGCTGGCCGGCGCGCGCGAACGGTCACACGTCCTCGGCCAGTTCCAGCCAGCGCGATTCCAGTTCGTCCCGTTCGCCCGACAGCTCCCGCAGCTTGCCGTCGAGTTCGGCGACCCGCTCGAAGTCGGTGGCGTGCTCGGCGATCTGGGCGTGCAGTGACGACTCCTGCTCGCTGATCTTGTCCAGCCGGCGCTCGATGCGCTGCAACTCCTTCTGCGCGGCGCGCAGCTCGCCCGCCGACTTCTCGCGGGGCCGGTCCGCCTCGCCGGTGGCCTTGCCCGTCGGCGCGGCCGGCCCGGCGGCGGGGGCCGGCGCGGTCCGCACGCGCTGGCGTCGCTCCAGGTACTCGTCGACGCCGCGCGGCAGCATCCGCAGCGTGGTGTCGCCGAGCAGCGCCAGCACGCGGTCGGTG
This sequence comes from Streptomyces sp. NPDC057702, assembly GCF_042799315.1. Classification (NCBI taxonomy): domain Bacteria; kingdom Bacillati; phylum Actinomycetota; class Actinomycetes; order Kitasatosporales; family Streptomycetaceae; genus Streptomyces; species Streptomyces sp. NPDC057702. Next base: position 80,661 of record NZ_JBHVJC010000035.1, on the reverse strand, counting down.
GTGCGCTCGATGAAGTACCGGTCGTGGCTGATCACCACGAGCGAGCCGGGCCAGCCGTCCAGCAGGTCCTCAAGCTGGGTCAGCGTCTCGATGTCGAGGTCGTTGGTCGGCTCGTCGAGGAAGAGCACGTTGGGCTCGTCCATCAGCAGTCGCAGGATCTGCAGCCGGCGCCGCTCGCCGCCGGACAGGTCGCTGACCGGCGTCCACTGCTTCTCCTTGGTGAAGCCGAAGTGCTCGCACAGCTGCGAGGCGGTCATCTCGCGGCCCTTGCCCAGATCCACCCGCTGGCGCACCTGCTCGACGGCCTCCAGGACACGCCAGGCCGGGTTGAGTTCACCGACCTCCTGCGACAGGTAGGCCAGGCGTACGGTCTTGCCGACCGTGATCTGGCCCGCCGCCGGCTGTTCCTCGCCCTCGGTGCGGGCGGCCCGGTCCATCGCGCGCAGCAGCGAGGTCTTGCCCGCGCCGTTGACGCCGACCAGGCCGATCCGGTCGCCGGGGCCGAGCTGCCAGGTCAGGTGCTTGAGCAGGGTCTTGGGCCCGGCCTGGACGGTCACGTCCTCCAGGTCGAAGACGGTCTTGCCGAGCCGGGAGTTGGCGAACTTCATCAGTTCGGCGCTGTCGCGCGGCGGCGGCACGTCGGCGATGAGCGCGTTGGCGGCCTCGATACGAAAGCGCGGCTTGCTGGTCCGGGCGGGGGCGCCGCGCCGCAGCCAGGCCAGCTCCTTGCGCATCAGGTTCTGCCGCCTGGCCTCCTCGGTGGCCGCGATCCGCTCGCGTTCGGCGCGGGCGAAGACGTAGTCGCTGTAGCCGCCCTCGTACTCGTGCACCTGGCCGCGCTGGACGTCCCACATGCGGGTGCAGACCTGGTCCAGGAACCAGCGGTCGTGGGTGACGACCACCAGCGCCGAACGGCGGGCGCGCAGGTGGCCCGCGAGCCAGGAGATGCCCTCCACGTCGAGGTGGTTGGTCGGCTCGTCCAGGACGATCAGTTCGGGCTCGCCGATGAGCAGCTTGGCGAGCGCGATACGGCGTCGCTCGCCGCCGGACAGCGGTCCGATCACGGTGTCCAGGCCCTGTCCGAAACCGGGCAGGTCGAGGCCGCCGAACAGGCCGGTCAGCACGTCGCGGACCTTCGCGTTGCCCGCCCACTCGTGGTCGGCGAGGTCACCGATCACCTCGTGTCGCACGGTGGCGGCCGGGTCGAGCGAGTCGTGCTGCGTGAGCACGCCCAGTCGCAGCCCACCGGAGTGCGTGACGCGCCCCTGGTCGGTGTCCTCCAGCTTGGCGAGCATCCGGATGAGGGTGGTCTTGCCGTCACCGTTGCGGCCGACGACGCCGATCCGGTCGCCCTCGTTGACGCCGAGGGAGATCCCGTCGAGCAGGGCACGGGTCCCGTACACCTTGCTCACGGTTTCCAGATTGACGAGGTTCGTTGCCATCTCACTCCTGGGACGGGGGGCGTTCGAGTCCCAGCGTAGTCGCCACGGGCCGACCACCGAATCGCGCCGCTGTACGCGGTACGGGAGTGGCTCGCGCCACCCGCCCGTACGACGGGGTGACTGGCGGGGACGGGGGCGGGAGTGGGAGGGCGCGCGTTGTCGGAGGCCGTGCGCCGGGGTCGGCTCGCGGCGTGGGTGGACCGTGCCGGTGCGTGGACGGCCGGTGCGTGGGCGGCCGGTGCCGTGACACGGGGCCGGGGTGCGGTGAGGCGCGGGACGTGGTGGGGGCCCGCGCTGTGGAGGCGCGGGCGTCGAGCGGGCGAGGCGGAGTGTCGGGGCCGGCGTCACCCGGGGGGCAGCGTCGCCCGGGGGCGGTGTGCGGGGGTCCGCGCGGTGTGGGCGCGGGCGGGGTCGGGTGTGGAGGGTGGCGCGCGGTGGGCCCCCGGCGCCGCCCGGGGTGGGCGGGATGCCGGGGGTGGGCGGGATGCCGGGGGTGCGCGCGCCTCTGGCGGGGTCTGGCTCGTCGCGTGCCGTGTGCTCGTGGGCGCCCGCTACCCGCGTCCACCCGCGCGCCCGCACGGGCAGCGTCGGGGTGACAAACCGGTGGGCGCCGGCGTACGCCTCAGGCGGTCGGGGTCGCGCGCTGCTCGTGGACGACGGTGGCGCCCTCGGCCGGGCTCGTGGCCACCCGGGCCGTGCGGCAGGTGCCGGAGGCGGCGAGTTCGGCCGCCACCTGGTCGGCGCCTGCCGCGTCCTTGGCCAGGAACGCGCAGGTGGGGCCCGATCCGGAGACGAGCGCGGCGAGCGCGCCGGCCCGCGTGCCGGCGCGCAGGGTGTCGGTCAGCGAGGGACGCAGCGAGAGCGCCGCCGCCTGGAGGTCGTTGCTGGAACCGTCCGGGCCGGCCGTCAGCACGGTGGCGAGCGCGCTGGCGTCGCCGGTGCGCAGCGCCGCCAGCAGGGGCGCCGACGGCTCGGGGTCGGGCACGTCCGCGACGGTGTCGCCGGCGCCGTGCGCGAGACGCAGCCGGTCGCACTCGCCGTAGACGGCGGGCGTCGAGAGCCCGCCGTCCGCCACGGCGAAGACCCAGTGGAAGGTGCCGCCCACGGGGAGCGGGGTGAGCAGCTCGCCCCGGCCCCGCCCCAGCGCCGCCCCGCCCACCAGGCTGAACGGCACGTCGCTGCCCAGTTCGGCGCAGATCTCCAGGAGTTCGTCACGCGTCGCGCCGGTGCCCCACAGCGCGTCGCAGGCCAGCAGCGCGCCGGCGCCGTCCGCGCTGCCGCCCGCCATGCCACCGGCGACCGGGATGTCCTTGGCGATGTGGAGGTGGACGCGGGGCTCGACGCCGTACCGGGCCCCGAGGAGTTCGGCGGCCCGGGCGGCGAGGTTCGTACGGTCGCAGGGCACCTGGTCGGCGTCCGGCCCCTCGACCGTGACCCGCAGCTCGTCGGCCGGGGTGACCGTGACCTGGTCGTACAGGCCGACGGCGAGGAAGACGTTGGCCAGGTCGTGGAATCCGTCCGGCCGGCGGCCACCCACCGCGAGCTGGACGTTGACCTTGGCCGGGACGCGAACGGCGATGGAGTCGATCACGGGCTCTTGGCTCCTCGGTGCAGGGGCCGCCGCGCGGTGTGGGCGGCGACGCGTGGTGGTGCTCGCACCCTACGGACTCCGAGGGCCGAGCCGCTGCCCGGCGTCTCACCTGACGTGCGACGCGCGCTGGCGCGCGGCGAGTGTCGGGCGGCGGCCCGACCGCCGAGCGCGGCCTGCCCGGGCGCGCGGACGAGGGTGCGCGGCTGACGCGCCGGGAGGGGCTCCGGCCTGCCGCGCCGGGAGGGGGCTCCGGCTCGCGCCTGCCGCGCCGGGAGGCGAGGCGTGTGGACGCGGCGGCGACGGGCGTCGGCCGGGGTTCGCGGCCGGTCCGGGGGCGCGGCCCGGTCCGGAGGGGGGCGCCGCTGGTCGACGTACGGGCGCGCGGGCGCCCGCGGGGCGTGGAGTGGCGCGGTGGGAAGCGCGATCGCGCGGTGGCGCGCGTACGGAACGGTGACCGGTCTCGCCTGGGTACGGGGCGGGGGCGCGCGTCCCCTCGGGTCCGACGCGCGGAGGGGTCCGCCAGGCGTACGGAGGTGAGCGCGTGTACGGGGGACAGCGCGCGAGAGCGTGGGGTCGCGCGGCGGGTGGCGCGGTGGCGCGGACGTACTCCTTCGCGAACGCCCGGCCCGGACGCGCGCCAGGTGTGCGCCGGGGTGGGCGGCCGTGGCACGGACGCGCTGGGCGCAGGCGGGGGGGCGGGGGCGGCCCGTCCGGCGGGCGGTCGGCGCGGCCTCGTCGCCCATGCCGTCGGCGGGGCGGCCTGCCGCGGGGCGGGGGCCACGCGGCGACCTGGCCCGCCTCGACGCGGCGGCGGGCCGCGCCGCTCACCTGGCGGGGGTGTGCTCCGCGATCGCGGCGAACTCCTCCACCGTCAACGCCTCGCCGCGCGCCTGGGGCGAGACCCCGGCGGCCACCAGCGCCGCCTCGGCGGCGGCGGCCGAACCCGCCCAGCCCGCGAGGGCTGCCCGCAGCGTCTTGCGGCGCTGCGCGAAGGCCGCGTCCACGACGGCGAACACCTGCTCCTTCGTCGCGCTCGTACGCGGCGGCGCGGACCGACGCACCAGCGAGACCAGGCCGGAGTCCACGTTCGGGGCGGGCCAGAAGACGGTGCGCCCGATCGAGCCGGCCCGCTTGACCTCCGCGTACCAGGCGGCCTTGACCGACGGCACGCCGTACACCCGGGAGCCCGGCGCCGCCGCGAGCCGGTCGGCGACCTCCGCCTGCACCATGACCAGCGTGCGCTCGATGCTGGGGAAGGTCGCGAGCATGTGCAGCAGGACGGGCACGGCGACGTTGTACGGGAGGTTGGCGACCAGGGCGGTGGGGGCCGGGCCGGGCAGCTCGGTGATCCGCATGGCGTCCGAGTGGACCAGCGCGAAGTGGTCGGCCCGCTCCGGCAGCCGGGCGGCCACGGTCGCGGGCAACGCGGCGGCCAGCACGTCGTCGATCTCGACCGCCGTGACCCACTCGGCCGCGTCGAGCAGCGCCAGGGTGAGCGAGCCGAGGCCGGGTCCGACCTCGACGACCGCGTCGTCCGGCCGCACCTCGGCGGTGCGCACGATGCGGCGCACCGTGTTGGCGTCGATCACGAAGTTCTGACCGCGCTGCTTGGTGGGGCGCACCCCGAGCGAGGCGGCCAGTTCGCGCACGTCGGCGGGCCCGAGCAGCGCGGTCGGCGCCGCGACGGGATCGGCGGGCGGGGTGGCGGGGTCACCGGCGCGGGGGTCGGCGTCTGGGGCGGAGCTCACCGCTTGAGTTTACGGCCGCACCACGCCGGCCACCGCGCGCGCCCGCCCAGGGGCCCGGGCGGGGCGGCCCGGGGCCGGCGAGGCGACGGGCCGGGCGCACGGCCCGGGGGTGCGGGGCGTGCGGTCCGGCGGAGGGCTGTGCGGCCTGGCGGGGCGCGGTCGGGCGTGGGGGCGGGGCTCAGTAGCCGAAGGCGCGCGCCGTGTTCGCGGCCACGGCCGTCGCCAACTCGTCCTCCCCGATGCCGCGCACCTCGGCCATGGCGCGCAGGGTCAGCGGGATGAGGTAGGGCGCGTTGGGCCGGCCCCGGTAGGGCATCGGGGTCAGGAACGGCGCGTCCGTCTCGACCAGGACGCGATCGAGCGGGGCCACCGCGAGCGCGTCCCGCAGCGGTTGGGCGTTCTTGAACGTGACGTTCCCGGCGAAGGACAGGTAGTAGCCGTGCTCGGCGCAGATCTCGGCCATCGCGGCGTCGCCCGAGTAGCAGTGGAAGACGACCGTCTCGGGCGCGCCCTCCTCGTCCAGTACCCGCAGGACGTCGGCGTGCGCCTCGCGGTCGTGGATGACCAGCGCCTTGCGGTGCCGCTTGGCGATGTCGATATGGCGACGGAAGGAGAGCTCCTGCGCGGCCATGCCCTCGGGGCCGGTCCGGAAGTAGTCGAGACCGGTCTCGCCGACGGCTCGCACCTGGGGCAGCGCGGCCAGCGCGTCGATCTCCGCGAGCGCGGCCTCCAGCGCGGCGTCACCACCGGCCGCCCGCGCCGGCCGGGAACGGCCAGCCCCCTGGTGCCCCTCGGGGTCGCCGAGCACGATGCGCGGGGCCTCGTTGGGGTGCAGGGCCACGGCGGCCCAGACGTTGTCGTACGCGCCGGCCGTCTCGGCCGCCCATCGCGAACCCGCCACGTCACAGCCGACCTGGACGACGGTGTGCACGCCGACCGACGCGGCCTTGGCCAACGCCTCGTCCACCGTGCCGTGCTGCATGTCCAGATGGGTGTGCGAGTCGGCGACGGGCACCCGTAGCGGCTCCGGGAGCGGCGGCGGTACGTCCTTGTCCCGGTCCCTGGCCCGGCCGTCGCCCCGCTTGTCGCCGCTCGTACCGGGCCGCTTCCCCACCTCCCGCGCGCCGGCCGTGGCCGTCTCGCCCGGGGCGGTGGGTGCGCCGCCGTCGCCGCTGGTGTGTGCCGTCTGCGCCATGGTCGCGATTGTAAGGAGCACCTCGGGCGGGTGACGGGCCGGCATGGGCGGGTGACTGGCGGACGGGCACGTGGCTGGTTGGCGCGGGGGTCGGTGACGGGCGGGCGGGCGGCTGGTGGTGGTGGGCCGGTGGCCAGCGCGCCGGGTGGGCCCGCCGCGACGGGGTGGGTCGCGGCGTACGGGGCGGGCCCGGCCCGCCGGCGCGGGCGAGGCGCGAGCGGGGGGCGGATCGGCGGGTCACGCACGGGTGAGGCGCGAGCGGAGGGGTGTGGGGCAAGCGGAGGGAAGCGGGATGCGGGGCCGGCGGGGCGCGGGGCCGGTGGGGTGCGGGGCGGCCACGCCGTCTGGTGGAGCGGGCGGGGGTGCGGGCGCCGGCGCGTTCGCCTTGGGGGCCGGGGTCCCGCACGCCCCGCTCTCACCTGCGGCGCCGGCGCCGCGCCGGGGGCTTCCGCTCCTCACCGGGCACGCCCGCGCGACCGGCGTGCCCGCGAGGGCTCACTTGCGGTGGAAGGGCCACAGGTCCGCGAGGTGCCAGTGGTGGTCGTCCGCCGCGCCGGCTGCCGACGCGTTCGCCTCTCCCGCGCGCCGGCGCGCCGCCCGCCCGGCCGGCATGGCCCGCCACGCCGAGGTGACCTGGCCCGACTTCATGATGCGCAGCAGGTGCGCCCCGCAGTTCAGGCAGGTCGGCTTGGTCAGCGGGGAGGGCACCCGCTCGCCACCCGCGTGGTAGCTCACGTACGGCTGCCCCAGGGCATCCACGTGGTGCTCGATGTCGTACGCCTGCTCCCAGCCGTGCCCGCAGTGCATGCAGGCGAACGAGTACGCCTCGTGCGCGACCGGTTCGCCGGCCGCACCGCCACCGGGCGGCCGGGACTGCGTACGGGCCAGTGCGTCGGCTATGGAATGGCTACCGCCCGTGGTTCCTGCGGTTTCGCTCATGGCAGCTCCTCTTGTCCGTAGGACAAGCCTTCCGGGATCGGGGATTTCCCCCCGCCTCCAGTGGACTCCCGGAAGCGTGGTAGCGCAGCAGGCGTTCCCACTCCTTGAGGCAGATTTGAATTGCGCGTGCCAAAAGCACCGGACGCACGGTCGAAGCTTTGCTTTGCGCGGTGAGCCCTTTACCTTCCGTGGGGTTCCGGCTTGTACGCCCCTCGCGGAAGTGAACGCGTTTCCGCAGCGTATGCGCTCAGAGTCGGGGTGACGCCGCTCATCCGAGCCCGCACCGCCGCCGGGCCGGGAGCGTCGTAGCCCGCATGCCGGACCGACCTACATCCGAGACTCGTTCGACACACGGCGGCCACGGTAAATCCCCCGCTGGCCGATCGCCGCAGATCTCCCGTGAATATCACGACGACACGCGAACACCGGTCAGAGCATTTCCCGATCTCTCTTTGTCGAGCGCGTCACGGAAATCCGGAATGCCGCCTCACATAAGCGCCCATGTGAAATCCCGCACAATCGGGAAGGGGGGCGGCCAGCGCATTTACCCGTGCGTCACTCCCCGGGCGATCGCCCTTTCCCCGTTCCGGGCGAAGCGGGCCCGGCACCGACCCCGCCGGCCCCGATGACGCACGCGCGGTCCGCCGCGCGAGGTCGGCGCCCTCCGGCGCGACGACCGTCACGCCTCGCGCCACGGGGCGCGCTCCCCCTGCCCAGGGCCGGTCCCGCACCCCCGTCCCCCCGTACGACGATGACGCTCACCTCACGCCAGGAGCCGCGTCAGGACCAGCGCCGCCCCCCCTCCCCCGACGTCAGCGCGAAACCAGCCCCACCCCGCGTCAGGCCCACCCCGCGTCAGGCCCACCGCGTCAGCCCCACCCCACGCGACGGCCAGCCCCACCCCGCGTCAGCCCCACCCCATGTCAGCCCCACCCCGCGCGCCCCGCAGTGGAACGGAGCGGGGCTGACCCTCACCCCGCGTCAGGGGCAGCCCCGTGGCCGGCCCGCTTCGCCGCTACCACCGCGTCGAACACCTCCCGCTTCGGCAGCCCGGCCTCTGCCGCCACCGCCGCGATGGCCTCCTTGCGCCGCTCGCCCGCCTCCTCCTCGCGCACGGCGACGCGACGGGCCAGCTCTGCGGGGGTCAGGTCCTGCGGCCCGGGCTCGGGTGCTCCCGCGACGACGATGGTGATCTCACCGCGTACGTCACCGGCGGCCCACTCGGCGAGCTCGGCCAGCGGCCCGCGCTTGACCTCCTCGTACGTCTTGGTCAGCTCCCGGCACACCGCCGCCCGCCGCTGCGCGCCGAACGTCTCGGCCATGGCCCGTAGCGCCTCGGCCACCCGGTGCGGCGACTCGAAGTACACCAGCGTGCGCCGCTCGTCGGCGACCTCGCGCAGGCGGCTGAGCCGCTCGCCGGCCTTGCGCGGCAGGAACCCCTCGAAGCAGAAACGGTCCACCGGCAACCCGGACAGGGCGAGCGCGGTCAGCACGGCCGAGGGGCCGGGCACGGCGGTGACGGTGATGTCGCGTTCGACGGCGGCGGCGACGAGCCGGTAGCCGGGGTCGGAGACCGACGGCATGCCCGCGTCGGTGACGAGCAACACGCGCGCACCCCCTTCCAGTGCGGCGACCAGGTCCGGCGTGCGGGCCGACTCGTTGCCCTCGAAGTACGACACGACGCGCGCGGTCGGCCGCACGTCCAGGGCCTGCGTCAGCCGGCGCAACCGTCGGGTGTCCTCGGCCGCGATGACCTCGGCCGCGGCCAGCTCGGCGGCCAGCCGTGGCGGCGCGTCGGCCGGGTCGCCGATCGGGGTTCCTGCGAGTACGAGTGTTCCGCTCACCGTTCCAGTCACGCGCCCATCCTCCCAGCCGGGCGCCCCCGCGCCGCGCCGGTGGACACGGCCGCGCGACGCCGCCCCCGCGACGCTCGCGGGGGCGTTCCCTACGATGGCGCGGTGACGAGTGACACCGCGACCCACGCCCAGCGGGGCCAAGCCGCCGAACAGCAGCCGCTGCCCTGGCAGCTCAGACTGCGCCGATTCGGTTACGCGGGCCGGGCGCGGACCGACGTCCGTGACCGGCTGGTGCCGCCCTTCCCCGAGCCCGGCACGCGGCTGTGGACGGCGCTCGGCCTCAGCCCGCTCGCCGCGTACCGGCTGGCCCGCTGCATGGGCTGGGTCGGCCCGCTGCTGGTGGCACTGTTCGCGGGGCTGCTGCGGTTCTGGCGGCTCGGCAGCCCGAACGACGTGATATTCGACGAGACGTACTACGCCAAGGACGCCTGGTCGCTGCTCCAGTACGGCTACGAGGGCACCTGGAGCAAGGACGCCAACGACCAGCTCCTGGAAACCCCGCAGCGTATTCCGCTCAGCGACGCCCCCGCGTACGTCGTGCACCCGCCGGTGGGCAAGTGGGTCATCGGGCTCGGCGAGCAGTTCTTCGGGCTCGAACCGTTCGGCTGGCGTTTCATGGTCGCGCTGCTCGGCACGCTGTCGGTGCTCATGCTGTGCCGCATCGGCCGCCGGCTCTTCCGGTCGACCGCGCTGGGCTGTCTGGCGGGCGGTCTGCTCGCGGTGGACGGCCTGCACTTCGTCATGAGCCGCACCGCGCTGCTCGACCTGGTGCTGATGTTCTTCATCCTGGCCGCGTTCGGCGCCCTGGTCGTGGACCGCGACCGGGCCAGGGCCCGGCTCGCGGCGGCCCTGCCCGTCGACTCCGACGGGCTGGCCCGACCGGACGCGACCGTCGCCGAACGCCTCGGCCTCGGCTGGCGTCCGTGGCGCGTCCTGGCGGGCGTGTGCCTGGGCCTGGCCTGCGGCACCAAGTGGAACGGACTCTACGTACTGGCCGCGTTCGGCCTGATGACCGTGGTGTGGGACGCGGGCGCCCGGCGCGTCGCGGGCGCCTGGCACCCCTACCGCACGGCCCTGCGCCGCGACGTGCCCTGGGCGTTCCTGTCCACGGTGCCGGTCGCGATCGCCACCTACGTCGCCTCGTGGACTGGCTGGTTCGCCGCCAGCGGCACCCACAGCGAGGAACTCGGCTGGCGGCACAGCGGCTACTTCCGGCACTGGGCCGAGACCGACGGCGGCTACTCGGCGGACGGCCCCTTCTCCTGGCTGCTCAACCCGCTGCGCAGCCTGTGGCACTACGAGAAGGAGGTCTACGACTTCCACGTCGGCCTCGACTCGCCCCACACCTATCAGTCCAACCCGTGGAGCTGGCTGGTCCAGTCGCGCCCGGTCTCCTACTTCTACGAGTCACCCAAGCCCGGCCACGACGGCTGCCCCTCCGACACCACCGAGAAGTGCGCCCGCGAGGTCCTCGCCCTCGGCACCCCCCTGCTGTGGTGGGCGGCCTGCTTCGCCCTCCTCTACCTCCTCTACCGCTGGGCCCTGCGCCGCGACTGGCGCGCCGGCGCCATCCTGTGCGGCACGGCGGCCGGCCTGCTGCCGTGGTTCGCCTACCAGGACCGCACGATCTTCTCCTTCTACGCCGTGGTCTTCGTACCGTTCCTGTGCCTGGCGGTCGCCATGATGCTCGGCGCCATCGTCGGCCCCCGCCAGGCCACCGAACGCCGCCGCGTCATCGGCGCCGTCTCGGCCGGCGCCCTGGTCCTGCTGATCGTGTGGAACTTCATCTACTTCTTCCCGATCTACACTGGCCAGGCCATCCCCCTGGACGCCTGGCGAAACCGGATGTGGCTGGACACCTGGATCTAGGCGGAGGCTTTGCCGGGCCCTCGGGACGCTGTGCGGCCTGCCAGGCGAGGTGGGTTTCCGCGGCGAAGGTGAGTGCTGGCAGTGCGCGCCGGGGCGGGCGGGCGAGTCCAGCACGCTGCCCGCCGTGGCTGTCAGAGGCATGGGTTACCGTCCGTCCATGGCCATCGATGCGCTCCCCATCAAGCCGGGTGATATCCACACTCGCGAAGAGATCCAACCGGTGCTGGGCGGCAGCCTGTACGGCGGCATCGTGCCCTCCGACGTCAAGGCTAATGTGCTGCTGTTCTCGGACGCCGAGGCTGGGGCCAAGCACGGCTACTACGACGGCTGGTTGCAGGAAGAGGACGAACTTGGCCCCGTCTTCGAGTACACCGGCGCGGGCGGCGGCGAGCAGGTCTTCGGCGGCCAGTACGGCAAGGGCAACTCCGCCATCCTCGGCCACGTGGACAAGGGGCGCACGCTGCACCTGTTCGTCGCGGTAGGCACGGTGTCCGGCAGCAAGACCAAGCGGCACCGCTACGTCGGCGCGTTCGAGCTCGATGCCACCACGCCCTATGTGACGCGACAGACTCCGGGCGAGAGCGGCGCACCCCGGAAAGCCATCGTCTTCCGGCTCCGTCCGATCGGAGACTTCGAGCAGGTGGCTCACGACCAGATCCCAACAGCATCAGAGCTCGAAGCAGAACTGGTCCCCGCCGACGTCACCACGAGCACGCTGGTCAAGTCCGAGCAGCACGCCAAGCAGTTGGGCCAGCGAGCCGCCATCGCGGCCACGACCGCCCGCCGCCGCGAAGCAGAGCTCAGCGATGCCTTCGAGGCCCACCTCACCGCGCAAGGCCATGTAGTCGGCCGCTTCCAAATACGCCCCAAGGGGATGTCCTCCACCCTCCTCACCGACCTGTACGACGCCACCCAGCACGTGTTGTACGAGGCCAAGGGCAACAGCACGCGAGAAGCCGTGCGCATGGCGCTGGGACAACTTCTGGACTACGGACGCTACGTCCGCGCCAGCAATGCGCCAGAGGTGCCGCCTGCCCTGGTGGTTCTCCTGCCCCAGCTCCCCGCCGAGGACCTAATCGAACTCCTGGCGGAGCACGGCGTGGGCCTGGTCCATCGCGTGGGCAACACGGACGAGTTCGTCAAGGTCACCTGACACAGCGCGCCGCAGGCTGAGCCCCTGAAGCACCCGGTGCTCGGCCGCGCAACCATGCCCGCACATCGCCCCACCGCGCCCCCGCCTCCCGCGCCTCCCACCCCTGCCGACCAGCCCGTTCGGCCCCTCCCACGGAGTTATCCACAGGGCGCGTCGCGGTTCGGGCTGCGCGGGTAATGTCAGTGCCAAGTTCCCGACGTCAACGGGGGATTGGGGCGCTGTCGTCATGGCCATCGAGATCATCGCTTCGGCGTTGGGCATCCTGGGCAAGGCCGTGGCCGATCCGGTGAAGAGTGCCGCGATGCGGCGCACGGCCGTGGTCTCCACGCTCAAGAAGCTGCGTCTGGACCCGAAGCAGCCGCCCCGGGACTTCGACAGCTTGTACGCGTACGCGCTGGTGGAGCGGTGCTACGGACGGCCCGAGCCGGTGTTGCGCTTCTTTCGGGAGCAGGAGGTGCGGGAGGCGTTCGAGCGGTCGTTCACGGACGACGACTGGGGCGGGTTGCGGGCGGCCACCGAGGCGCTGTGTCCGCCCGGTGTGACCTTCGACGCCGAGGTCGGGCCGTTCGTCGAGACCTTCCAGGGCCTGGTCAGCCGCAGCAGGGCGGCCGTGGAGACCCGGGTGGAGACCAAGCTGGACGGCGTGCGGGCCATGCTCGACCAGGTGTTGCGGACCCGCGACGACGAGGAGGCGCACCGACAGGCAGTGGAGCCGGGTCGGGCGGAGGCCACGCCGGCCGAGCGGCTGCGCGCCGACGTCCGCGAGTGGTTCGACGCGGTGCAGTACACGGTGCACCGCACCTGGGAGGTGCCGGACGCGGGTGTGGCCATGCTGGTGGACGTGCCGCTGGGGCTGCGAGGCCGGTCCCTGCGCGCGGTGGTCCTGTGCGTGGAGGGCGAGTTGGGCCCGCACCACCTGGCCACGCTGGAGGGTCTGGTGACCGACGCCGCCGCCAGGGAGGGTTGGGGCGTGGCCAGGCTGCGTGTCAGCGAGGCGGCCCGCCGGAGGGACGAGGCCAGCGAGCACCTCTCCTGCTACTCGTTCGACGAACTGGTCGAGCAGGAGGTGGACTTCGAGCCGTATATCGCCTGGCTTGAGGAGGAGGTCCGTCGGCGGGGCATCGACCGCCGGTACGTGCCGTTGTCCTGCCGCAAGGAGGAGATCGACCCGCGTACCGAGCAGCCGTTGGACACCAGCGTGTACGGCTGGCGCGAGGGCGGGCTCGACGACTACGTGGAGAGCTGGCTGGGTGACCCGGCCAAGAAGCACCTGTCGCTGCTCGGCGAGTTCGGCATGGGCAAGTCGTGGTTCACCCTGCACCTGGCCTGGGAGATGGCGCAGGGCTGGCGGGACGCCAAGCGCCGGGGGGTGCCCCGCCCGCGCGTCCCTCTGGTCATCCCGCTGCGCGACTACGCCAAGCAGACCTCGGTCTCGGCGCTGCTGTCCGAGTTCTTCCTGCACAAGCACGACTTCGGGCTGCGCTACTACGAGGTCTTCAACGTCCTCAACCGCATGGGCCGACTCCTGTTGATCTTCGACGGCTTCGACGAGATGGCCTCGCGCATCGACCGCAACACGATGGTCGCCAACTTCTGGGAGCTGGCGAAGGCGGTCGAGCCGGGCGCCAAGGTGCTGCTCAGTAGCCGTACGGAGCATTTCCCCGAGGCCAAGCAGGCCCGCGATCTGTTCGGCGCCCGCGTCTCGGCCGCCGCCACCGGCGCCCCGAGCGACGGGCCGACGTTCGAGATCGTGGAGCTCGTCCCGTTCGACGACGACCAGATCCGGCTGATGCTGTCGCACCTGATGCCGCAGGACAAGGTCGAGGTCGTCATGGGGCACGACGAGGTGCGCGACCTCATGCGCCGCCCGGTGATGTCGGACCTGGTCATGGACGCCCTTCCGGAGATCGAGCGGGGCGCGACCATCGACCTGGCCCGCATCTACCTCTATGCGATCAAGCACAAGATGGACCGTGACGTGCTCGCCGAGCGCACCTTCACCTCCCGTGCGGACAAGCTGTTCTTCCTGTGCGAGGTGGCCTGGGAGATGTTGCGGACCAACAAGCTCACCCTGAACTTCCGCGACTTCCCCGACAAGCTGCGCGCGTGCTTCGGTCCGGTGGTGGCCCAGGCCAAGGACCTGGACTACTGGGAGCAGGACATGCGCAACCAGGGCATGCTGGTGCGTAACCGGGAGGGTGACTACGGCCCCTCGCACAAGTCCCTCCTCGAGTTCCTGACGGCCTTCAAGTTCGCCGCCGAACTCGGCCTGCTGGCAGGTGACTTCCTCGACCTGATCCCGGGCGCGGAGCAGGAGGGGGGCGCGGACTACACGTGGTCGGAGTACTTCGCGGCGCGTGGCGAGGACGGGACGCTGCCCGCGCTGGCCGCCTTCACGGCCGAGCCGTTGGAACGACTCGCGGAGAACTTCGGCTCGGCGGAGTACAACTCGGTCGTGTACGACTTTCTGCGGGCCATGATGCGCGACATGTCGGGCTTCGAGGAGCGGCTGCTCGACCACATCCGCGCCACGGCCGGAGCGGTGGGCCTCCAGTCCTTCGGTGGAAGCTGCGCGAACCTCCTGGGCAGCGCGGGCGGCACGCTGGCCGGCGCCTCGCTGGAGAGGACCGACCTCACCGGATTCACGTACCGCTCGGCCGACAGCGCCATGTCCCTGGCCGGCGCCAACCTGCGTGGCGCGACGCTGGTCGGAGCCGCTCTGGCCATGGCGGACAAGCGTGGGGCGGATTTCACCGGCGCCCTGTTCGCCTCCCACGACCTGCTGCGCAGCAGCCAGAGCCCGCTCTCCCTCATCGCGCACCCGTCGGGAGCCCTGAGCGCCCTGGCGTACACCTCGGGTGCCAACCGCTACACCGTCCTGCACTGGCCGACGGGTGATGTCTCCACCGTCCCGAGCAGCTATCCCGTGGGTACGAGCCCCACCCCGTGGTGGGCTGGGGTCTCCCTCTTCGCGTGGGGGGAGAAGTCGTGGGGCTACTGCCTGATGAACTCCTCCCATCTGATCGCGCAGCGCACTCACGAGGTGGTGTTGTCCGTGGACGACTACGTGCTCGGCGAGATCTCCTGGGACGACACGCCGGCGCTGCTGGCCGTCCGGTACACCGACACCCAGCACGGCGAATGGCGCCTGATCGACCGGAGTTCGGGCGCGGACCTGGACGTCGCCCCGAAGGCCACCACGTCGAACGTCGAGGGCGCCTACTTCACGGACGGCCAGGCCGTCTTCTGCTGGCTGATCGACGAGACGCAGACCCGCATCCTGCGCTACGCGGCGGGCGACCGGGAGTGGCAGCCGATCGCGCGACTGCCGGTCGGCTCGGCCCGACGGAGTCGAAACCGCCGACCCACTCCCCTGCGGGGGCCGAGAATCCTGGCTGATGACCTGGACCTGTACCTGCCCGACGGCAGGGGGCGCTGCCTGGTCTACCCGCGCTCCGCTACGGCGACGGCCTTTCCCGACACGGACAGCGTGACGCACCTCACCTTCACCGCGGACGCGTCCGTGGTCGCGGTGGCCTACGAGCGGCGGGTGACGGCCTGGAGCACGGGGCCGGGTGAATGGCGGCAGCTCTGGCACTCCAGCCATCCGTGCGGCATAACGGCCATGCGCGCCACGCACGACGAGCAGGCGTTGGTCATCGCCTCACCCTCCGGCGAGATCTCGACACACTCCCTGCGTACCGGGGAGATACTCAGCCGCACCACGCTCAACCCGGACCTGGCGGGGGCCCGCTTCTCCCGCCGGTGTGGGCTCGACCCGGACACGCTGGAAGCCATCGAGTTCGCGGGCGGCGTCCTGGTGGACTGAGCGGCTCTCGGTGAAGCTCCGGGGGCGGGACGGCGGGGGCGGCTGGTCCTGACGGAGCGTCGGTTCTCGCAGGCCGCAGCGTCGCGAGGCAACGGAGGGCGGGCGGAGGCTCACGAAGAGTGCCGGTAGAGTGCCCCGCGCCGCCCCTTTCAGCACCTGATGAGGGGGCTGAGGAACTGTGGGGGTTCTCGAATGCGCAAGGGTGCGAAGACCGCCGTCATCGGTGGGGTATTCGCTGCGATGGTCGGCGCGGCTGGGTACGGCGCGTACAGCCTGACCTCGGACAAGGACGACTCCGCTGGCGACGAGACGGTCACCAGCGCGAAGACCGGTGACACGACGAGCAAGAAGGCGCCGGTGAAGACCGGTCCGCCGAGCGAGGCCGAGGTACGGCGGACGACCGGGGACTTCCTCGCCGCCTGGGGTCGGGGAGACGCGACCGAGGCGGCCACGCTCACCAGCGACGAGAAAGCCGCCCGTGGCGCGCTGGAGGGCTATCGCAAGCTGGCGCGCGTCAACAAGGTCACGTTGACGCCGGGCACGCCGACCGGAGCCAAGACCCCGTTCCACGTCACGGCCCAGGTCGCACACGAGGAGCACCGGGCGACCTGGACGTACGACTCCGCGCTGACCGTCGTGCGCGACGCCGGGACGGGGCGGGCGCTCGTGGACTGGAAGCCCTCGGTGGTCTTCCCGAAGCTGCGGACCGGGGACACGGTGCGCACCGGGCCGGCGCAGAAGCCGCCGATCAAGGCGGTGGACCGCAACGGCAAGGAGTTGGTGCCCGCCGAGCACCCCACGCTCAAGGTGGTGCTGTCGGGGCTGCGGGAGAAGTACGGGGCCAAGGCGGGCGGCACGGCGGGGGTGGAGCTGTACGTCGATCGCGCGGGCAAGACGCCGGACGAGACGTTGAAGGTGCTGTCCAAGGGATCGCCGGGCACGCTGCGGACCACGTTGGACGCCGGGTTGCAGCGGGTCGCCGAGCAGCAGGTGGCGACGCGGCCGAAGTCGTCGGCCGTGGTGATCAAGCCGAGTACGGGTGAGGTACTGGCACTCGCCAACTCTCCGGCCGAGGGCTTCAACACCGCCCTCCAGGGTTCCCTCGCGCCGGGGTCCACGATGAAGGTCGTCTCGTCGGCGCTGCTGCTCGACAAGGGGTTGGCGGGGACGGGGAAGCAGCATCCGTGCCCGAAGTTCGCGTCGTACGGGGGCTGGAAGTTCCAGAACCTCGACAAGTTCGAGATCAAGGGCGGCACCTTCGACCAGAGCTTCGCCCGTTCGTGCAACACGGCCTTCATCACTCAGGCGTCCGAGCTGTCGGACGACGCGCTGACGCAGGAGGCGCGGGACGTGTTCGGGATCGGGCTCAACTGGCAGACGGGCGTGCCGACCTTCGACGGCGCGGTCCCCGTCCAGCAGGACGCGAGCAAGGCGGCGTCGCTGATCGGTCAGGGCGGGGTGCGCATGAACCCGTTGACCATGGCCTCGGTGTCGGCGACAGCGAGCACGGGCACGTTCCGCCAGCCGTACCTGGTAGCCCCGAGCCTGGACGGCCGCACCCTGGCCAAGGCTCCGCGCGCGATGAAGCCGGACACGGTCAAGCAGCTCAAGTCGCTGATGAAGCTGACGGCGACGGCGGGGACGGGCGCCCAGGCGATGTCGGGCCTGACCGGGGACGTCGGGGCGAAGACGGGTTCGGCGGAGGTGGACGGACAGAAGAAGCCCAACGGCTGGTTCACGGCGTACCGGGGCGACCTGGCCGCTGCGGCGGTCGTCCAGCAGGGTGGTCACGGCGGCGAGACGGCGGGCCCGATCGTCGCGTCCCTGCTGCGGGCGGGCTGAGAGGGGTTCGCCGCCGCGCGGTAGCACGGGAAGGGTTGGCCGCCGCGCGGAGAGAGGGCGGGAAGGGTTGAGGGCCGCCGAGGACCCCGCCTGACGCGGCGGCCTCGGCGGACCCGTTCCCGCTGGCCGAGCCGGCGGGAGCGGCCCCACGGGGGCTGTGGTGACGGGGAGTGGGTGGCCGGAGGCCAGGACTGGGCACTCAGGGTTGGGGGCTCAGGGTTGGGGGCTCAGGGTTGAGGGTGGGGCGTGTGGGCGAGGTGGTGTGGGGTGCGTTCGGCGGCGATGATCGCGAAGTTGGGCAGGTGGACGTAGCTCTCGATACCGGGGGTGGTCGGCGCGGCCTCCCGGGCGATGGCGGGATCGAGTGCTGGTTCGGCGAGTTCGCGGAGTCGGCAGCCCTGGTCGGCGAGTTCGTTGAGGTAGGCAGAGAGGGGGCGGTGGTAGTCGGTGGCGTGGGTCTGGGGGATCTCGTACTCCGCCAGATAGCGCCGTGTGCGGTAGGCGTCGTGGGCGCGCCAGGTCGCGAGCAGTTGCTCGAACGCCGGGTGGTTGAGGGCGAGGACGAGCAGCCCGCCCGGCCGCAGGGCGCGTACACAGGAGCGTAGGGCCGGCTTCCAGTCCGGTATGGCGCCCAGCACCATGCTGCACACCACCGCGTCGAAGGGTTCGCCCAGGTCAGGCGGTTGACTGAGGTCGCCCTGTACGTAGCGGATGCCGCGCGGGTGGGCCGCCTCCCGCTCGCGGGCATAGCCCAGGAGGGCGTCGGTGGGTTCGACGGCGGTGACGCGAGCGCCTCGGGCGGCGAGCATGCGACTGAAGTAGCCCTGTCCGCAGCCCGCGTCCAGTACGCGTTGGCCGTCCAGTTCGCCGAGCATGCGCAGCAGCGCGGGGTTGATCAGGTGGCGTTTGGCGAAGTCGCCGTCGGGGTCCATCGCTTCCATGACGGCGCGGGGGAAGGTGTTCCACTGCTGGATGGCGGCGTGGTTGGCGGAGTTCGTGGGTGGTGTCGTCACCGGGAGGAGCGTAGGCGGGCAAAGGTCCGGGCGCGGCTCCATTTCGGGCGACGGGGGCGGGCCGCATGCCTCGTCCCGGCGTGGCGCGGCGACGGGATCGCCGGGTTGGTTCGCGGGGGGGGCGCCGAACGGCGGTCGGGTGGTCGTGGCAGGGGTGGGGGGCACTCGGCGGTGGTGGCGGTGCGCCGCGTACTGTGCCCGAATGATCGTGGTACCGGAGGAGTTCCAGCAGTCCACCATCGAGCGTGAGGGCGAGCCCGGAGCGGAATGGATTCGCCAACTCCCCTCACTTGTCGATGAGTTGGTAGAACACTGGAGGTGCGTACCGGACGGGCGTGTCACCCACGGGGCGGTGGGGATCGTGGTGCCGGTGCGTCGAAGGGATGGCGAGTCGGCTGTTCTGAAGGTGTCGTTCCCGCACCCGGGCAACGTGCACGAGCCGGACGCGTTCGCGACGTGGGGCGGGCGGGGGGCGGTCCTGTTGTACGAGCGCGCCGACGAGCACTTCGCGATGATGCTGGAGCGGGCCCAGGCGAACACACTCGCGGAGGTCGCCGACGGCGACGAGGTGGCCCGGGTCGCGGGCCGGCTCAGCCACCGGTTGGCCGTTCCCGCACCGCCCGACCTGCCACGACTGCACGACCGGGCCGACGAGTGGGAGACACGGCTGCGCACGGACACGCGGGAGCTGCCGCACGGGATGCCGCGCCGGGTGGTGGACGCGGCGCTGGCGACCGTACAGGAGTTGGGGCGACGTCAGCCGGAGACCCTCGTACACGGCGATCTTCACGCCCGGAACGTGCTGCGCGCGGACCGTGAGCCCTGGTTGGCCATCGACCCGAAGGGGTACGTCGGCGATCCGGCGTACGACGCGGGGGCGCTGCTCACCTCGCGCGCGCTGCCGTTGCTCGCGTCCGGCGACCTGGACGGCGGGTTGCGCCGCGCGGTGGAGGTCTTCGCCGAGGCGGCCGGACTGGATCGCGTACGGGTACGGCGGTGGGCTCAACTCCAGGCGGTGCAGGCGGCGTTCTGGGGCCGTCGGCACGGGTTCACCGTGGCGCGCGGTGGGCCGGACCGGGAGCGGATCGCGCAGCTCGCGGAGCACGTGGCGGAGCTGTTCACGGAGCGCTGATCGCGCGTCGGCCGCGCGTGGGGCCCGCATCGTCCGCGCGTGGCCCCGGGCAGCCGCCGGCCGCCCGCCGCCTGACCACCCGACTCCCGAGCACTCCACCGCCTTCGGGCTGGCCGCCGGCCCGGGCGCCACTCCGACCTCACCACCACGACCTCGCCGCGCCGGCCGGCGTCGCACTTCTCAGCCGGTCAGGCGATCAGATGGGAGGCGCGCCAGAGGCGCGTGCCAGGGGCGCCGATCAGGCCCGCGTCGTCCAGGAAGGGCACGATGCGTTCGCCGAGGTAGCGCATGGACGCGCGGTAGTGCGGGCTCGCGTGGGCGGTCTGCCATGCCTCCCTGGGGTGGAGGCCGACGGCGGCGTACGCCCGGGGATGTATCAGGCTGCGGCAGATGCAGTACGAGACGAGGGCGATGAGCATCCGCTGGTAGCGGAGTTCGGCGCGGCCCAGGCCGGCCATGCCTCGGATGACTTCCTCGCGCGCGAAGGTGACGTGCCGCGCCTCTTCCATGATGTGGATGCGGTTCACCATTCGCATGAGTGGCTGGATCGAGTCGTCGCCGGTCATCTCGCGCTGGAGTCGGTCGGTGATCTCCTCGGCGACCAGAATGGAGCCGTACATGGCCGGCCCGTACGCGACGGCCGGAAGGATCTTGGCGATCTGGTGCAGATAGCGCGGCGGCCCGTACGCCGGGCAGTCGATACGCTCCACCAGCCGGGCGAACATGGTCACATGTCGACACTCGTCGGCAACTTCGGTCAGCGCGTACTGGATGTGCCGCGTCCGCGCGTCACCGTCGTACGCGGCCTTGACCAGCATCTTCATCAGCAGGAGTTCGAACCAGAGGCCGACGCTGACGATGGTGGCCGCCTCGTGTTTGCCGAGTTCGAGCCGCTGTTCCTCGGTGAGGCGGTCCCACAGCGGGGTGCCGTAGAGGGAGACGCGGTGCGGCGGCAGATAGTGCCCGCCGTCGACCAGCGGAGCGTCCCAGTCGACGTCCACTTCCGGGTCGTAGAACTTCTTCGCCGACGAGGCGAGCAGGCGGGCGGCGGTCCTCTCCCTGTCGCCCACCTTCGTGTCGGGCAGCGAACGGGCCATGGCGTTCCACTCCTTCACGAACTAAGGTGTTACCAGAGGTAACAGCCACTCTCAGGAGCATGGAATCCCGTACCGCGAGAGTCAAGAGTCGGGGCCCGACGACCGGGCCAACGTGGCGTCCCTTAAGGGACGTTGCCCGGCGGGCTCCCGCGCGCCCCGCCTCTCCCATGACGCCGTGGAACCGCCCAGAGGAGCCGTGTCATGTCACCCCCTCCCCCGCCTCAGCGGCCGGCCGACGCGACCGCCGGCGCCTCCGAGGCCGCCGCCCAACCCAGTTCGGCCGGCGCCCCGGCCCCGCACGACCCCCACCACGCCATCGGGCCCAGCCCTGACCCCAACCCTGACTCTGGCCCCGGCCCCGGCCGCGACCCTGACTCCGACTCCGGCTTCCACTCCGACTCCGACTCCGGCGGCGCCACTGACACCGGCATCGCCACCGGCTTCGACGCGGACATCGACCCCGAGCCGGGCTATCGCGGGCCCGCAGTGTTGGAGGTCGAGGGGCGGGAACGGACCGTCGAGGTGTGGTTGCGCGGCACGTTCCAGCCCGTTGACGGGCGCTACCACTGGTACGGCCGGGTCGTCGGCGCCCCGGAACTGGCGGGCCTCCTCGGCGGCCGGCGCGCCGCCGCCCGCATCCGCACCCCGCAGGGCGAGGCGAGCGGCGAACTCTCCGAACCGGACCCGTGGAACCGCTACCGCGTCACCGGTGTGAGCACCCCGCCGTTCCACGTCCCGGGCCCACCCGGCGTGTCCGGCCTGCCGGCCTCACCTGGCGGGTCCGGCCCGTCGGCACCATCTGGCGTGTCTGGTCTGCCGGTCTCACCTGGCGTTTCCGGCCCGTCGGCATCACCCGCCCCGTCCGAGGGGGCCGACCCGCCGGCCACGGCCTGACCGCTGCCCCGGACACCAACCGGCCCATTCTGCCGACCCGTCCGGTCCCCACACGCGCCCGGCCCACCCGTCGTGGGGAGGGCCGCACCCTCACACCCACCCACACGTCCGCGTCCGCGTCCGCCACACCCCACACGCTGACGTCATCCGGTTCGCCCGCCACCCGCGTCGCCCTGCCCAACCCGCCGGCCGCAGCCCGCCGCCATCTCGCCCGACCGCACCCTGCCTCGGGCGCCCCGCATGCCCTGGCCGTACGCGTTAGCCGAGCGCGCAGCCCAGCGCGGCCCACCCGCCACAGCCATCGCTTCTCCACCCGGCCGACCCAGGCGCCCCGGTCCGCCCCGGCCAACTCGCCGGAGCCCGTTCCCGCGTGGGCGGGGAGTAGAAGATGCTGGCGCCGGCGCCGATGGCCAGCCACGGCCCATCCCCGCGTGCGCGGGGGCAGCCGTTCTTCGACTCGCCGGCGTCGATTCGGCAGGGTCCATCCCCGCGTGCGCGGGGAGCAGCGCACCATCGCCCAGGCCGAGGCGGGCAAGCCGGGTCCATCCCCGCGTGCGCGGGGAGCAGTTTACTCGTCGTCTACTTAAAGTCCAGCCCCAGGGTCCATCCCCGCGTGCGCGGGGAGCAGGGCGTGCTGATGCTGGTGGCTGCTGCGGGTGTGGGTCCATCCCCGCGTGCGCGGGGAGCAGAGACGATCACATCGCGGCGCGAGAGGATCTCGGGGTCCATCCCCGCGTGCGCGGGGAGCAGTCCCAGATCAGGTCCGGCTGCCCCTGGCTGGGCGGTCCATCCCCGCGTGCGCGGGGAGCAGCTCATGCGGCACCGGGTGCCGCCTTCGAGCTTGGGTCCATCCCCGCGTGCGCGGGGAGCAGACACCATCCCAGGGCCCCATCGTGGCCACGAAGGGTCCATCCCCGCGTGCGCGGGGAGCAGTCGCCCGGTGCTTCGCGACGTCCCGCTCGCGCAGGGTCCATCCCCGCGTGCGCGGGGAGCAGTGGTGGCTGCACCGGCGCCTGAGCCAGGCCCGGGGTCCATCCCCGCGTGCGCGGGGAGCAGAGTAATTGACCTGCGGGTTTACCGGGCGACACCCCGGTTTTCTGCAACTTCTTCGGATCGCGACCTATCGACCAAGCCGCACATATCACCCACAGCGCCCTCCCGCCAGCCAGGCTGCACAGCCTAGCCGCGCGCTGAGTCTCCTCGCCCCGACCTCACTGAGCCCGTGGTCGCATCAGCCACCAGACGCTGGCGCCCTGTCCGCGCATGTGCCCACCGCTGGGCTGGCACACGGCTTCGCGCCTAGCGATGGGCCTCGCGGTCGCGACGTCGGGAAGCAGATCACAGGCGTCCAGCGGCTCCGGGCTGGCGCGGTGATGGGTGGGTCGGCACGCAGCCCCACCTCGCCCATCACCAGCGCTCTGCCGCCAGCAGGCCAACGACCCCATCCGGCGAAACCAGGCAGCCCATCCCCGCGTACGCGGGGAGCAGCCGAGTTCGATTTCGACGCGCACGACGTCGCGGGGTCCATCCCCGCGTGCGCGGGGAGTAGGGCGCAGGTCCCGGCGCTTGACCCCAGGCGCCGGGTCCATCCCCGCATGCGCGGGGAGCAGCCGCCCGGCACCCGCGGATCGCACGGCGGTCCGGGTCCATCCCCGCATGCGCGGGGAGCAGGGATGATGACCCGCGAGACACGGTTGCGGCGCGGGTCCATCCCCGCGTGCGCGGGGAGCAGGCGCAGTGCTGACTATCGGTCAGGGCCGGCTGAGGTCCATCCCCGCGTGCGCGGGGAGCAGACTCTCAGTAACCATAAGAACCCGATCTCTCGGGGTCCATCCCCGCGTGCGCGGGGAGCAGTCCCACCACTCCCGCGACAGATCGGCGAACTCGGGTCCATCCCCGCGTGCGCGGGGAGCAGGCCGATCGCCACTCGTGTCGCCATCGGTCCTCCGGTCCATCCCCGCGTGCGCGGGGAGCAGCGCGGCGCGCCATTTCGTCAGGGGTAGGGGCCGGGTCCATCCCCGCGTGCGCGGGGAGCAGTCGTCGGACTGTCGCATCCGGTACGCCGTCCGGGGTCCATCCCCGCGTGCGCGGGGAGCAGTTGCTGCTGCCGTCCCCGCCCTGGCGGGTGCGGGGTCCATCCCCGCGTGCGCGGGGAGCAGGTCGAGAGGCGGCGACCGGTCGTTGCTGGGTGGGGTCCATCCCCGCGTGCGCGGGGAGCAGGCGAGACCGAGGACGAACAGGTAGAAGAGCACCGGTCCATCCCCGCGTGCGCGGGGAGCAGACCGGCACCGGGTGCTTCGGCTTTTTGAGGTCGGGTCCATCCCCGCGTGCGCGGGGAGCAGAAGGTCTCGCGGAGCGCAGCGAAGGTGGTGCCGGGTCCATCCCCGCGTGCGCGGGGAGCAGGAGCGGCTGGTGACGAAACCCCCCGCGCGGGAGGGTCCATCCCCGCGTGCGCGGGGAGCAGGCCCTGACTGAGGCGTTGAAGTCCGGGGCCCCGGGTCCATCCCCGCGTGCGCGGGGAGCAGGCACTCCACGCATACCCGGCGAGGCATCAGGCGGGTCCATCCCCGCGTGCGCGGGGAGCAGGAGCTGGCCCGCGTCCGCGCGCGGATGGAGACGGGTCCATCCCCGCGTGCGCGGGGGGCAGGGGTTGACGATGGTGGCCGACAGCCCCGACGAGGGTCCATCCCCGCGTGCGCGGGGAGCAGTAATTGACCTGCGGGTTTACCGGGCGACACCCCGGTTTTCTGCAACTTCTTCGGATCGCGACCTATCGACCAAGCCGCACATATCACCCACAGCGCCCTCCCGTCGGCCAGGCTGCACAGCCTAGCCGCGCGGTGGGCCACCTCACCCCGACCTCGCTGAGCCCGTGGTCGCGGCGGCCACCGGACGCTGGCGCACGTGCCTGGCGCCGGGCTGCCGTACGGCTTTGCGGCTGGGCCTCCCGGCCGGGAAGTCGGTCAGACGGGCCGCGGTTGTCCACCGGGCTCCGCAAGCGGCGTGCCGCGCTGATCGTCGACCGCGGCGGTTGCTCGGCCCCGCGGCCCGCGCCCCCGTCGCCTGGGGACGAACGCGACGAGGCGGCGGAGGAGTACGACCGCTACCGCTACCGCGTTTTCATCACACCTGTCCCTGATCACACCCTGTCCCTGCCACCAACTCGCCCCGCGCCGCCCGGTCGACCCTCTGCGCGGGGCCGGCGCCAAGACGTCACCCACCAAGGCCGCCACCCGCCGCTTCGGTCATCTCGACGGGTACGACGAGCACGACAAGCACGCCGCCCGCCCGTTGCCGACGGGCGAGGTCGTGAAGGCCGGGTAGGTCGCACCGCGACCCCACACATTCCGCCAGCCCCAGCCGACCCGCTTGCGGAGACCAGGCGCCACGGCGCGGCAGGGACTGGCCCCCACCACACACGAGGCGGCCCCGGCAGCGCGAGTCGCCCCAGCAACGCGAACTACCCGAGCAACGCCAGCCACTCCAGCAGCGCAGGCCGCCCTCGCAGCCCAGGTCACCCCAGCACCGCAGATTCCCCCGCGCCGCCAGCCACTCCAGCGGCGCAGGCCACCTCAACAACGCAACCCACCCCCGCAAGGCACAAGCCACCCCCGCAACGCCGAGCCTCCCCGACCCACGCAACTCACCCCCACAACGCGCAAACCGCCCCAGCGACGCAGGCAGCCCCGCCCGCACAAGCCACCCCAGCGACGCAGGCAGCCTCACCCACACAAGCCACCCCAGCAACGCGGGCAACCCCACCCACACAAGCCACCCCAGCAACACAGCAACCCCACCCACACAAGCCACCCCACTCACACAAGCCACTCCACTCACACAAGCCACCCCGTCCACACAGGTTGCCCCGGGGTGGGCCGGGTAGGCGCGCACGATCATGGATCTGCCTGGAGGGAACACCCCGTGAAAGCCCTGTGGCTCACCGCTCACCCCGAATCCCGCTCCCTGAACGGCTCCCTGCACCGCGACGGTGTCCAACACCTCCTGGACCAGGGGCACGAGGTGCGTACCAGCGACCTGTACGCGATGACGTTCGACCCGGTCGTCAGGGCCGGTGACTTCTCCCACCCCGACGGCGAGCGGCTGCTGGTCGGCGACGCGGCCCAACGGGCCTTCGAACGGGGCGCGTTGTCTCCTGACATCCGCGCCGAACACGACAAGTTGTCCTGGGCGGACACGCTCGTCGTGCAGTTCCCGTTGTGGTGGTACGGGATGCCGGCCATCCTCAAGGGCTGGTTCGACCGTGTCTTCGTCGCCGGCTTCGCCTTCGGCGTCCGCGACGCCCAGGGGCGACAGGTGCGCTACGGCGAGGGGGCGCTCGCCGGCAAGCGCGCGATGGTCCTCGTCACCGCCGGCGCCCGGGAGTCGAGCCTGGGCCCGCGCGGCATCAACGGCGAGCTCAACGACCTGCTCTTCCCCCTCCAGCACGGCACGTTGTGGTACGCGGGTATCGAGGTCCTGCCCCCGCTGCTCGTCCACGGAGCCGACCGCGTGGACGACGCCGCGTACGCCGTCCACGCCGGCGCCCTGCGCCAGCGCCTGGACGACCTCCCCCACACCAGACCACTCCCCTTCCGTCAGCAGAACGGCGGCGACTACGACGAGGACCTGGTTCTACGCCCCGAACTCGCCCCGCACACCACGGGCACCGCCGCCCACTACCGCGCCGAGTGATGGCGGCGAGGTAGCGGCTTGTGGTGGTGGTCGGGTGGTGGACGTGGGCGCGGGCGGTCTGGGCCTGGCCGGCCTCCCCGAGGTTTCGGCGAGGGAGCGTGCCAGTCCGGCAGGGCGCGGGCCTCTCGGCTCGGTCGATGGACGGGGACCAGGTGGCGGCCACAGGGTGGAGGTAGGCCGTCGGGGTCGGCGCCGGCCAGGGTGCGGGCGCGGTCGGCCAGCGGTACGCGGTACGGTCGATGCCGGTGGCCAGGAGGTAGGCGGCGGCCCGCGCCACCGGCGGCGGGCGTCTTCAGCGACAGCGGCCCGCGCCAGCACCTGCGCCGGTCACCCGGGGTCTTCTGTGCGCGCGACCCGCTCCGTCGCGCGACGCACGGGCAGCGAACCGCGCGGGCTGGTCGGATGGCCGCGGCGCGCCCCGCGTGCGCGGGCGCGCGCCAGCAAGGGTGGCCGCCCGATACGCCCGGCTAGGCCCCGCCGGACGTGGCAGTCCTGGCGGCCTGCTCGATCTTCGCGCGGTAGGCCGCGCGGGCTTCCTCGTCGATCTCCGTCGCGTATTCGGCACGTACTCCGGTCCGGCCGTCGAGGCCCTCACGCAGGATGTCGGCGTGTCCGGTATGCCGGATGGTCTCGCCGAGGACGTGGACGGTGACGGCGAACAGGTTCGTGTTGGGATAGGGCTCCGGCCACCACGGCACGTAGCCGGAGGCGTCGAGGGGAAGCGCGTGGAGCGTCGCGTCCGAGTGTTCCCACGTGCGCCGGTAGAACTCGGTGATCTGGTCGCGGGTCTCGTCCTCGGTCGCCCACAGGTCACTGCTGTTAGCGTGGTCCTGCCACCGGGGCAGCCCTTCCGGCGAAGGGCGGTCGAAGACCTCGCCGAAGTACCTGGCCTCGACGTTGGCGACGTGTTTGACCAGGCCGAGGAGGTTGGTCCCGGTCGCTGTCAGGGGCCGGCGGGCGTCGTACTCGGACAGGCCGTCGAGTTTCCAGAGCAGCGCCTCGCGGTCCCGCCGCAGTCTGTTGCGCAGGGTGTCCTTCGCGATGTCATCGATCATGCGACACGAGCCTGCCATGCGGCGCTCGCGCCCTCAAGATCACGCACCTGGTCCGCGCCGGCAGCCGGAGCCGAGACCCGGCACCGAGGAGAACGCTCCCCCGCGCAGCGCACAGGCCCCCTTCGCCATGTCGGGCGAGACCGCCAACCCCCGCCGTGACACCGACTTCCTCCATGTCACCGCCCCTCTCCGTGACGCCACCCCCTCATGACAGCGACCTCCCCCACGTCGCCGACCTCCCCCACCCACGTCACCGAACCGGCGAAGCCCACCGCCCGGGCCACGCTCGACCAGAGAGTGCCGTACGCCCCCGGCCAGGGAAGCGCCCCCCGCGCGCCCCGCCCGGCGCGCAGCCCACCACACCACGCGCACGGAACCCGCGCCGGCGCCACCACCCCCACTCCCCAGGCCCCCACTCCCCAGGCCCCCAGCCCCGGGGTCCGCCCCGGAGGCCGCTCTCCGTACCCACTCCCGTGACGCAGCTCATCGTGTTGGCTATACAACTTGAGTTACGGTGGCGGCCATGGACGCTCCCCCCTGTGCCCCCGGCCCCGGGCCGATCGTGAGCGCGCGCCGGGTGCTCGCGTGACCCCGCTGGTCGCGGCGGCGGTGCTGATCGCGGCCGTCACGCACGCGAGTTGGAACGCGATCGCGCACGGCATCAAGGACCAGCTCCTGGCCTTCACGCTGGTTTCCGGCGGCGGCTTGCTCTGCGGGCTGGGCCTGATCGCGTGGGCGCCGGTGCCGGCCGCCGGCGCCTGGCCGTACCTCGTCGCCTCCGCCGCGCTGCACGTCGTCTACCAGATGCTGCTGATGCGCTCGTTCCGGCTGGGCGACTTCGGGCAGATGTACCCGATCGCCCGGGGCACGGCGCCGCTGGTGGTGACCGTGTTGGCCGCCGTGTTCGTCCACGAGCGACCGGACGGCTGGCAGACGGCGGGCGTCGTCGTCGCCTCGACCGGGCTGGTCGGCCTCGCCCTGTGGGGCATCCGCGGTTCCGGCTCCCGACCGCACTGGGCCGCGCTGGTCGCCGCCGTGGCCACGGGCCTGTCGATCGCCGCGTACACCGTGGTGGACGGCATGGGCGTACGCGCCTCCGGCACCTCGCTCGGGTACATCGGCTGGCTGATGATCCTGGAGGGCCTGGCGATCCCGGCGTACGCGCTGGCCACCCGCCGGCGTGCGCTCGGCCGCCAGCTTCGGCCGCTGGCGGTGCGCGGGTTGTGCGGCGGGGTACTGTCGGTGTTCGCGTACGGGCTGGTGTTGTGGGCGCAGACCCGCGCGCCGCTCGCGCCGATCGCGGCGCTGCGCGAGTCCAGCATCCTGGTGGGCGCCGCGATCGGCGCGCTCTTCCTCAAGGAGCGGTTCGGTACGGCCCGGATCGCGGCGGCCGGCCTGATGGTCGCGGGCATCGGCCTGATGCTGCACGCGGGCTGAGCCGGCGCGCGCGGGCGCCCGCGTACGTGGTGGGCCCGCGTGGGGGCGGGCCGCACGCGTGGTGGGCCCCGGTGGGGCGCGTCGGTCGACCACCCGAGGCGCCCCCGCTACGGCGGGTGGAGCCCGTTCAGTCCTCCCGCGCGACGACGAACGCCGGGGCCAGGCCCACCGCCGCCCCCAGCCCGACCGCGAGCGCGGCGTCCTCCGCGCACGCCAACTCCGCCGTGGCCCAACGTCGCCGGTGCCGACAGTCGCGCTCGTGCGCGCACAGGCAGTCCGCCGCCTCCGCCACGTCCGCGTCCGTCACCCACCCCCCGTCGACCAGCAGCACCAGTTCGGCGGGCCCGCCCCCGGCCGCCGGCCGTTCGTCCACCGCCAACACCCGCCGCATGGTCGGCAGGCCGATCCCCAGCGCGCCCGCGACCCGGGCGGCGGCCACCTCCACGCCCTCGCCGGGCCGTACGACAGCGCTGGGCGGCTCCCACACGTCGGCGTCGCGGGCCAGTTGCACCTGCAGTACGTGCGGCCAACCGGCCGTGGTCACGTCGCCCGGATCACCGGCGTTACGCGGCTTCCACACCACCAGCACCACACGTAACCGTCGCGCCGCGCTCACGTCCCACCCCCGCCACTCGTCCGCCCCCACGCCTCCGGCATCCGGAACCCGCACTCCGCGGGCGTCTTCCCGTTCGCCGTCATGACGCCCGCTTCCGCCTGTCCGTCCGACCAGAAGTAGCCGCCGGGCCCGGCGACGGCGTCCAAGGTGAGTTGCACGTGCCGCGCGTTGGGCCGGATCTCGTTCCGCCGCGCCGCGTCCATGTCGAACAGCGAGTTCTCGTAAGCGAGTTGGAACTCCCGGTCCGACACGGGCCGCCACCCGCCGTCCGCAGCGACCCGCACGGGGTCGGCGAGGAAGAACCGCAGTACGACCCCGGCGACGGTGTGGATCTCGTGCTCACCGGTCAGCACGTACCGCAGCGCACGCGCGTACCCCGGCCGAAATCCGGACTCACCGTCCACGCCCGCCGATACGCCGCCGACGCGCGCCCCCCGCGCGTCACTCACCGGACCACCCCGCGCGATGCAGGGGGCACCGGCAGGGGCCCCAGGCGGTGGAGAGGTGCCGCGCCTCAAGTTCGCTCCGACTCAGGCTGGTTGGGTCGATCTGAACGGTGGCGATCGGAGCAATCGGAACCGGCTGCTCGCCGGCACGTAGGCGGTAGACCTTCAGGGTCATCGTGTGCTCGCGGTTCATGAACGGTGCTCGTTCCTAACGACAGCTGACAACGTCGTCGTGGCGCAAAGGAGCTGGCGTGAGTACACGCGCGGCGCCACAAACGCGGGATGCGGTCACAGATTGTGACCAACTCCCTACAGGGTTGCTCCACGAGGACTACGCTCACAACCAGCGACCCGGAACCTACGGGGCGCAGGTCACACCGCACACAAGAGAGGCGTGTGGGATGGAGCTCCACGAGACGAAAGAACTGGGCGGCAGGGCTACGGCGCGCACCTTCCCGGGGCGACAGCTCAGACGCCTCCGCGAACAGGCAGGTCTCTCCCTGCGCGGGCTGGCGGAAAAGCTGCACTACCCGCACTCATACATCAGCCGCGTCGAACGACATGAGCAACTGCCATCCGAAGCACTGGCAAATGCGCTGGACGACCATTTCGGGACAGGCGAACTGTTCGTCGATGCGCTAGCCATCGCCCAGGACTCGTTGGTTATGGAGTACAGCCACGACTATCTCTCTCATGAGGCCAAGTGCATTCGACTCCAAGTCTTCACTAGCAGTCTGGTGCCAGGGCTGCTACAGACCAGGGACTATGCCAGAGCGCTATTCTCATTCGGACTGCGGAGAAGCGAATTGCCGGCCCTAGAGGAGCACGTGGCATTGCGCCTGCGCAGACAAAAGCTACTTGAAGGTACTAACCCGCCACAGTACTGGGCGATCATGGATGAATCAGCGTTGAGGCGTCTGGTCGCCGATCGCCACATCATGACTGAGCAGCTATGCCACGTGCTCCAGGCTGCGGAGCAGCCTCACATCAACATTCAAGTCCTGCCATTCACCGAGCCATTCCACCCGCTGATGGGCGGCAGCCTCACCCTGCTGACCATGGAGAATGGAACGACAACGGCCCTGGTGGAAAGCTACGGTTCTGGTGATGTGGTCGACGTGCCACGACAAGTCGTTGATCTCGTACAGCGATTTGACGTGGCACGGGCGCAGGCGCTGACGCCAGCAGACTCGCTAGAGCTGATCCACCACTACGTGAGGGAGTACACGTGAGTAGCATCCGCGACGCATCAACCCTGATTGGTTGGGTCAAGTCGTCATTCAGCGGGGGGTCCGATAACGGCTGCGTCGCGTGGGTGCCCACCTACGCACGCGACCATGGCACCGTCCCCGTCCGCGACAGCAAGGACCCGAGCGGACCCGCCCTCACCTTCGAACCCGCAGCCTGGAACGCGTTCATCACCAGCGTCAAGGCAGGCGAGTTCCGGGGCTGAGCCCGGGCACGACACCAGGGCGCCTCTTCGCGGCGTACAGCCGTCCGCCCGCCGCGAAGAGGCGCCCCCGCCGCGAGGAGGCGCCCCCGCCGCGAGGAGGCGGCTACCCCTCGTCCGCCAAAGCCCGCCGCAAGGCGACATTGCTGATCAGCAGGCCACCGTCCACCGGCAACGTCACCCCCGTGATCCACGCCGCGTCGCGCGAAGCGAGAAACGCGATCGCCGCCGCGACGTCCCCCGGTTCGCCCACCCGACCCAGCGGATACGACGCGCTCGCCTGAGCGAGCGCGTCCTCGCGCCCCGCCCACACCGGCGTACGCACCGTGCCGGGGGCGACGAGGTTGACGCGTACGCCGCGCGGCGCCGCGTGGCCGGCCAGCGTGCGGGTGAGGCTGGTCAGGCCCGCCTTGGCCGCGCTGTAGGCGTGGTTGCCGAAGTCCTGTTCGCCGTTGACCGAGCCGACGCTGACGATCGCGCCGCGCCCACCCGCCTTGGCCAGCTCCGGCAGCGCCGCCCGCGCGCAGCGGAACGCGCCGGTCAGCGTCACGTCCAGGTCGCGCTCCCAGTCCTCGTCGCTCTGGTCCTCGAAGAGCGGGGCGTCGGGAAGGCAGGAGAACGCGTTGTTGACCAGGACGTCGAGCGAGCCGAACCGTTCGACGGCGTGGTCCACGGCGGCCCGTACAGCGGTCCGGTCCCCCACGTCGCACGCGAGCCCGTGCGCCAGGCCGCCGGCCGCCCGGATCGCCTCGGCGGTCTCCTCGGCGCGCGCGCCGTCGAGGTCGGTGACGAGCACGCCCGCGCCCTCGTCGGCGAACCTGCGGGCGGTGGCCGCGCCGATGCCCCGTCCCGCGCCGGTGATCAGTACGCCGTACCCCTCGAACCGTCGCATCGGGTGCCGCCCCTTCCGCCGTTGATCATCCTGGTCCCGGCAGCGTAGGCGGCGGGTGCGCCCGGCGTAAGAGAGCGGCGCGACGGACCGACGTCGCCCCGCCGTCCACGCCCACCCCCGTAGACAGGCGCAGGCCCCGACGGGAGCCGGACGCGACGGGCGGGGGGCTTTCCGGCTCGGGACGCGGTGAGCCGGGCGCGACAGACGGAGGCCACCCAGGGTCGGGAGAAGCCCGGTGGCCACACCGGGCCGGGCACCCGGCAGGCCGACGCCCGGCGACGTACGGGGCCCCGGCGAAGCCAGGACGCGAGGAGGGGCGGGGCCGCATCGGGCCGCGAGGGGCGAGCAGCCGCTTCCGGTCGGCACACGACGAGGGGCCGCTTGGGGTCAGTACGCGACAAGCGGCCACTTCCCGTCAGCGCGCGACGTGCGGTCGTCTCGGGCCAGCTCGCGGCGAGCGGAACGTTCAGGCCAGGCTGCGTTGGAGCGCGCGGGTCAGCGCCTGCGCGCGCGGGTCGGCGGTCACGTTCTTCTGCATGCCGTTGGTGACGTACCCGAAACCGATGCCCGCCTCCGGGTCGGCGAAGGCCAGCGAACCGCCGCGCCCGGGGTGGCCGAACGCGCCCGGCCCGAGCAGCGGCGCCGCCGAACCGTGCAGCATGTACCCGAGCCCGAAACGCGTGTGCACCACCAGCACCTGGTCCGGGCCCGCCGACTCCTCCGTACGCGCCAGGGTCAGCGTCGCCGGCGCGAACAGGCGCCGCGCACCGGGCAACGCCCCCCGCACCGCACCTCCCGCGACCTCACTGGCACCACCTGCCACACCAGCGACCACACCGTGTCCGGCCTCCGGTGCCACGTCGCCGATGAGCGCGGCGTAGAGGCGGGCCAGGGAGCGGGCCGTGGCGACGGCGCCCGAGGCGGGGAGTTCGGCGGCGCGGTAGGCCGGGTCGTTCTCGTCGGGCAGCGGGTCGATGACGCCGAAGGCGCGCCGGGTCAGCGACGCGGGGTCGCGGTAGGCGTCGGCGACGGTCTGCTTCGCCCGCACCCGCAGGCCCCGCGAGGCCGGCGGCGCGGGCGCCTCGATCGCGGCGATCCGGCCCACCCGGTGGCGCTCGGCCTCCGGCAGCCCGACCCACAGGTCGAGCCCCAACGGCCCGGCGACCTCCTCGGCCACCCAGGACCCCAGGGTCCGCCCGGTGACCCGCCGGACCAGTTCGCCGACCAGCCAACCGTAGGTGTGGGCGTGGTACCCGTGCGCCGTGCCCGGTGCCCACTGCGGCGCCTGCGCGGCCAGCGCTCGGGGCCCGCTGACCCCGTCGAGGGCCTCGGCCGGGCTGAGCGGCACGTCGAGCACGGGCAGCCCGGCGCGGTGCGAGAGGAGTTGGCGTACGAGGACGCGCTCCTTGCCGCTCGCCTTGAACTCCGGCCAGTACGTGCCGACCGGGGCGTCCAGGTCCACCAGCCCGCGCTGGTGCAGCAGCAGCGGCACGGTGGCGGCCACGCCCTTGGTCACCGAGCGCACCACCTGCGCGGTGTCCGCCTCCCACGGCGCGGGGGCGACCTCGCCGGCCGGGCCGGTCTGCCCGGGGGCGGCGTCCCGCTCGGGGGTGACGGTCGGTTTGGTGGCCTCCGATCCAGCGGCATCCGGTCCGGTGGCGGCGTGCGGTCCGACGGCGTCCGCGTCGCGGGCCCCACCCCACAGGTCGACGACCTTGGCGCCGTCCCGGTAGACGGTCACCGCGGCCCCCCGCTCGCCGCGCTGCGCGAAGTTGGCCGCGAACGCGTCCCGGACCGGCTCGAAACCGGGCGCCACCGTGCCCTGGACGTCCACCACTGTCGCCTACTCCCACATTCCGTCTCGCCGCGCTGTGCACCCTCCATGGTGCAATGCGCCCCGTGGCCGTCTTATGCCGGGTCCCAGCGTCTCCCTTCCGCCCAACGCCCCCACGCCGGTTCCCGCAGACCGGGCCGGAACCGGTCAATCCCCCCAAAGCACGGCCCAGACCCCGAGCAGCCTCCGCCCACCCCACCCACCACGAGGCCCCTCCCCCAACGCGAGGGCCCCCAACGTGGAGGCCCAACCCTCACCCGACGTGAGGGCGTCCAACCCTCACCCGACGCGAGGGCCCCCCAACGTGGAAGTCCAACCCTCACCCGGCGTGAGAGGGTCCAACCCTCACCCAGCGCGAAGGGGCCCAACCCTCACCCGACGTAGGGGCCCAGGCCCAACCCACACCCAACGCGAGGGCCCCCCAACGTGGAGGTCCAACCCACACCCGGCGTGAGGGCCGAACCCCCACCCAACGTGGAGGTCCAACCCCCACCCGACGTGGGAACCCAACCCTCACCCAACGTGGAGGTCCAACCCCCACCCGGCGCCTCACCCGACGTGAGGCGGTCCGGCCTACGAGACGCGGGGCCGCCCCAGGGGGCGCACGGGGAGCGGCTCGGGGGCCGGGAGCTGAAAGCCGTCGACCGCGCGGCGGCCGGGCCGTCCCCGCGTGCGCGAGGGGGGCGGGGGGGGGTTGGGGCGGGGCGCAGGCCCTAGCGCCCGACGGACCACACCCAACA
>NZ_JBHVJC010000035.1:45203-45889 GCF_042799315.1 Streptomyces sp. NPDC057702 | reverse complement strand
GGCGGCCCCCCCCCGGGGGGCCGGGGCCGCGGGGGGGGCGGGGGGGGGTCCCCGCCGCGCCCCGGGGGGGGGGGGGGGCCGCCCCGGGGGGGGGGGGGGGGGGGGGGGGGGGGGCGGGCCGCTGGCGCCGTACCGAGGCGGGTCCATCCCCGCGTGCGCGGGGAGCAGGGTCGCGGGCTCACACGAGCCGTCGGCGGCACGGGCCCACCCCCGCACGGGCGGAGCCCAAGCCTTGGGCAGCTGCCGCCGACTGCCCACGGCCCCGAGGCGTGGGGCCGTCGCGAGGCGTGGGACCGTCGCACGACGCGGAGCCGTCGCGAGGCGCGTCGCGGAGCCTGTCGCGGGGCGGCCCCGAGGATGACGGGAACCGGTACGCGGGGACGCGGAAAACGCCGACGGCGACCCCCTGCCCCAGGGAGCCGCCGCCGTTCTCACTGTGCGTGCCTGACCCCGTCCCCACGGGCAGGCACTGCCCGATCTGCGGGAGGATCGCTGCCCTCCCGCGTCCCGGGCGTCTCGTCGGCGGTCGGTGACCACCGGGGCCGTCGCCGCTCGGCGACGACCCGGCCGGGGGGGGGGGGGGCCGGCGCCGCCCCGCCCGCGCCCCCCCCCCCCCCCCGGCAGGGCCCCGCACCCGTGGCGGCCCTTGATCGCCCCGGGCGCGGGGGGCGGCCGCGGATATAGGG
>NZ_JBHVJC010000035.1:0-45193 GCF_042799315.1 Streptomyces sp. NPDC057702 | reverse complement strand
GTCCCCCCGGGGCCCGGCCCCGCGCGCCCCCCCCCGGGCGGGCCCCGCCGCCCCCGCCGGGGCCCCGCGCGGACCCGCGCTCACACCCGGGTCAGACGCGCGTCCGGGTCGCTGTCCTGCTGCGCCGGGGCCGGGTCGCCGAGCTGCTTCTGGAGCTTCTCGCCTTCCACGTCCACGTTCGGCAGGGCCTTGTCCAGCCAACGCGGCAGCCACCAGGCGCTCTTGCCGAGCAGCCCGAGCACCGCCGGAACGATGGCCATACGGACGACGAAGGCGTCGAAGAGCACCGCGATCGCCAGGCCGAAGCCGATCATCTTGACCATCTGGTCGTGCGAGCCGATGAAGCCCGCGAAGACGCTGATCATGATGACGGCGGCGGCGGAGACCACACGGGCGCCGTGCGTGAAGCCGGTCACCACGGCCTGTTCGGGCGTCTCGCCATGGACGTACGCCTCGCGCATGCGGGTCACGAGGAACACCTCGTAGTCCATGGCCAGACCGAAGACCACGCCGATCATGAAGATCGGCATCATGCTCATCACCGGGCCGGTCTGCTCGACACCGAACAGGCCCGACAGCCAACCCCACTGGAAGACCGCGACCACGGCGCCGAGCGCCGCGACGACGGACAACAGGAAGCCGAGCGCCGCCTTGAGCGGAACCAGGACCGAGCGGAAGACGACCATCAGCAGGACGAAGGCCAGACCGACCACGAGTGCCAGGTAGGGCACCAGCGCGTCGTTCAGCTTCTTCGAGATGTCGATGTTCATGGCCGTGGTGCCGGTCACCAGGACCTTGGCCCCGGTCTGCGACTTCCAGCCGTCGGCCTGGTCACGGATGTTGGAGACCAGGTCCTCGGTCTCCGTGCTGCTCGGCTTGGAGGCCGGGATGACCGTGATCGTCGCGGTGTCACCGGCCTTGTTGAAGGCGGCGTCGGTGACGCTGGCGACGTCGTCCAGCTTGCGGATGCTGTCGGCGACGGTCTTGCCGGCGTCCTGCGCGTCCTTGGCCTTGGCCGCGTCCACGACCACCATGAGCGGGCCGTTGTACCCGACGCCGAAGCCGTCGGAGACCAGGTCGTACGCCTTGCGCTTGGTGGTGTCCGTCGGCTGCGAGCCGTCGTCCGGCAGGCCGAGCTCCAGCTTGCTGACCGGGGCAGCGGCGGCGCCGAGCGCGACCACGCCGAGGAGCAGCACGGCCACCGGGCGACGGAGCACGAAGCGGGCCCAGCGGGTGCCCATCTTGGGCTTGTCGGAGGCCCTCGGGATGCCGTTCTCGCTCTTCTTGCGGGCCTTGCGGCCGAAGATGCGCTTTCCGGCGAAGCCGAGCATCGCGGGGATCATGCTGATGGCGATGAGGACGGCGATGGCCACGGTGCCCGCGGCGGCGAAGCCCATCTTGCTCAGCACCGGGATGTTGACGACCGCGAGGCCGACCAGGGCGATGATGACGGTCAGACCGGCGAAGACGACCGCGGAGCCCGCGGTGCCGACGGCGCGTCCGGCCGCTTCCTCGCGCTCCCTGCCTTCGGCCAGTTCGGCCCGGTACCGGGAGACGATGAACAGCGCGTAGTCGATGCCGACCGCGAGGCCGATCATCATGGCCAGCGTCGAGGTGGTGCTGCCCAGGTCGAGCACGTTGGCCAGCGCGGTGATCGAGGAGATGCCGATGCCGACGCCGATCAGGGCGGTCAGCAGCGGGAGCCCGGCGGCCACCAGCGAGCCGAAGGTGATGATGAGGACCACGGCGGAGATGGCGATACCGATGATCTCGGTCGCGCCCTGCTCGGGCATGGTCTCCAGCGCGTCGCCACCGACCTCGACGGCCGGCTTCTTGCCGCCGTCGTCGTCGTAGTCGATCGCGGCCTTCTCCAGACCGTCCTTGGTCTTGTCCTTCAGCTCCATGGAGCTGACCTTGTAGGTGGCCGTCACGAAGGCCGTGGTGCCGTCCTTGCTGACGGTCCCGGTCGCGAACGGGTCCGCGATCGGGAGGACCTCGTCCGAGCTCTTCTGGACGTCCGAGATCACCTTGAGAACTTCGCTCTTGTTCTTCTCATCGGTGATCTTCTCGTCGCCGGGGGCGCGGAAGACGATCCGGGCGCTGGCGCCGTCGGCACTGACCTCGGGGCTGCGCTTCTCCATCAGGTCGAAGGCTTCCTGCGCCTCGGTCCCGGGTACGGAGAAGTTCTCTTCGGTCGGCTTGGCTGCGGTGGCGGCGCCCGTGATGGCGATTGCCAACAGCGCTACCCAGAACAAGGCGACGAACCGGCGTCGCCTGAAGGCGAATCGGCCGAGCTTGTATAGGAAGGTGGCCACGAGAAGGGGTGCTCCCGTCGAAATAGTGGAGTGGCAGGGACGTGCTGGACCAGCCCAGCGACGAGAGCGGCGCGCTGGGATGGGGTCTTTCGGGTAAAGCCGAATCTAGGTGACGGCCAGGCGTGTGGTCACGTCAGGGTCGGCGCCGAGAGCGGGGAGTATCACGGCGTCGATGTATCCGTAGAGGAAGGCGTCGTCCGCGTACGCGGCGTCGATCAGCGGGCGGGCCACGAAGGCCCCGGTCATCATGTGCGGCACGAAGTGCATGGCGGGCGTTCCCGCGACGATCTCCCCTCGGGCGACGGCGCGCGTCAGCAGCGCGTCGAGGGCGACGAGTTCGGGGGCGATGAGCAGCTCTCGAAGCGCCTGCTCAAGATCCGGGTAGTCGTGCGCCGCGTGGGCCAGGCCGCGCAGCAGATCCGCGTCACGCTCGGCGTTGTGCTCTCCGCAACGCACCATTTCGCGCAGATCGCCCCGGAGCGAACCGGTGTCGATCTCCTCCAGCGCGACCGGCTTGAGCGACCGCAGCGCGGTGGCCACCAGCTCCGGCTTGCCCTTCCACTGGCGGTAGAGCGTGGCCTTGCTGGCCCGGGTGCGCGCGGCGACCGCGTCCATCGTCAGCGCCTCATAGCCCACCTCGCGGAGCAGCTCGATGACGGCGTTGTAGAGCTCGCCCTCCCGCTCGGGGGTCAGCCTGCTGCGTCGCGTCGCTGGCTTGCCCGCGGCGACCTGCATGGAGCACACCCCCTTCCGAACGAAACGGTTTCGTACACCCTCACCATACGCTCCGCGTCAACGAAACGACGCCGTTTCGCTCGTGTCGTGCATCACAGCGCAACCATGCGCGGGTAAAACACTTCGCACGCATGTAGTGCGCCCAACCGAGTTGCCGCGCGCCCCCGGGACCGAAAGCATGGACGGGTGACCGTTAGCGACGACAGCTATGTCCGCTTTCCGCATCTCCATGGGGACTTGCTCTGCTTCGCGGCCGAGGACGACCTCTGGGTCGCATCGCTGACCGCTCCTGCTAGGACGCCCGAGCGGGCCTGGCGGTTGACCGTCGATCGCACTCGCGTGGGCCATCCGCGCTTCTCCCCGGACGGCACCCAGATCGCGTACACCAGTTGGCGCAGTCTGGACCCGGAGATCTACCTCACGCCCACCGGGGGCGGGCCGGCCCGCCGGCTGACCTACTGGGGCGGCACCGACACCCGGGTGTGCGGCTGGACGCCCCCCGACAAGGACGGGCGCTCGGACATCCTGGCCGTCTCCTCGCACGGCCAGCCGTTCTCGTACTACTCCTGGGCCTACAGCCTGCCCACCGACGGCAGCCCGGGCGGGCGGCTGCCGTGGGGCCCGGTCTCCGACATCGCCGTCGCCGACCTGGACGCGGCCGACCTCGCCGGCGTCGAGCTCGGCGGCGAGGAACTGGCCGGGGAGGGGCCCGGCAACCGGTGCACGCTGCTGCTCACCGGCAAGCCCCCGCACGAGCCGGCCTCCTGGAAGCGCTACCGGGGCGGGGCGATGGGCCGCCTGTGGCTGCACGGCACCCGGCTGGTGCCGACGGTGTACGGGCACCTGGACAGCCCGATGTTCGTCGCCGGGCGGATCGCCTTCCTCTCCGACCACGAGGGCGTCGGCAACCTCTACTCCTGCCTGCCCGACGGCTCCGACCTGCGACGACACACCGATCATGCGGACTTCTACGCCCGCCACGCCGCCACCGACGGCACGCGCGTGGTCTACCAGTGCGCGGGCGACCTGTGGCTGGTGGAGGACCTGGGCCCGGCGGGCCGGCCCCGGCGGGTCCCGGTACGCCTCGGCGGGCCACGCACCGGGCGGCGCTCGTACCAGGTGCCCGCCGCCGCGCACCTGCGCTCGCTGGCCGTGGACGAGACCGGGCGGGCCAGCGCGGTGGGCGTGCGCGGCAGCCTGTACTGGCTCACCCACCGGGACGGCCCGGCGCGCACCATCGCGGACACGCCGGGCGTGCGCGTACGGCTGCCGGAGATGCTCGGGCCGACCGGGCGGGTGGCGTACGTGACCGACGTGGAGGGTGCGGACGCGATCGAGATCGCGCAGCTCCCCCGGGCCACCGGGCCCTCCCGGCCGCGACGGCTGGCGGCCGGGCGGCTGGGCCGGGTGCACGAGATGGTCGCCTCGCCCGACGGCGAGTGGCTGGCCGTGGCCACCCACGACGGCCGGCTGCTGCTGGTGGACGCGGCCCCCCGCCCGGAGGACGAACCACGGACCATGGACGAGCCGCTGCCCGGCATGGGCCCCGCCACCGACTACGCGACGCCCGGGGCGGGCGAGGCGGCCAAGGTGCCTGGGGCGGGCGAGGCGCCGGAGGTGGCCGACGCCCCCGAGGCAGCGGCCGAGCAGGGGCTGCCCGGCACGGCTGACGACGCCGCCGCGCCGACGGGCGCCGGCGCGACCGAGGCCCCGCAGGCACCCGCCGCACCCACCACGCCCGTGGTCAGCGAGTTGGCGCGGTCGGCGAACGGGCCGGTGCGGGACCTGGCGTTCTCACCCGACTCGGCGTGGCTGGCCTGGTCGCATCCGCACATCGGGCGCTCGCTACGCAAGATCAAGATCGCCCGGTTGCGGCCCACCGGCACCCTGGGGCGGGCCATCGTGGACGTCACCGACGGGCGGTTCGAGGACGAACAGCCCGTCTTCACGCGCGATGGGCGCTATCTGGCCTTCCTCTCCTGGCGCGGCTTCGACCCGGTCTACGACGTCCACACCGGGGACCTGTCCTTCCCCCTGGGCTGCCGCCCCTACCTGGTGCCGCTGTCCTCGGCCACGCCCTCGCCGTTCGCGCTCTCGCCCGAGGGCCGGCCGGCCGCCGGCGGGCTCGACCCGGCGGTGACCGCCGGCGATCTGGACAGCAAGGTCCTGGTCGAGGTGGAGGGGCTGGCCAGCCGGGTCACGGTCTTCCCGGTCGCCGCGTCCAAGTACTCCTCGCTGTGCCCGGTCAGCGGCGGCGGGCTGGTCTGGCTGCGCTGGCCGATCTCGGGCGCGCTGGGCGAGACGTTCGCCAACCCGGCCGACACCTCGGGTCGCCCCACCCTGGAACACTTCGACCTCGCCAAGGCCCGACGGAGCGAACTCACCAGCGCCGTCGACTGGTTCGCGGTCAGCGGCGACGGCTCCCGGCTGGTCGTCAACGACGACGGTGACCTGCGCGTGGTGCCGGCGAACGACCTCGCGGACGCGGACTCCACGGTCCAGATGGACCTGCGGCGCATCCTGCACGACGTCGATCCGGCGGCCGAGTGGCGCCAGGCGTACGCGGAGGCGGGGCGGCTGGTCCGGTCGTACTTCTGGGAGCCGGGGCTGGGCGGGGTGGACTGGGACGCGATCCTGGACCAGTACCGGCCGCTGCTGGAGCGCGTCGCCTCCCCCGACGAGTTCGCCGACCTGCTGCGCGAGGTCCTCGGCGAGCTGGGCACCTCGCACGCGTACGTCTCGCCCGCCCGCCGCAACGAGGGGCCGCCGCACTACCAGCGGGCCATCGGCCTGCTCGGCGCGGACCTCACCCGGGCCAGGGACGGGTCCTGGGTGGTCTCGCGCATCCTGCCGGGCGACTCCTCCGACTCCAAGGCCCGTTCCCCGCTGGCCGGTTCGGGCATCCGCGAGGGCGCCACGCTCACCCACGTGGACGGCCGGCCGGTGGACCCGGTGGCCGGGCCCGCGCCGCTGCTGACCGCGGCCGGCGGCACGACGGTGGAGCTCACCTTCACCCCCGCCGAGGGCGCCGGCCCGCCGCGCCGGGTGGCCATCGTGCCGCTCATCGACGAACGCCCGCTGCGCTACCAGCACTGGGTCGCCAAGCGGCGCGAGGTCGTGCGCGAACTCAGCGGCGGCAGGTGCGGCTACCTGCACATCCCCGACATGGGCGGGTCGGGCTGGGCGCAGTTCAACCGGGACGTGCGCATGGAGATGTCACGGCCCGCGCTGATCGTGGACGTACGCGGCAACGCGGGCGGCAACATCAGCGAACTGGTCGTGGAGAAGCTGACCCGCACCATCCTCGGCTGGGACCTCACCCGCCACGCCCAGCCGGTCAGTTACGCCGGCGACGCGCCGCGCGGGCCCGTGGTGGCCGTCGCCGACGAGATGACCTCCTCCGACGGCGACATGATCACCGCCGCGTTCCGACTGCTGGGCCTCGGCCCGGTGGTGGGGCTGCGCACCTGGGGCGGGGTCGTGGGCATCACCGGGCGGCACCGACTGGTGGACGGCACGGCGATCACCGTGCCGATGAACGCGGCCTGGTTCGACGCGTACGGCTGGGGCGTGGAGAACCACGGCGTGGAGCCGGACATCGAGGCCCCGCGCTCGCCGCTGGACTGGGCCGAGGGCCGCCACCCGCAACTCGCCGTCGCCGTGCGCACCGCACTGGACCTGCTCGAACGCCACCCGGCCGCGCGGCCACCGGACTACTCCGCCGTACCCGACCGCAGCCGCCCACCACTGCCGCCTCGCTCCTGAGCCACCGTCGGCCGCCGGCGGCCGACGGGGCCGAGACTCGGGGGGCGCCACCGGCCGGCGGAGCTGACGGGCCCCGGCCCGGCCGAGGTGACCGGGCCGCGCGGTTCGCCACGGC
This sequence comes from Streptomyces sp. NPDC057702, assembly GCF_042799315.1. Lineage (NCBI taxonomy): Bacteria > Bacillati > Actinomycetota > Actinomycetes > Kitasatosporales > Streptomycetaceae > Streptomyces > Streptomyces sp. NPDC057702. Next base: position 38,263 of record NZ_JBHVJC010000035.1, on the reverse strand, counting down.
TGGGCTCCGCGCCCGAACGGCGTCCAGCCGCCACGGCCCGCGAGCCGCGTCCGCCGCGCCCCTCGGGGCGTCCCCAACCCCTCTGACCCGAGGCCGAGTTGAGACGTGTTCGGCCAGTGGGGCGCGCGCGGGGGCGTGCGAACATGGCGGGGCCGGCCCGGTGGGCGCCTCGACAGCTCTCCCCGGGCCGGCGTCGTTGGAGCACTCGGGGTGGTCACACCGGGTGAGGGCAATCGGGAGGGGACCTGATGCGGCGTAGGGAAGCGGCCCAACAGCTCGGGGGGTTCGTCCGCGAGCACCGTACCGACAACGGCAGGCGCCTGCGCCAGGCCGGTGTCCTCATGGTCGCGGGCGCCGTGGGCGCGGCCTTCGGAGTACCCATGGCCATCGACTCCCTCAACACCGCCGACAGCGCGCCGCAAGTGGCGGGCCTGCTGCTCGGAGCCGCCCTGATGGGTCTGGGCCTGGGGATCTGGCGGCTGGTGCAGGCGCTTCGCACCCGGGAGCAGTGCTTCGACGTCCACGAGCGGGGACTGACCCACCGGGTGGCCGGCACCGCCACCGTGATCCCCTGGACGGACATCGAGCGGGTGAGCGCCAAGGGCGACGACGGGCGGCCCCTGGCCGAGGCCCGGGGTATGGGGTTCACCTTCGCTCTCCAACTGCGCGGCGACAGGCCCCGCAGGATCCGCGTCGACACGTTCACCGCGGACGCCGGGGAGCTGGCGCAGGTCATCCACCGCGCCGTGCATCTGGGGCAGCTCCCGCAGGGGCGTGGCCGCAGACCGTAGCGGGGACGGCGGAGCGAGCCTGCCGACTGACGGGCCCCACGGCCGCCCCACGCGGGTGGCGGGCCGCTCACGGGCGGGGCGAAAATGCCCGACATGCGAAGTACGAGGGCCCGTGTCAGGCTGATCGGGGCCCATCCCCGATCACCCCGAGGAGGGAACACCATGGGCGTTTCGGACCAGTTCAAGGACAAGGCCGAGCAGATGCGGCAGCAGGCCAAGGACAAGCTCGGCGGGTCCAAGGACAAGGACGACCAGAGCGACGCCAAGGAGCGTGGCAAGGAGAAGGGGGACCAGGCCAAGGAGGGCGTCCAGGACACCCTGGACGACGCCAAGGACCGCTTCACCTGAGAACGCGCCCCCGCGCGCCGAGCCGGCCGGTGGCCGGCACGGCGTCCGGGGACGCCGGTTCGACCCGGTACCCGAGGAGGGGCGTGCCCGTGGGCGCGCCCCTCCTCCCGTGATACCGGGCCGGACCCGGGTCAGGCCCGGTCAGCCGCGGCGGCTGTTCCGGGCCGCCTCGTCCGCGCCGCCGCCGGCGCCGACCAGGCCCCGGCCGGCGCCCCGGCGGGCTTCGAGGCGGGGCGCGAAGCGGCGCATCTCGCGCTGGCCGACGGTGCCGACGAGGGCCGGCAGGTAGCCACGGACCGCCTGCATGCCGCGCAGCCACCACTGCGCGTACACGTGCGGCGAGCGCCGCTCGATGCCCGCCACCAGCCGGTCCACGGCCGGGCCCAGCGGATAGGTGCGGTTGCCGGGCCAGGGCAGGCCGGCCCGCAGGTCGCGCAGCACCTCGTCCTCGTCGGCGCCGCGCACCATGTCGGTGTCGGTCCAGCTCAGGTAGCCGACCCCGACGCGTACGCCCCGGTAGCCGACCTCGGCGCGCAGGCTGTGCGCGAACGCCTCGACGCCGGACTTGGACGCGCAGTACGCGCTCATCAGCGGGGCGGGGGTGATCGCGGCCAGCGAGGCGATCTGGAGCAGATAGCCCCGGCTCTCCAGCAGGACGGGCAGGAAGGCGCGGGCGGTGGTGGCGCTGCCGATGAGGTTGACCTCGATGACCCGGTTCCAGGACCGCTCGTCGGATTCGACGAACGGGCCGCCGGTGGCCACGCCGGCGTTGGCCACGACGATGTCCACCGTGCCGAACCGCTCCTTGACCTCCCGGGCGACCTGGGACATCGCCGCGTGGTCGGTGACGTCGGCGTACCAGTGGCCGCCCGGGCCGTGCAGGCTCTCGGCCACCCGCTTGAGCTCCTCGGGCTCCAGGCCCACCAGTGCCACCGTGGCGCCGCGCGCCGAGAGCTTGCGGGCCAGCAACTCCCCCACGCCGCGCGCCGCTCCGGTGACCACGGCCACCTGGCCTTCCAGGCTGTGTCGTGCGCTCATGCCGATCGTCGCTCCTTGGTCGTCGCCACGTCGGCTGTGGCCGACGCGTTCGGGGACGCGGTGGCCGGGGTCGCGGTGGCCGGGGTCGCGGCGGGCTCGCGCAGGTGGTCGGCGACCAGGCCGCGGATGGCGGCGGTCACCGTGTCCGGCACCTCCAGCGGGGTCATGTGTCCGATGCCGGGCAGCTCGGTCAGGCCCAGCGAGTGGGGCAGCGCGGCCACGATCCGGCGGGCGTGCACGGGTGGGGTGAGCCGGTCGGCGGTGCCGACCAGGACGGCGGTGGGCGGGGTCAGCTCGCCGACGTGCCGGTCCAGGTCCATGTCGCCCATCATGTGGCCCCACTGGGCGCGCACCCGGCGCGGGCAGGCGTGCACGACACGGGCGCAGGCGTCGGTCATCTCGACCGTCGCGGCGCGGCCCATCGTCACGTACTTGAGCACCCGGCGGGCGACCGGCGTGACCCGGCCGAGCGGGGCGGCCGAGCCGAGCACGAAGGTGTGCACCCGCCGGCGGACCGGGCCGCGCGGGGTCGGCACCACCAGCGTCTCGTCCAGCAGCCGGCCGGCGCCGGTGCTGCACATCAGCACGGCGGCGGCCCGCTCGCGCAGCTCCCGGTGGCGAGCCGCCGCCATGATCGTCATCCCGCCCATGGAGTGGCCGACCACGACGGCCCGCTCCGGGGCCCCGTCTGGCCCGGTGGTCAGGGTCTGGTCGAGCACCGCGGCCAGGTCGTCCGCCAGCGTCTCGGTGGTGTACGCGCCGTAGGGGGGCGGGGCGGAACGGCCGTGTCCGCGCTGGTCGTAGGCGATGACCCGGTGGTCGTCGGCCAACTCCCGGATCACCGGCGCCCAGAAGGCGATGGAACAGGTCCAGCCGTGTGCCAGGACCACGGCCGGAGCGTCGTCCGGTCCGAACTGCTCGGCGTGGACGCGGGCGCCGTCGGCGGTGGTGACGGTCAGTTCACGGGTGGGGGTGGGCGGGGCGTACCTGCCCTGGGCGGTGGAGCTCAGCCGGTTCACGCAACGGCCTCCGTGGTTGGGCCGTCGGCCTGCGGCGTGGTGGCCGACGCGGCCGGCGCCGCGGCTCGCTCGGCGGGTGGGGTGGACGTGCCTGACCTACCCACGGGTGCGCCCTGGGCATGCGCCGGCACATCCGTACGGGTGTCGTCGTCGGCCGCCGGTGGGCCGGCGCGCAGCACGTCGTACTCGGCGAGGTTCACCTCGCGGGTGGCGCGGCGGAACTCGCTGGTGGTGCCGGGCCAGACGGTGGTGTTGCGGCCGGCCGCGTCCAGGTACCAGCTGTCGCAGCCACCGACGTTCCACACGGTGCGCTTCATGCGCTCCTGCACCCGGCGCGTCCAGGCGCGCACCGCCGACGGGCGGGCCACCAGCGCGGCCCGGCCGCCCAGGGCGTCGAGTTGGCGCAGGTAGTCGACCAGGTAGTTGAGCTGCGACTCGATCATCAGGATCATCGAGCTGTTGCCCAGGCCCGTGTTGGGGCCGATGATCGTCATGAAGTTGGGGAAGCCGGCGGCGGTGCTGCCGCGCAGGGCCTCCATCCCGTCCTTCCACTCCTCGGCCAGCGTGGTGCCGGCGGCGCCGGTCACGCGCTGGGCGATGGGCATGTCCGTGACGTGGAAGCCGGTGCCGAAGATGATCGCGTCGGCCTCGGTCTCGGTGCCGTCGGCCGCGACCAGCGTCGAGCCGCGCACCTCGGCCAGCCCGGAGGCCACCACGTCCACATGGGGTCGGGCGAGCGCCGGGTAGTAGCTGTTGGAGAGCAGGATGCGCTTGCAGCCGATGCGGTAGTCGGGGGTGAGCCTGGCCCGCAGCGCCGGGTCCTTGATCCCCTTGCGCAGATGGGACCTGGCCAGCGCCTCGATCAGGCCGAGCTGCTGGGGGCGCTTGGTGAAGGCGCTGACCTGGAGTTCGCGGATGCCCCACAGGAGTCCACGGCGCGCCGCGCGGGTGGCCGGCACCTTCTGGTGCAGCCACTGCTCGATGGCGGTGATCTTCCGGTCGGCGCGCGGCAGCACCCAGGGCGGGGTGCGCTGGAAGAGGGTGAGGCGCTCGACGGTGGACTCGATGGCGGGCACGATCTGGATGGCGGAGGCACCCGTACCGATCATGGCCACGCGCTTGCCGCGCAGGTCGTAGTCGTGGTCCCAGCGCGCCGAGTGGAAGACCCGGCCGGGGAAGCCGTCGAGTCCGGGAACGGCCGGGACCCGTGGGTCGGAGAGCGGGCCGGTGGCGGAGACGATGACGTCGGCGGTGTACGTGCCGCTGGCCGTGTCGAGCTCCCAGCGCAGGTGCTCGCCGTCCCAGCGGGCGGCGCGCACCTCGGAGTTGAAGCGCAGGTGCGGGCGGAGTCCGAAGGTGTCGGTGACCCGCTCCAGGTAGGCGCGGATGTGCGGCTGGCCGGAGAAGTTGCGCGGCCACTCGGGGTTGGGCGCGAAGGAGAAGGAGTACAGGTGGGAGGGGACGTCGCAGGCGCAGCCGGGGTAGCTGTTGTCGCGCCAGGTGCCGCCGACGGCGTCGGCCCGCTCCAGGACCACGAAGTCGGTGATGCCCTCGCGCCGCATCCGGACCGCCGCCCCCAGCCCGCCGAAGCCGGTGCCGATCACCGCCACCCGCACGTGCTCATGTTCGGCCATCCCACGCCTCCCGAGTCAAGAAACCGCGCCAGCAATCACTGGCACGGTTAGGAGGGTAAGGCAGGACCATACCGAGCGGTAGGGGTCGTGCGGCGGCAAGTTACCGACGGTCGCACCCCCGGGTCGTACGGGCCCGCCACGGACGCCGCACTCCGCGCGGCACGCCCCGCGCCACCGGGGAACCGGGCCCCGACTGGCGTTCGGGGGCCGGTCGGGGCAGCGGGGGAGGGTGGGGCGGCGGCGGTCGGCGGCGCCCCGCGCCGGCCCGCGCGATCCGGCCAGCTCGGCATAGGCTGCCCGGGTGGCGAAGACGACGAAGGCCCCGCTGGGGCGCGAGTACCGGATGGCGGAGCTGGCCTCGGCGGCCGACATCACCGTACGGACGCTGCGCTTCTACCGCGAGCGCAAGCTCATCCCGCCACCGCGCCGCGAGGGCCGCATCGCCTGGTACACCGAGCACCACCTGGCCCGACTGCGCACCATCGCGGCCCTTCTGGAACGCGGCCACACGCTGGGCGGCATAGCGGAGTTGCTCACCGCCTTCGAGAGCGGTCGCGACGTGGGCGAGGTGCTGGGGCTGGCCGCCGCCATCTCCGTGCCGTGGTCGCAGGAGACCCCGGTCAAGCTCACGCCACAGGAGCTGGCCGACTACTTCACCGGTGAGGTCACCCCGGAGAACCTGGCGGCCTCGCTGGACCTGGGCTACCTGGCCGTGGACGGCGACGACCTGGTCCACGTCAGCCGCCGGCTGCTGGACGCCTCGCACGAACTGGTCACCAAGGGCGTGCCGCTGTCCGAAGTGCTGGCGGCCGGGCGGGAGTTGCGGCAGCACATGGAGGCCGTCACGGAGACCTTCACCGCGCTCGTCCGCACCCACGTCCTGGCCGACGTCATCGCCCGGGCCGGCGAGGGCGAGGGCCTGACCCCCGACGAGACCGCCCGCGTCACCACGACCCTGGACAGGCTCCGGCAGAGCGCCAAGAGCATCGTCGACGCGGAACTGTCCCTGGCCATGGACCGCCGCGTCCGCGCGGACCTGGAGAAGTGGCTGGGCCAGCCCCAACCCCAGCCCCAGCAGCGGCCGTCGCCGGCGGAGGCGGCAGCGGCGGGGGCGGCGGGAGCCACCGAGACGGCCGAGGCGGGGGCGGCGACAAGGGCCGAGCCGGGGGCGGCGGAGATCGCGGAGGGGTAGGGCCGGGGGCGCCGGCCCCCCGCGCGGGCGCGCGCCCCACTCCCGTGCGCGGGGAGGCACCCGCGCCGCGACCGGGCGCGCGCCGGCCCGCTCGCCGGCCCCGGGGTTACGCGGACGCGTACGTGACGGTCACCGGCGCGTGGTCGGACCAGCGCAGGTCGTAGGAGGCGGCGCGCTCCACGACGGCGGAGGTGGCACGCTCGGCCAGGCCGGGGGTCGCCACGTGGTAGTCGATGCGCCAGCCGCTGTCGTTGTCGAACGCCTTGCCCCGGTAGGACCACCAGGAGTACGGGCCCTCGACGTCCGGGTGCAGGCGCCGTACGACGTCCGCGTAGCCGCCCTCGTCGAAGACCCGGCCCAGCCAGTCCCGCTCCTCGGGCAGGAAGCCGGCGCTCTTGCGGTTGGCCTTCCAGTTCCTCAGGTCGGCCTCGCGGTGGGCGATGTTCCAGTCGCCACAGACCAGCACCTCGCGCCCGCCGGCCGCGGCGCGCTCACGCAACTCCTTGAGGTAGGGCAGGAACTCGCCCATGAAGCGCTCCTTCTCCTCCTGCCGGGGCGTGTTCGCCTCGCCGGAGGGGAGGTAGAGGCTCGCGACGGTCAGCCCCGGCAGGTCGGCCTCCACGTAGCGCCCGCCGGCGTCGAACTCGCTGGAGCCGAAGCCGATCCGGCTGCTCTCGGGGCGCTCGCGGGTGTACAGCGAGACGCCGGCCCGGCCCTTGGCCTCGGCGGGCGCGTGCAGCACGTGCCAGCCCTCCGGCGCGCGCACCTCGGCCGGCAACTGCTCCGGCTCGGCCCGCACCTCCTGGAGACACACCACGTCCGCCTCGGTCGCCGCCAGCCAGGGCACGAAGCCCTTCTTCGCGGCGGCCCGCAGACCGTTCACGTTCACCGTCGTCACCGTACGCGTCACAATGCTCTCCAGTCGCTCACCGAACCCCAGGAAGCCTACGCGCCGGCCGCCCGGCCCGGCCCTCGCGCACGCCCGGGCGGAACGCTCGCCTCCGGCGGGGTGGGCGGCGGGCTCACCCCCGGTGCACGGCGGTGTCGGGTGCCCGCGCGCCGGGCGCGGCGGGGCCGGGCGACGGGGCGCCGGGCAGGTTGATGCCCTCGGCCGCCGCGGTGACCTCGACGGCGCGGGCGGCCAGCGAGAGGCCGATCTCCTCCAGCGCGAAGACGGACTCGATCAGCAGGGTCTCGGCCGTCGCCGCCATCGCCTCGCCGTAGCGGTTCTGTTCGGCCACGTCCTCCGGGCTGCGCGCCTCGGCCATGCCGTCCAGCCGGGCCCGCAACGCCTCGTGCCGCCGCTCCAGGTCGTGGACGCGGCGCACCGCGCGCAGGATCTCCGCATCACTCGGCGTCTCGCTCATCGTGTTCCCTCTCAGCGCGCCCGGCCCCTACACCGTGAGTGAGGAGAAAACGGGGCACCACGCCCACACGCACCGAGGAAGAGTGACCAACGTCTCACCTCGCCGGGTCCGGTGGGCACGCCGTACCACCGCGCCGCCCGCCCCCGCCGCACCCCGCCTGGCCCGCCGCGCGACCGGCCCGCCGCACACCGGGTCCGCCCCCGCCGCCGGCCCGCCCCACCAGCGCGGGAGCACCCGGCGAGACCGGCCACCCGCGACCGCACGCCCGTACGATACGAGGATGCAGATCGTGCCCGTGTCGTATGACCACCCCGACGCCGCGTTGCTCAACGACCTGGTCCAGCAGGAGTACGTCGAGCGCTACGGCGAGCCCGACGACAGCGAGCTCCAGCCCCACCAGTTCGACCCGCCGACCGGGCTCTACCTGCTCGCCTACGACGCGGACGGCACCCCGGTGGCGAGCGGTGGCTGGCGCACCCAGGACGCGAACGACGAGGGGTACGCGGACGGGGACGCCGAGCTCAAGCGCATGTTCGTGGTGCGCGCGGCGCGCGGCCGGGGGCTGGCCCGGCGCATACTCGCCGCCCTGGAGGACGACGCGCGCGCGGCCGGCCGCACCCGCATGGTGCTGGAGTCCGGCATCGAGCAGCCGGAGGCGCTGGCGCTGTACGAGTCGTGCGCGTACGTGCCCCAGGAACCGAAGTTCGGCCTCTACCGCTTCCACGACGAGAGCCGCTGCTACACCAAGCCCCTGGGCTGAGCCCCCGCCGCCTCGGCATCGCCCGCCCGAGCCCGCGCCTCCCACCCGGCCGCTCCGCCCCCGCGCGGCCCGAAATCCTCTCGCGTCCCGGCATGCCCCCGCGCATGATGGCCGGGCGTGCCCACCCACGGCCCGGCGAGCCCGGGGGCGTGGTCGGCGCGTGCCGCCCGTGATCGCCGGGCCCGGCGGTCGACCGCCCGCACCACCGGCCGACCGTCCCGCCCGCGCCCCGCCCCGCCCCGCCCCGCCCGAGGAACGACGGTCCGCAGCCCATGCCCGCTTCGCCCACGCCCCCGGCATCGCCCGACGACCTGCGGCGACTGCTGGTCGCCGCCGGCCTGCCCGACGCGCTCCGCGCCGCGCCGCGCCCCGTGGACGAGGGAGGTGAGCACGCGACCTGGTGGGTCGGCGAGGCGTACGTGCTGCGGCTGGCCCTGGACCGGGCCGGCGCCGAGCGGCAGCGGCGCGAGATCGCGCTGCGCGACCTGCTCCGCCCGCGCCTGACGGTCGCGGTGCCGGCCAGCGTCGCGCACGGCACCTGGGCGCCCGGGCTCACCTTCACCCTCGACACCCGGCTGCCCGGCACCAGCGCGGAGACGCGGCCCCCCGCCCCGGCCGGCGAGGCCGACCTGGCCGCACTGCTGGCCGGGCTGCGCGCGGTGGACCCGGCCGCCGCGTCGGCCCTCGGGGTACCGCGCCAGGAACCCCGGCCGCTGGCCGCGTCACGACAGGCCGCGCTCCAAGTCGCCGAACGCCTGGTAGCCGACGGCGAGTTCGAGCCAGCTCAGCACGCCTGGCTCGCGGCGCCGCCCACCGCCCCCGGGCCCGCGCCGAACCCGCTACGCCGGGCACCGTACGTGCCCTCCGACCGCTCCCAGGGCGCCCCGGCCACCCCCCTCACACCCGCCCCGGCCGTACCGCTCGACCTGGCACCGAGCGACGGCGACACAGCCGACCCCGGGGAACTCGCGCCCTGCCTCGGCCACTTCGACCTCAAGGGCGAACACCTCCTGATCAGCGACGATGGCCGTGTGACGGGCGTGCTCGACTGGACGGACGCGGCCCTGGGCGACCCGGCCGAGGACATCGCGGGCCTGGCCATCGCGGTGGGCGCGCCGGTCGCCGACCGCGTGGCGGCCCGCGCCGGCCACAGCCCCGCGCTCCGTCGGCGCGGCCTGCTGCTCGCGCGGTACGACACGCTGGTCCGGTTGGCCGACCGGCGGTACGGAGACGACGACAGCCCGCTGCCCTTGCTGCGTGTCCAGCGGGAACGGGCCTGGCGCGCGGTGTCGTCGCCGATCGCGTCCGCTACCCCACGCGGCGTATAACGCCTGCTCCGAGGCGTACACAACCCCGATCCCAACTGCTTGGCCCCTCAAAGTAATCCGTAGACTCGTCGCACGCCGTGCACACCGTGGACGGCCAGCGACGAGGGAGCGAGCACGATGGCCAGAAACGGTTACCCTGCGGACCGCATCAACACCCAGGAAGCGCACTCCGCGCGTGTCTACGACTACATCCTGGGCGGCAAGACGAACTACGTCGTCGACCAGGAGGCCGGCGACTCCATGTGCCAGGAGTGGCCGGCCCTTCCGGTGCACATGCGGGAGAACCGCTTCTTCATGCACCGGGCCGCGCAGTACCTCGCCCGTGAGCAGGGGGTGCGCCAGTTCCTCGACATCGGCACCGGCATCCCCACCGAGCCCAACCTGCACGAGGTCGTCCAGCGCACGGCGCCCGACTCGCGCGTGGTCTACGTGGACAACGACCCCATCGTGCTGACCCACGCTCAGGCGCTGCTGGTCAGCACGCCGCAGGGGCGTACCGCCTACATCGACGGCGACATGCGCGACCCGGCGGCCATCCTGGCCTCCCCCGAGGTCGCCGACACGCTCGACCTCACCCGGCCCGTCGGCCTGATGATCATCGGCATCGTGCACTTCCTGTTGGACGAGGACGACGCGATGGGCATCGTGCGGCGGCTGCTCGACCCGCTCCCGGCGGGCAGCTTCCTGGCCATGACCATCGGCACGGCCGACTTCGCGCCGGACGAGGTGGGCCGGGTGGCCAGCGAGTACGAGCGGCGCGGCATGCCGATGCGGCTGCGCACCCGGCCCGAGGCCGAGGCGTTCTTCGCCGGCCTCGACCTGGTGGAGCCGGGCGTCACGCAGGTCCACCACTGGAAGCCGGACGCGACGACCGACCCGGCCATCGACGACCGGGACATCGCCATGTACGGCGCCGTCGCCCGCAAGAACTGACCCGTCGCCCTCGTCCGGCCGCCTGACCGCCGCGCCGCCCGAAGCGGACCCGCCCGCCCGTCGCGCCGCGTCAGGCGTCGGGGCGGGCCGGCGGCGGGCCGGGCGGCCAGCCGCTGTAGAACTGGCGGGCCCACCTGCGGTACCGGGTGATCGGCCCGTCTCCCTGGGCCAGTCGGGGCTGCTCCAGGTAGCTGCTGTGCGCCCAGATGGGAACGTCCCGGTCCGTCTCGAAGGTGCTGAGCCACGCGAGCGGCCCCGGTGTCAGCGCGGCCAGCGCGCGGGCCGCGCCCCGGGGGCGGAGTCGGGGGAACCGCACCGCGACCGACAGCCACAGGGCGATGCGTACCGGGTCCACCGGCGCCACGCAGAACCAGGCCCGCACGTCCATGCCCAGCCAGGGCACGGTGGTCTCCGTGCTGAAGGTGCTCAGCCCCTGCACCAGCGCCCGGGTGGGCGGCGCCGAGGCGAAGAGGGCGTTCCGCTTTCCGTTCGTCCGCCCGAGTCGGTACGTGGTCTCCATGCGCGGGCCCTCGAACCGCGGCTCCGCGACGACGCTCGCGGCCAGTCGGTGGACGGGCGTGAAGTGCCCGATGTCGACGACGTTCTCCATGAAGTCCTGGGGGTGGGCCACCAGGGTGCGCACGGCGTGGCGGGACGGCCCGAAGTCGCCGCGCGGCGGGGCGGTGGTCTCCCACGAGGGTGGCTCGGACCGCGCGTGCCGCCACACGAAGATCAGCCCGACCGCCTCCCGGCACTCCAGCGAGGTCAGCCGGGCCCGTGGCGGCGGCGTGCCGTAGCCGGTCCGGACGCACTCCCCACCCGGCCCGAACGCGAAGTGGTGGAAGGGACAGACGAGGTCCTCACCCTCGACCCGGCCGCCGTGCCCCAGGTGCGCCCCCAGATGCGGGCAGAACGGCCGCACCGCGCGCAGCCGGCCGCCGCGCGTGCGGTAGACCACGACGTCCTCGCCCAGCAGGCGCCGGGTCACCACCCGCCCCGGCCCCACTTCCGCCCGCGTGGCGACCGGGAACCATCCGTCGGGGTAGGGCGGCGGCGGACGCCAGGCCCCGGGCCGGGCCGGGTCCGCGCGCGGGGGCCCGGCGGACGGGGGCCCGGCAGGCGGGTGTTCGGGGGGCAGGTGGGGTTCGGGTCGGTGTGGCTTCGGCACGGTCATGGCGCCCCTTTCGCTCGGGCCCCGCGCCGCGTCCGGCCCACCGGGGTCGGACCCGCCGCGTACGGGCTCGCTCCAGCGTCGTGGCCCGGGCCCGTGGCACGCCGACCGTTCGCGCCACGCTCACCGAAAGACGTGAAATGAGCTGGCAGGAGGTTTGTCCCCGCATGGCGGCAGCAATCGTGATACGGCGGACCAGGTGCCCCATCCGTACGGCTCCGCCCGTCGCGCGCGCCCCACCCCGTGGGACGCGCCTTCGCTCCCACCTGTTCGCCGTCCGGGTCCGGCGGCCTCGCCCCCTGGCGCCGGCGCCTCCGCGTCCCGTCCGCGTTTCGCCCGGTGGTCACCGTCTGTTGGGCCCGGCGTTCCACGCGCTGGGCCCGCTGTAAAAGGATTTCAAAAGACAGTCTCAAATAAGATTAACTTGTCCACCTTTACGATGGCGGCCGTGCAAGACAAGCCGCCCCAGAGGCCCGCGACACTCGACCCGATCACCGACGACACGGCGCTGAGCACCCTGCTGGCCGCCGCCCACCAGCGCTGCCGCCAGTCGTTCAGCAGCGGACTTCGCACCGCCGGCATCGAGGCCCGCCACTTCGACGTCCTGCGCGGCCTCGCCCTGCACGGCCCCGTCAGCCAGCGGGAACTGATCCAACTACTCCACGTGGACAAGTCGGCCATGGTCCGGATCATCGACGAGCTGGAGCGACAGGGACTGGCCGAGCGCCGCCGCGCCGTCCACGACCGACGCGCCTACGCGGTGCGGTTGACCCCCGAGGGCCACCAGCGGCTGGCGGCCGTCCAGGAGATCGCCGCCGGCGTCGGCCACGAGCTGTTCGGCTGGCTCACCCCGCACGACCGCGGGCGACTGGTGGCCACCCTGCGGCACCTGGCCGGCAGATCCGCGCCGTAACCGCACCGGGCTCCGGGGCGTGCGGCGCCGACCCGACCGGTCCCCCCGCGCACGCCCCCGACAGCGCGGGCCGATCCCCTAGGGCTCGGCCCGCGTCGCGTGCGGGAACCGGTGCTCCATGAACGGCTTGCTGGTCACGAAGGACCGGAACTTCAGCGCCGCCTCGGACAGATAGGCGTCCCGGTGCCACACCAGGGACAGCACCCGGTAGCAGTCGGGGGCGTCGACGCGGACCCAGTCGACCGGGGCCCGCGTCCCCTCGTGCCGCGACATCGCCGGGCCGAGCCCGATGCCCAGGCCCGCGCCGATCAGGTCCCCGCTGGCCCCGGGCTCGTCGGCCTCGCAGGCCACCAACGGGGTGAGCCCCTCGGCGGCGAACAGCCGGTCGAGGAGCGTACGCGGCCAGTTGCCGGGCCGGGTGACCACGAACGGCTCGTGGGCGAGCTCGGGAACCGTCACACTCCGCCGACCGGCCAGGCGGTGCCCGTGGGGCACGACGAGCAGCACCTCCTCCCGCGCCAGCTCGACGCGCTCCAGGCGCGCCCCGGTCAGCGGTTGGGAGGCGACGCAGAAGTCGACGTCCCCGGCCCGCAGCGCCCGTTCCATCTCCGGCACGTTGAACTGGTAGAGCCGTACGTCGGCGGCCGGGTGCTCGGCGTGGAAGCTGCCGAGCGCGCGGGCCAGGGTCAGCAGCGTCTCGGCGCCCACGCTCACCCGCCCCAGGCCCAGGTCGCGCGCGTCGGCCACCGCCCGTCGCGCGTCGTCGAGCTCGCTCAGCGCCCGCTCGACGTGGCGCAGGAACAGCGCGCCGTACTGGTTGAGCCGGATGCGGCGGCCCTGCCGGTCGAAGAGGGCGGTGCCCAGTTCGGCCTCCAGGCGGGCGATGGTGCGGCTGACCGAGGGCTGGGCCACGCGCAGCTCCTCCGCCGCCCGGCTGATGTGCTCGAAGCGGGCCACCGCCCGGAAGTAGCGCAGTTGCAGCAGGTCCATCGCTCCCCCAGCCATGCCGTCGTGATCATCATGACACGGTCAAACCCACCCGCCGTGCCCCCGCCCCCTCACCCGAAGGGAGCCCGCACCGACACCGCGCGCCGCCGAACCGCCGAACCCGCCCTGGTGGCCGACCACCCCGAGCCCCCGCGCCCACCCCCGGGCCACCGGCCTCGGCTCGACCGTACGCGCCGCCCCGCGCCGCCCCGCGCCCGGGCTCGACCGCCAGACGGCAGCCTGCCCCGACCACCCGACCACCCGACCAGCCTCCCGGCCGCCTGGTCGACGGGCGGCGTCCGTCCAGCGAACGGGCCGGCCGGCACCAGGGAACGCGCCGAGACCAACGCCCCCGCCGCCCACGCGGCCCATCCGCCGCGCCACCCACCGCACGCCCCCGGCCGCGCCACCCGAACGCACCGCCCGCTACGCGCCCGCCCCCGTCCGAGGCACCGCCGGCCCCACGGCCGGCACGCACCCGGCGCACGACTCGCCCCCACTCCCGACGCCTACCCGACGCACCGCCGGCCCCGCGCGGGCACCCGCCTGACGTGCCGCCAGCCCCTGCCGCACGCGCCGACGCGCTGACCGCCACACCGCCCGCCGCACCGCCTGGCCCACCCCGACACCCATCTGACGCGCCGTCGGGTACGCGGTCGACGCACTCCGGCGGAGGACCCGAACCGGCGCGCAGGGCGCCGGTGACTAGGGGCGCCTCTGGGGGGCGCGTGAAGGTAATCGCACAACGGGGCGCATGCGCCGTGTGGCGCTCTTGCGTCGAGGCGCCGGGCTGTAGTCCGCTAACCCCCATGAGGAAGAGGAGCGTTGTCACGCTGATCACCGCCATGCTCGCGGGGTCGCTTCTGACCGGTGCCCCGGGCGCCGGCGCACAGGCCGCCGTGAGCGGCACCGACAGTTCCCCACCCGTGGACTCGCCCCCGAGACTGGGGGTCGATCTGGACACGGTGACCATCCCCGAGCTACAGGCGCGCATGGCCGACGGCTCGCTGACCCCGTCGGCGCTGACCCACGCGTACCTGTGGCGGATCAAGACCGTCGATCCCAAGGTCAACGCGGTACTGCGGACCGACCCGACCGCCCGCCGGCAGGCCGCCGCCAGCGACGCCCGGCACCGGAACGGCACCACCCGTGGCCCGCTCGACGGCATCCCCGTGCTCATCAAGGACAACGTCGACACCCGCGGCCTCGCCTCCACGGTCGGTTCGCTGGCGCTGGCCGACAGCCCGCCGAAGACCGACGCCGCGCTGGTGACCCGGTTGCGGCGGGCGGGGGCGGTGATCCTGGGCAAGACCAACCTGTCCGAGTGGGCCAACTTCCGCGCCGCCAAGCCCACTTCGGGCTGGTCCGCGGTGGACGGCCAGACCCACAACCCGTACGTGCTCGACCGCAACCCGTGCGGCTCCTCCTCCGGCTCGGGCGCGGCGCTGGCCGCCTCGCTCTCCCAGGTCGCCATCGGCACCGAGACGGACGGCTCCATCGTGTGTCCGGCCGGCATGAACGGCGTGGTCGGCCTCAAGCCCAGCCTCGGCCTGGTCAGCGGGGACGGCGTGGCGCCGATCTCCGCCGAACAGGACACGGCGGGCCCGATGGCGCGCAACGTGACCGACACGGCGCTCACCCTCGCGGTGCTCAGCGGCGACGCCGCGGCCCGCCACGACAGCCCCGCCACGCGCCCCTCCCACCCCGGTGACCTGCGCGGCAAGCGCATCGGCCTGTGGCGGCTGCCCACGCTGGGCCCGAAGGTGGACGCCCTGATGGTGCGTACGGCCAAGAAGCTGCGCGCGGCCGGGGCCGAGGTCGTCGAGGTGACCCCGCCGTACCAGGACCGGCTGGCCGAGCTGGAGTTCCCGGCCCTGCTGAGCGAGTTCCACCGGGACATCGACGCCTACCTCGCCACCCGCGAGGGCCCGCGCGACCTGGCCGAGCTGATCGAGTTCAACCGCACCCACCCCGGTGAGCAGACCTGCTTCACCGGACAGGAACTGTTCGAGCAGGCCCTGGCCGCGCCGCCGACCACCGACCCGGAGTACCTGCGCACCCGCGCCGAGCTGAAGGACCTCTCCCGTCGCTCCATCGACGAGACGCTGGCCACCCACCGGCTGGACGCCATCGCCTCGCCGACGAACCCGCCCGCCTGGACCACGGACTGCGCGCGCGGCGACAACGACGTGATCCCCTCCTCCACCCCCGCCGCCGTCTCCGGGTACCCCTCGCTCTCGGTGCCCGCCGGCTTCGCCGAGGAGCTCCCCGTCGGCCTGCTCCTGATGACCGGCGACCGCCAGGACGGCAAGCTGCTGTCCCTGGGCGCCGCCGTGGAGCACCGCCTGGACGCCTGGCGCGCCCCGCGCTACCTGCCCACGGTGGGCCAGGCCCCCATCCGCTGACCGCACGAAACGCACCCGCACGCCACGGCCACCCACGACGCGGTCACCCCACGACGCGGTCACCCCAGGGCGCGGACGTACCGGACGTACCGGACGTACCGACAGCGCGGACGAGTTCCCGCGCGCCCGGCTCGTCAGCCCACGTGCCCTGGCGCCCCGCGCTCACCGGCGCCCACCCGGGCGGCGGCCGACCCCACCCGGGGCCGGCCGCCGCCCGGCGGCGCACGTACCCGCCGCCTACCGGCGGGCGCGTCCCACGGGGCGGCGCACGCACCGGTTACGGCCAAAGCCGGCCCCGTTCGTCCTGGTCCGAGGGGCGTGGCTCAGTCGCCGCACACCGACGCGGGCCAGCGGCCCGCGAGCATCCGGTCGAGCATCGTGCGCAGCACCCGGCGCTCGGCGTCGTCGAGCATGCCGAAGAAGGCCGTCTCCACCTCGGTGACCACACCGTCCGCCCCCGCCAGCGCGGCCCGACCGGTGTCGGTGAGCAGCAGGTTGTACCGCCGCCGGTCGAGCGGGTTACGCCGACGCTCGACGTGCTGGTTGCGCTCCATCTCGTCGATGACCGTCACGACCGTGGTCGGGTCGAGGTTGAGCAGCCGGCTCAGGTCCTGCTGCGAGAGCTCGGGCCCGCCGGCCAGCGCGGCCAGCACGAAGAAGTACCGCGTGCGCATGCCGACCGTCTCCAGGGCCCGCTCGGCGTCGTCGACCAGCGACAGCGCGGCCTTGTGCAGGAGATACCCGGACCGCTCGGCGATGAGGAAGTCCTCCCGGGGGCGCGGGGGCACCCCACCCTGCCCGGCGTTACCGCTGCGCGCCATGAGTCGACTCCCCTCAACCACCTGAAACGCCCACCGTCGAAGATACCAACGCTCCCTCGCCCCGCCCCGTGTCGCGCGGGCACGGCCGGGAGTTCGCCGGGCGACTGGACACTCCCGAGGCCCGGTCGACGCGGACCGGCGGGTCGCGTCGCGCAGGGACTCCTGGTGGCGTCGGCCCCGGACCCCGAGGGCCGGTGACGGCACGCCCCGGAACCCGCCGACCGGTGCCGGGGGTGGCCACCCCACGTGCCGACGCGGGCCGCCTGCTACCTTCCGGAGCCATGACCGAGAGCGTGTACGTGGGCCATGCCGGCAAGGACGCGTCCCTGGACCGGGGATGGCTGCTGGGGCACTTCAAGGACGCCTCCGATCCACGGCACAGCGAGGACGTGGAGATCAAGTGGGGCGTGCACCCGCCGGGCGACGAGCGGGCCCAGTGGGTGACGGGCGAGGAACGCACCGCCCTGCTGGTCCTCATCAGCGGGCGCTTCCGCGTGGAACTGCCCGGCCGCAGCGTCCTCCTGACCGAGCAGGGCGACTACGTCGTGTGGGGGCGAGGCGTCGACCACTCCTGGCGGGCCGAAGAGGAGTCCGTGGTCCTCACGGTCCGCTGGCCCTCCGTCCCCGGCTACAAGGTGCCGACAGCCCCGTAGCGCGGCCCCCGCGACGACCGTCGCGGGGCTTCGCACGCGAACCGGCCCCCGGAAACGCCGAAATCCCGCCCGATCACCAGATCGGACGGGATTTCACGAACCCCTTCGGGATGACCCCGGAGAAGCTGCTGCGGTGGACCTGAGGGGATTTGAACCCCTGACCCCCTCGATGCGAACGAGGTGCGCTACCAGTCTGCGCCACAGGCCCTTGCAACGAGTGAAACTCTAGCATCCCCATCGGGGTGCTTGGAAATCCGCTCCCGCGCTGGTCAGTGACGGTGGTGGTGGGCGGGGCGGGCGTCACTCGTTGGCCGCGCGGGGGTGCGGCTCGTCGGCGTACTGGTCGAACAGCGGGGTGCGGCCACGGTCGCGGGTCGGGCGACGTGGGGGTGGGCCGGAGCCGGGAGGGGGGCTCGGCTCGACGTCGGTGGGGGTGACGGGCTCGGGTGGGGCGTCGGTGGGTTCGGCCGCGCTGGAGCGGGCCGGGCTCCAGCCGTCGGGGGCGCCGAGATCGGCGTCCGCTCGCGCGCGGGGGGCGACCGGCGCGGTGACGTAGGTGGGCAGCGGCACCGGGATCGGGTCCCAGCTCTCGCCCGTCGCTCCGCCGCGCTCCCGTTCCCGCTCGTCCACCCACTCCGCGTGGTCGGTCTGCTCGACCAGGGCCCTGCGGTCGGCGGCGTGCGCGGAGCGCGCCACGGGGGGTGGCGCGGTGGCGTCACCAGGCGCGCGCCGGGCCGCTCCCTCGCCCGGGCCGCGCCGCCCCGGGTCGCCGCCCTGGGCGCGCCGGGCCGGCGCGTCGTCGGGAGCCCGGCGGGCCGGGTCCTGGGGCCGTCGGGTCGGGTCGTCGGTGGGGGGACGGCGCGCGCCGCGCTCGGCCTCGTACGGCGGCTGCCCGGGCGGGGTGTCGCCGGGCGCCGGGGGGCGGGGCTGGTCGGTGGGGCCGGCGGGCTGGCGGGGCATGCCCGCGCCGGGTGGGCGGCGGCGGGCGGGGTCCGCGCCGGATGACGGGCGGGGCGTTCCCGGGCCGCTCGCCGGGACGCGCGACGGTTCGCCGCCAGGGGCCTGGGCGCGGACGGCGGGGTCGCGCTCGACGGCCGGGCGGGCCGGCCCACGGCGCTCGGGCCCGCGGCGTTCCGGGCCGGGCCGGTCGGGGCCACGCCGCTCGGGGGCGGATCGGTCCACGGCGGGACGCGGCGCGGCGGGGCGGTCGGGACCTCGGTCGGGGGTGGGGCCACGGTCGGGGTCGGGCCCGCCGGTCGGGCCCTCGCCTGGCTGGGGGCCCGGCGCGGCGGGCCGGGCCGGGCCGGGCACCGCGCGCCCGCGCTGCTCACGCAGCCGCTGGGCGGCCAGCTCCGCGCGGCGCTGGTCCATGGTGAACGCGAAGCGGCGGCGTTCCTGCACCCGCAGGTAGACGATGTACGCGCTGAGGAGCGCGGCCGGGCCCACCGGGGCCCAGAGGAAGGCGACGCCGCCGACCGCGGCGACGACCGCGCCGATCGTGAAGGCGAGGAAGAGGATGACCGTGGTGCGCCGGCGGCGGGCCAGCGCCTTGGCGCGCCGGGAGCGCTCGGCGGGGCCGTCGTCCGCGCCGGCGGCGCCCGGCCGGCCGGGGGGGCCGGCCCCTGGCTCGGCCGCGCGTGCCGCCGGCTCGGCCGGGGCGTCGGCGAGCGGGACGGCGGGGTAGGCGACGGCCGGGTCCACGCTCAGCGCGTCGGTGACGGTGACGCTCATCGTCGCGGGCTGGGCGAAGGCGCGGACATCGACGACGTCGGTCTCGTCGTCCGGACCGACGGCTCCGGCCTCGTCGCGGCCCTGGGCCGCCGGTCCCGGATCGGCGTCGGCCGCCGTGCGCCGGGGCGCGTGGGCATCGTCGGACGCGGCCCCCGGAAGCCCTTCGACGTCGAGCCCCTTGGCGTAGCGCCGCTCCATGGCCGCTCGGCCGGACAACAGCCGGATGGCGGTGCTGAAGCGCTCCGTGGGGCGGGCGTCGTTGAGTTCGTCCTGCCGGCGGAGCCACATGGGCACCAGATAGGCGGCCCAGGCCCCGACGATGACTGCGTAGATGAGGCCGCTGCTGCTCACGGTGACACGGTAGAGGGAGCGGAGTGGGCCGATCCGCCAATTGGCGCGGTGTGTCGCACGATCTGGCTCATATCTCAAGCTTTTTTTGTGATTGATGCGACGAGTGACCGGCAAATGTGTTCAAAATGTGGCCCTTATCGAATGTCTCTTCTATATCGGTGAGGCGCCCGGAGTCATCCGGTGCCACCGGCTCAGCAGCCCCTCCGGCACCTCCTCCGCCGTCAACGCGTAGACCAGGTGGTCCCGCCAGGCGCCGTCGATGTGCAGGTAGCGGGGGCGTAGCCCCTCCTCGCGGAAGCCCAGCTTCTCCACCACGCGGCGGCTGGGGACGTTCTCCGGTCGGATGCAGACCTCCACCCGGTGCAGCCCGACCGACCGGAAGCAGTGGTCGACGGCGAGGGCCACCGCGGTCGGCATGACACCGCGCCCGGCGACGGCCTTGTCCACCCAGTAGCCGATGTGGCCCGAGCACATCGAGCCCCAGGTGATCCCGGCGACCGTCAACTGGCCGGCCAGCCGTCCCTGATAGTCCACGACGAAGGGCAGCATCCGGCCGGCGTGCGCCTCGGCGCGCAGGTGACGGACCATCTGCCGGTACGTCGGCCGCTGGGCGAGCGGCCCGCCGGGCGGGGGCGGCGGGATCGTCGCCTCCCAGGGGCGCAGCCACTCGCGGTTGCGACGGTTGACGTCACGCCAGGCGCGCTGGTCGCGCAGCCTTATCGGGCGCAGGGTCGTGGGGCCGTCCACCAGCGCCACCGGCCACGTGGCGTTCAGCGCGGGCTCCCGACCGACCCGTCGGGCACGGGCTCGGCGGGGCGCTGGTGGTCGCCGCCCCGCAGCTGGTCCACGGCGTGGGTCAGGAGGCGGCCCAGGACCGTCAGGCCGTCGCGGACGCCGCCCGAGGAACCGGGCAGGTTGATGATCAGGGTGGTGCCGGCGACGCCCGCCAGGCCCCGGGACAGCGCGGCCGTCGGTACCTTCGCCAGCCCTTCGGCGCGCAGCGCCTCGGGAATGCCCGGGATCTCGTAGTCGAGGACGGCGCGTGTCATCTCCGGGGTGCGGTCGGTGGGCGCGATGCCGGTGCCGCCGGTGGTGACGACCACGTCGTACGCGGCGGCCACCGCCTCGCGCAGCGCCGTTCCCACCGGGTCGCCGTCCGGCACGACGCGCGGGCCGTCGACCGCGAAGCCCAGCGCGGCCAGCCCCTCGGCGAGCAGCGGACCGCCCTTGTCGGGGTAGACGCCGGCGGCGGCGCGCTGGGACGCGGTGACCACCAGGGCCCGGTAGCGCGGCCGGTCGTCGTGGAGGCGCTCGTCGGGGGCTCCGGTGGGCGGGGCGGGGTCGCGGGGCGGGGCGGGTTGTTCGGGGTGGCCGGCGGCGGGTGGGGTCGTGGTCATGACGTACGGCTCCAGTCGCCGGAGGCGCCGCCGGACTTCTCCTCGACCCGGACGTCGGTGATGACGGCGGCCTTGTCGACGGCCTTGACCATGTCGATGACGGTCAGCGCGGCGACGGTGACAGCCGTCAGGGCCTCCATCTCCACGCCGGTGCGGTCGGTCGTCTTGACCGTGGCGCGGATGAGCACCGCGTCGTCGGCGACGGAGAGGTCCACCCGGACGCCGGAGACGGCCAGCGGGTGGCAGAGCGGGATCAGTTCGGGGGTGCGTTTGGCTCCCATGATGCCCGCGATCCGCGCGGTGGCCAGGGCGTCGCCCTTGGGCACGCCGTCGCCGCGCAGCAGGGCGATCACGCGCGGTGTGACGAGCACC
This sequence comes from Streptomyces sp. NPDC057702, assembly GCF_042799315.1. Taxonomy (NCBI): domain Bacteria; kingdom Bacillati; phylum Actinomycetota; class Actinomycetes; order Kitasatosporales; family Streptomycetaceae; genus Streptomyces; species Streptomyces sp. NPDC057702. The sequence continues at coordinate 17,052 of NZ_JBHVJC010000035.1, read as the reverse complement.
CGGCCGCTGGCGGTGGCGGTACGCGCGGTGACGGCCTTGGCCGAGACGTCGACCATGCGTGCCGCGCCCGCGTCGTCGAGGTGGGTGAGGTGGTCCTGGGCGCTGCTCATCGTTCTCCCGGTCGGTCCTGGGGCAGCCACCGTACCGGCCGGGCCGGTGGGTCAGCGCGGCAACCACCCGCCGAACGGGGCCCCGTGGTAGCGCGGCCCGCCGCACCGCCGGGCCGGGTGGCGCCGGCGGTGCGGCCCCGCCGGCTCACGCGACCTCGTCGACGCGCGCTCCCCGGGCCGGCCCGGTCGGGGCGACCGTCGGGGCCCGGCCCCTTCGGCTCGCCGGGTCGGTTGGCCGGTGGCGTTCAGTCGAGCAGGACGACGTTCACGCTCTCGCCGGGCTCCAGGGAGGTGGTCTCCTCGGGCACCACGATCAGCGCGTTGGCGTGGGCGAGGGCCTTGACCAGGTGGGAGCCGGAGCCGCCGACGGGCGTGACGGCGTTGGCGTCCGCGTCGTAGCGGCCCCGCAGGAACTGGCGGCGGCCGGCGGGCGAGCTGGGCACGCCTTCGGGGCAGACGGCGGTGACCACGGTGCGGTGGACGGGGTCGACGCCCATCAGGGTGCGGATGGCGGGGCGCGCGAACAGCTCGAAGGAGACGTAGGCGCTGACCGGGTTGCCGGGCAGGGCCAGCAGGGGGGCGCGGTCCCGGCCGCCGTCCCCGTCGCCGACGAAGCCGAACCCCTGCGGCTTGCCCGGCTGCATCGCCAGCTTGCGGAACTCCACGCCGTCGCTGTCGTCGTCGGGGCCGCTCAGGGCTTCCTTGACCACGTCGTAGGCGCCGACGCTGACACCGCCGGTGGTGACCAGCAGGTCGGCGCGGATGAGTTGGTCCTCGATGGTGGCCCGCAGCGTGGCGGCGTCGTCGGTGACGGCGCCGACGCGGTAGGCGATGGCTCCGGCGTCGCGGGCGGCGGCGGCCAGCGCGAAGCTGTTGGAGTCGTAGATCTGACCGGGGCCCAGCGGCTGGCCGGGCGGGACGAGTTCGCTGCCGGTGGACAGGACGACCACGCGCGGGCGGGGCCGGACGCGCACGGTGCCCCGGCCGATCGCGGCCAGCAGGCTGATCTGCGGGGGGCCGAGCACGGTGCCGGCGCGCAGCGCCAGTTCGCCCACGCCCGCGTCGCTGCCCCTGGCCCTCACGTGGGCCCGCTCGGGCGCCGGCCGGTGCACCCGCACCTGGCCGCCGGCGTGCTCGGGGGCGGCGCTGTGGGCGGGCATGCCGCTGGCGGGGCCGCCGCCGCTGCCGCCGTCGGTCCACTCCACGGGCACCACCGTCTCGGCGCCGGGCGGCAGCGGCGCGCCGGTCATGATGCGGGCCGCCTCCCCCGGCCCGACGTGGGGAAGTTGGCCGCTGCCGGCCGCGATGTCGCCGATGACGGCCAGGACCGCCGGGAACTCCTCGCTGGCGCCCGCCACGTCGGCCACCCGCACGGCATAGCCGTCCATCGAGCTGTTGTCGAAGGGCGGCAGGGCCACGGGCACGGTGACGTCCTCCACCAGGACGCAGCCCTGCGCGTCCGGCAGGCGCAGCTCGATGGGGTCCAGCGGGCGCAGTCGGCCAAGGACGTCGTCGAGGTGCTCGGAGACCAGCCAGGTGCGCTCGGGTCTGCGGGTGGCCGGTTCGGCGGTGCTGCTCAACGGGCTACATCTCCTCGGTGACGTAACGGTGAAGCCAGGCGCGGAAGTCCGGACCCAGATCCTCACGTTCGCACGCGAGTCTGACAATGGCACGCAGGTAGTCGCCACGGTCCCCGGTGTCGTAGCGGCGGCCCTGGAAGACGACGCCGTGGACGGGGCCGCCGAGGGTCTCGTTGGCCGCCAGCGCCTGGAGGGCGTCGGTGAGCTGGATCTCGCCACCCCGGCCGGGCTCGGTGGTGCGCAGGACCTCGAAGACGGCGGGGTCCAGGACGTAGCGGCCGATGACGGCGTAGTTGCTGGGTGCGTCGGCGGCGTCCGGCTTCTCGACCAGGTCGGTGACGCGGACGACGTCCTGCGCGTCGGTGGCCTTGACGGCGGCGCAGCCGTAGAGGTGGATCTGCGCCGGGTCCACCTCCATCAGGGCCACGACACTGCCGCCGTGCTGCTCCTGGGTCTCGATCATGCGGGAGAGCAGCGGGTCGCGGGGGTCGATGAGGTCGTCGCCCAGGAGTACGGCGAAGGGCTGGTCTCCCACGTGCGGCGCGGCGCACAGCACGGCGTGGCCCAGGCCCTTGGGGTCGCCCTGGCGGACGTAGTGCATGGTGGCCAGGTCGCTGGACTCCTGGACGCGGGCGAGTCGGGACTCGTCCTTCTTGCGGCGCAGCGCCTCTTCGAGTTCGTAGTTGCGGTCGAAGTGGTCTTCCAGGGGGCGCTTGTTACGGCCGGTGACCATGAGGACGTCGGAGAGTCCGGCGCTGACGGCCTCTTCGACCACGTACTGGATCGCGGGCTTGTCGACGACCGGCAGCATCTCCTTGGGGGTGGCCTTGGTGGCCGGAAGGAAGCGGGTCCCCAGGCCGGCGGCGGGGATGACAGCCTTGCTGATCCGAGTGCGTGATGGAGTCATGCGGAGCACCCTACCGGTGCTTTTGCGCAGATCATGTTGACCTGCGAAATATGACCCGAGGCGTCACAGGAGCAGCACAAACGAGGGGTTTATACGTGCCATGGACAGGGCCGACGGTAGTAAGCGGGCGTTGCGGCGAGACCTCCTGGCGATGAGGTCCAGGTTGACCCCAGATGACGTCGAGGCGACGGCGGCCGGTTTCGTACGGCACGCGCTGGAGTTGTCCGAGTTGAGCGCGGCGCGGACGGTGGCGGCGTACGTCTCGGTGGGGGGCGAACCGGGCACGCGGGCATTGCTGGAGGTGTTGCGCCAGCGCGGGACGCGGGTGCTGTTGCCGGTGTTGCTGGCGGACAACGACCTGGACTGGGCGGTGTACACGGGCCCGGAGAGCCTGGCGCGCGTGGCGCACGCCGGCAAGATCGACCTGTGGGAGCCGGCGGGCCCGCGCCTGGGGCCCGAGGCGGTGCTCGCGGCCGACACGGTGTTGCTGCCGGGGCTGGCCGTGGACGGGCGTGGGGTGCGGCTGGGGCGCGGCGGTGGCAGCTACGACCGGGTGCTGGCCCGGTTGGAGAGCGCGGGGGCGAGCCCGGCGCTGGTGGTGTTGCTGTACGCCGATGAGGTGCTGGAGCGGGTCCCCCGGGACCCGCACGATCGGGCGGTCCATGCCGTGGTGACGCCCGAGGGCGTGCGCAGGTTCCGCCCGCCGGAGTGCTGAGCGACCCCGTTCGCGCGCCCGGTGGACGCCCGCCCCGCCCGTCGGGGGTGGGCCCGCACGCGTGAGCGCCGATGCGACCGGTCGGATCCGGCCGCACCGGCGCTCACCGGAGGCGGCGCCCGCCGCCCGGCCGTGGCCCGCCTCCACGCCGCTGACCTGCGGGGTGGGGGCGGGCCCGGTCGGGCGCGCGGGGGCGGCGTCAGGGGGTGAGGGCCAACTTGTCGTCGGTCGCCTCGTCCACGGCCTTGTCGCTGAACGCCCAGTCGAGCATCTCGCCCTTGACCCACTTGCTCGTCTGGTCGTCGTAGTGCTTGTGGTACGCGTGTCCGGAGGCCCCGGTGAGGTTGATCCAGCGGGACTTGTCCAGGTTGTCGAGGTTGACCACCATGCGCATGGACGGGACCCACACCACCTCGTAGCCGCCGGCCGCGTTCCAGCCGGTGGCGTTGACGGCCGCCTCGCCGCCGCTGAGGTTCCACGGGCCACGGTTGAGCATCCACTGGATGAGGCCGGGGCCCTTGGTGCCCAGGGTCTGGTTCCTGAGCGTGAGCTGGTGCAGACGGCCCCAGCTCCAGGTGTCGATGTCCTTGCCGAGCTTGGAGGTCAGCTCGTACCGGGCGTCGCGCAGGGCGCGGGCCAGCAGTTCGTCGCGGTTGTCGGTGCCGCGCCGGGTTCGGTTGCCGCCGGTGTGCCACCAGTCGTTGTTCGGCTCCTTGAGCAGGCCCCGCACGACCTCGAACCAGCGGTCGCCGCCGTCGGGTTGCGCCGCGTCCCGGTCGCGCTCGCCGCACTCGGTGATCAGGTCGCTGTCGTCGTCCAGGTCCTCGACCGGCCCGGTGTCGCCGGCGGGCCGCACTCGCAGGCACTGGTCCTTGACCCGCAGCTCCTTGGGGAGCTTGTTGCCGAAGGCGAGCTTGAGGGTGTTGCGCCAGACGGCGTTGAAGTACGCGGCGGCGGCCGAGTCGGCGTCCTGCGTGTAGTCCCAGCCCTTGAGGAGGTCCTGCGCCTCGCGGACGTACCCGTCCTTGATCTTGATCTTGAGCAGGTACGGGGTGAGCACCTTGGCGATCTCGCTGGAGTTGTCCATCTGGAGCGACTGCATGTCGTCCGTGGAGACCTTGCCGCCGTCCTTGATCTTCGACTCGATGAGGCTGGTGATGCGCTGGCTGCGCGCGCCGTAGCCCCAGTCGTTGGTGAGCAGGTACGGGTAGCGCTCGCGGTCGATGACGGCCTGGTTGGCGGTCACGATGTAGCCGCGCTTGGGGTTGTACTCGTAGGGCAGGGCCTCTTGCGGGATGTAGCCGGTCCAGGCGTAGGCGGAGTCCCAGCCCGGCGCGGGGTAGCGGCCGTCGATGGCCTTGCCGTTCTTGTCCTTGCCCCGGGTGGGGATCCGGCCGGGCGCCTGGTAGCCGATGTTGCCCTTGGTGTCCGCGTAGATGAGGTTCTGCGAGGGGACGGCGAAGTCGGCGGCGGCGGCGCGGAACTGGGTGAAGTCGCTGGCCCGGTTCAGCTTGAAGACCGCGTCCATCGTCTTGGAGGGTTCCAGCGCGGTCCAGCGCAGCGAGACGGCGTACCCCTCGCCACGGTCCGGGGCCGCGTCCTGGACCGGTGCCTTCTTGCCGACCGACTCCAGTTCGTCCTCGCGGTCGGAGACGATCGGGCCGTTCCCGGTGGCCCGCACGGTGATCGTGCGGTCCTTGCCGCCGGCGACCTTGATGGTCTCCTTGCGGGTGGTGAAGGGCTGCTGCTTGCCGTCGCGGAGGTAGCCGTCGGCGGTGACCTTCTCCAGGTACAGGTCCGAGACGTCGGCGCCCAGGTTGGTCATGCCCCAGGCGACGTCCGCGTTGTGCCCGATGACCACGCCGGGCATGCCGGAGAAGGTGTAGCCGGCGACGTCGTAGGCGCACTTGGGGCTGACCCGGTTGCAGTGCAGGCCCATCTGGTACCAGAGCGAGGGCATCTGCGGCGCCAGGTGCGGGTCGTTGGCCAGCAGCGGCTTGCCGGTGGTGGTGTGCTGGCCGGAGACGACCCACGAGTTGGAGCCGATGCCGTTGCCGCTCGGGCCCAGCAGCGCGGGGATCTCGTCCAGCGTCTTGGAGAGCGAGGACAGGCCGCTCTGGAGGCCCTGGCCCAGGCCCGTGTTCGCGCCCCCGACGGGCGTCTGGGACCCGACCGGCTGCTCCTTGCGCCCCTTGGGGTCGAACTCCTTGGTGAGCGGGTTGACCGTGCCCCGGTCGACGATCGGGCGGTTCCTGTCGTACGGGTAGCTGGGGTACAGGTCCTCGATCTGGCGCGCGCTGAGCCGGCTGCTGGCCAGCGAGCGGTCGATCTCGTCCTGCATGTTGCCGCGCAGGTCCCAGGCCATGGCCTTGAGCCAGGCGACCGAGTCGACCGGGTCCCACTTCTGCGGCTTGTAGTCGTTCTCGAAGTTCAGCGCCGCGTACTCGACCGACAGCTCCTCGCCCTCGTGGTCGGCGAGGTAGGCGTTGACGCCCGCCGTGTACGCCGTGAGGTACTTCTTCGTCTCGGCCGACAGCTTGGTGTCGTACTCGCGCTGCGCGATCTTCCGCCAGCCCAGGGTGCGCAGGAACGCGTCGGTCTCGACCTGGTCGGAACCAAACATCTCGGACAGTCGCCCGGCCGTCAGGTGGCGCCGTACGTCCATCTCCCAGAACCGGTCCTGGGCCTGGACGAAGCCCTGAGCGCGGAAGAGGTCTTCGGAGGTGTCCGCGTACAACTGCGGGATGCCGTTGCCGTCCCGCTTGACCTGGACCGGGGACGTCATGCCGTCGATCTGGATCGAGCCGGTGGTCTCGGGGAACGAGGCGCGCACCGTACTGATACTCCAGAACACGCCGTAGCCGACACCCGCCACGAGCGCCAGCACGACTGCGATCACGATCAGACGGGCGCGCCGCCTCTTCCTCTTCTTCTTGCCGGAAGGGGCGGTCGATTCTTCGCGGGAGGGCATCGCTGTCCTTCGAGGGGCAGGGTGGACCTGGAGTGCTGGAGCAACCGTAGCCGGAGCGCGGGCGGCTCCCCTACGCGGAGTCAGTGGCGGGCGATCGGGCAGGCGAGCGGGCGTGGCGACCGCCGCCGATCAGGGCGAACCGGCGCGGACGAACAGTTGGCGCCGCCCCCACCTCGATTCAGGGCGTTAAGAACCCGTAAAATGTTAGGTAAGGCAATGAAGTTCCGGTCGGCCGGGGTCAAGCGTTTCGGTCGAAATCCTCGTGAAAGGGTCGGCCCCTGACTGTTCACCACCTCAACGAACTCCTGCTGATGTGCGCGCTGGTCCTGCTGGTCGCCGTGGCCGCCGTGCGCCTGTCATCCCGCAGCGGGCTGCCAAGCCTGCTCATCTACCTCGGTATCGGCGTCGCCATAGGCCAGGACGGTCTGGTCGGCGTCGCCTTCGACGATGCCGAACTGACCCAGGTCATCGGCTACGCGGCGCTCGTGGTCATCCTCGCCGAGGGTGGTCTGGGCACCAAGTGGCGAGAGGTGAAGCCCGCGCTGCCGCTGGCCGCCATGCTCTCCACGGTCGGCGTCGCGGTGAGCGTGGGGGTCACCGCGGCCGGGGCGCACTACCTGGTCGGCCTCGACTGGAAGCAGTCCCTGATCATAGGAGCCGTGGTCTCCTCCACCGACGCGGCGGCCGTCTTCTCGGTCCTGCGCAAGGTGCCGCTGCCCTCCAAGCTCACCGGCGCGCTGGAGGCCGAGTCCGGCTTCAACGACGCGCCGGTGGTGATCCTGGTCGTCGCCTTCTCGGCGTCCGGACCGATCGAGCACTGGTACGTCCTGATCGGCGAGATCGCCCTGGAACTGGCCATCGGCGCGGCGATCGGACTGGCCATCGGCTGGCTCGGCGCCTACGGCCTGCGGCATGTCGCGCTGCCCGCCTCGGGCCTGTACCCGATCGCGGTGCTGGCGATCGCGGTCGTCGCCTACGCCGGTGGCGCGCTGGCCCACGGCTCCGGCTTCCTCGCCGTCTACCTCGCCTCGCTGGTGATGGGCAACGCGCGGCTGCCGCACTGGCCGGCCACCCGTGGCTTCGCCGAAGGGCTCGGCTGGATCGCCCAGATCGGCATGTTCGTCCTGCTCGGCCTGCTGGTGACGCCGCACGAACTGGGTGACGACATCGTGCCGGCCCTGGTGGTGGGCCTGGTCCTGACGGCGGTGGCACGACCGGTGTCGGTTCTGGTCAGCACGGCGCCCTTCCGTACCGCCTGGCAGGAGAAGGCGCTGCTGTCCTGGGCCGGGCTGCGCGGCGCGGTGCCCATCGTGCTGGCCACCATCCCGATGGTGGCCGAGGTCCCGCAGAGCCAGCGGGTCTTCAACATCGTCTTCGTGCTGGTCATCGTCTACACGCTGGTGCAGGGCCCGACGCTGCCCTGGCTGGCCAAGTGGCTTCGGCTGGGTGACTCGGAACTGACCGCGGACCTGGGGGTGGAGTCGGCACCGCTGGAGCGGCTGCGCGGGCACCTGCTGTCGCTGACCATTCCGAAGGGCTCACGCATGCACGGCGTGGAGGTCAGCGAGTTGCGGCTGCCCGCCGGCGCGGCCGTGACGCTGGTCGTCCGGGGCGGCGAGAGCTTCGTGCCCGGCCCCGCGACCGTGTTGCGCAGCGGCGACGAGTTGCTGGTGGTGACCACCGACCCGGTCCGCGACGCGGCCGAACGGCGGCTGCGGGCGGTCAGCCGGGGCGGCAAGCTGGCGGACTGGCTCGGCACGGGCGGCGAGGCCACCGCCCCCACGGCGCCGGCCCGCCGCGCTGGCCCCCCGTCCGCCTGGCCACCGTGGCCCTGGCGGCGCCGGGACGGCGGCACGGCCGGCGACCGAGGTGACTCCCGGGCGCGCGGCGCGGGGCGTACGTCGACGGCGGGGCCCGGCTCCGACGGGGGGCGCGCCGCCGACGTGGGGCGCACGTCGGCGGCGGGGCGCGACGGCGGTGGCACGACGGGCTCCCCGGGGCCGACCCCCGGCACCCCGCACGGCGCGAGCGCGACGCCCGGCGACCACGTTCGGGATGAGCTTGATCACAGCCCGAACGCCATGCGAAAACCTGTCGATAACATGGACGCTCATAGGCAATAACCGACCAACTCTGTCTGACGCAGAGCTGGCGCGACCGCACGGCGGCCGGTCCGGTATCTACCACGGTCATGCGCGAGAGGACAGCTCTCGGCACTCCGTGGCGTACCCACGGTGTGCTACCAGGCGGTGGAAAGGCCAGGGCCGTGGTGTCCACGGTCTCCCCCGAACCGGCCGACGGGCCCCCCACCCCCGCCCCGACGGGCCCGCTCCCACTCCCACCCCCCGCGCGCGGCGCCGAGCGCGCCGCGCGCGGTGTGCCGCACGGCTCTCCCGTAGGGGGCGCCGACCGCGCGCGTGAGTCCTCCCCGGAGGATCGCGGGGCGGCGGGCGTGCCCGCCACGGAGGGCTCGACGGGCGGGGTTCCCCCTCGGGGCTCGACAGGTGACCCGGCGAGCGAGCGCGTCGCGGGCGAGCCCGGCCCAGAGTCCGAGCCCGGCTCCGGCTCCGGCTCCGGCTCCGGCTCCGGCTCCGGCGGAGTGTCCGTCGTGCGGGGCCGGGCGGATGACGCGGCGGGCGACGGCGTCGCCCACGGCTCCGGGGGTGATGGTCGCTCCCCGGCGGCCGGCGCGGCACGGGGCCCGCGCCGCTGGTTCACGCGTCGACGGGGCGGGGCGGAGCGGGCGGGCAAGCCCGGCTACCGGCAGTTGTTGCGGACCCCGGGGGCCTGGTCGTTCGTCCTGCCCGGCTTCGCGGCGCGGCAGCCGTTCGCGATGCTCACCATCGGCATCGTCCTGCTCGTCCAGCACACCAGCGGCTCGTACGGCATAGCCGGCGCGGTGTCGGCCACGGCCGGTGTGTCGATGGCGGTCTTCGCGCCGCAGGGCGGCAGGCTCGCGGACCGCTTCGGGCAGGCGGCCGTGCTGGTCCCCGGAGTGATCACGCACGCCGTCTCGGTGGCGACGCTGACGGCGCTGGCGCTCGGCGGCGCGCCCCTGTGGGCGCTGTTCCTGGCGGCCGTTCCGGCCGGCGCCTCGGTGCCCCAGGTGGGGCCGATGGTGCGGGCCCGCTGGGGAGCGCTGCTGGGCGCCGACGCGGCCGGGGCGGCCGGCGGGGGCCGGGCATCGCTCCAGACGACGGCGGCGGCCTTCGAGTCGGTGACGGACGAGTTCACCTTCGTGATCGGCCCGGTGCTGACCACCGCGCTGTGCACCGGCGCGCACCCGGCCGCGGGGCTGGTCGCCGAGGCCACCCTGACGCTCGTCGGCGGGCTGCTGTTCGCGGCCCAGCGCCACACCCAGCCGGCCCCGAGCCACCCGCGTACGGGGGCGGGGGCGCCGAGCCGCTCGCGTACGCGGGTGCCGCGCGCGGCGGTGCGCTGGATACGGGCGCGGGGCGCGGGTTCGGCCGCGCGGGGCGTGCAGGCCGGGGCGCGGAGCGCGGGGGCCGGGGCGCGGGACTCGGGTGCTGCCGGGCCGGGCGGCACCGGGGCGCGACGGCCGGCCGGTTCGGCCCTCGGTGTGCCGGGCGTCCGCGTCCTGGCCGTGGTCTTCCTCGGCATCGGCACCGTCTTCGGGGGCCTTCAGGTCTCGTTGACCGCCTTCACGGAGGAGATCGGCCGGCCCGGCATCAACGGCGTCCTCTACGGCGTCTTCGCGGCCGGCAACATGGTGGCCGGAATCGTCTGCGGCGCCCTGAGCTGGCGGCGCAGCCCACGGCAGCGGCTGCTCATCGCCTACCCGCTGCTCACGCTGGCCACCTCCGCCCTGTGGGCGGTGCACGCGGTGCCGCTGCTGGGCGCGCTCGGGCTGCTGGTCGGACTGACCATCGCACCCGCACTGATCACCGGTTACACGCTGGTGGACACCCTGGTCCCGGCGACCGCGCGCACCGAGGCGTTCACCTGGCTCACCGGTGCGGTGGCGCTCGGCCAGGCCGGCGCGGCGACCGCCGCCGGCCAGCTCGCGGACGGCTTCGGACCGAGCGCCGGGTTCGTGGTGCCCCTGGCCGGAACAAGCCTGGCCCTGGTCACCCTGCTGCTGCTCCGCGAGCACCTCGCCACCCCGTCCACGGGCCAGGTGGTGAGCGGCTCCACACGTGGGGTCGGTCACCGCGAGGCCGTCCCGGTGGACTGATGCCGCGGAATGCTGCACTATGGAGCGTCGTTAGCACTCATTGAGTGAGAGTGCCAGGAGGATCACGTGCCGACCTACCAGTACCAGTGCACCGCCTGCGGCGAGGGCCTTGAAGCGGTGCAGAAGTTCAGCGACGAGGCGCTTACGGAGTGCCCGAGCTGCCAGGGACGCCTGCGGAAGGTGTTCTCGGCGGTCGGCGTCGTGTTCAAGGGCTCCGGCTTCTACCGGACCGACAGCCGCAGCGCCTCCTCCAGCAGCACCCCGAGCTCCTCGAAATCCACGAAGAGCGGCTCGGACGCGTCCTCGTCGACGACGTCCTCGTCTTCGTCGTCCGACTCCTCGTCCTCGTCCTCGTCGACGAAGAGCACGAGCACGTCGAGCGGCAGCACGTCCACGACGTCGAAGGGCACCACGGCCGCCTGACGCGCCGCGCCCCGCAGACCTCCACGAAGCCCCCGCCCGCCTCCACCCGAGGCGAGCGGGGGCTTTGTCATACGAGCGCCCACGCCGGGCCGCCCACGCCGCGCCGACCCGGGCGCGCGGGAGCCCTGGCGCTCGCGGGGAGGCGGGGCGTACGCGGGGAGCCCGGGCGCGGGCTGGGGTGGGGCGGGCCCGGCCCTGACAGACGTGCGTGGCCCTGACGTAGAAGGGTGGCCCTGACGTACAGATGCGTGGCCCTGACGCACAGGGGGCCCTGGCGCACAGGCTCGCGGCCGTACGGGGTCGCGCCAGTACGGCCGGGCGCGCGCGAGGTGCCCTGCGCAGGGTGCACGAGGTGGCGAGGGGAGTGCGCGAGCGGCCGGCTCGTAGACCCCCTACGGGACGTGCCGGGGTCCTGGCACGACCCGTACGGGGCGCCATTAGGGTGACGGCATGGCCGAGACGCAGAGCACAACACCGTTGCCCGCACCGCGAACCGCGCCCCTGGCGGAGATCGGGGTCATCGGCGGATCGGGGTTCTACTCCTTCCTCGACGAGGTGACCGAGATCACCGTGGACACGCCCTACGGCGCCCCCAGCGACTCGCTCTTCCTCGGCGAGGTGGCCGGGCGGCGCGTCGCGTTCCTGCCCAGGCACGGCCGCGAGCACCATCTGCCGCCGCACCGCATCAACTACCGCGCCAACCTGTGGGCACTGCGCTCCGTGGGCGTACGCCAGGTGCTCGGCCCGTGCGCGGTCGGCGGCCTGCGCCCGGAGTACGGCCCCGGCACCCTGCTCGTACCCGACCAGGTGGTGGACCGCACGAAGGCCCGCGCCCAGACGTACTTCGACGGCGAGCCCCTCTCCGCGGGCGGGCCCCGACCCAACGTGGTCCACGTGACCTTCGCCGACCCGTACTGCTCCACGGGGCGCGAGGCGGCGCTGAAGGCGGCGCGCGGGCGCGCGTGGGAACCCGTGGACGGCGGGACGCTCGTCGTCGTCGAGGGCCCGCGCTTCTCGACCCGCGCGGAGTCGCGCTGGCACGCCGCGCAGGGCTGGTCGGTGGTCGGCATGACCGGCCACCCGGAGGCGGTACTCGCCCGCGAACTCGCGCTCTGCTACACGTCCCTGACCCTGGTCACCGACCTGGACGCGGGCACGGAGGCGGGCGAAGGCGTATCCCACGAGGCTGTCATGCGGGTCTTCGCGGCGAACGTGGGCCGGCTGCGCGAGGTGCTGTTCGACGCGGTCGCCGCCCTCCCGACCACCGACGAGCGGGCCTGCGAGTGCGCGGACCCCCACGGGGGTCGCGACCTGGGCATCGACCTGCCGTAACGCCGCGCGGGGGGCTGAGGTGGGGCCCGGGTTGGCCTGGGGTCAAGTGGAGTTGGGTTGGCCTGGGTCGGTTCCGGTCCGGGGCGGGGCGGGTTGAACGCCGGGCGCGGCCGGCCAACCGGGGTGTGTGGCCGACCGGGGCGTGATCGGGGGCTCGGTGGTGACCGCCGGCGTACGCGAGCTTCAACCGGGTTACGGTGCGGGCGCGTTGGGGCGGCGGCGGGCCGGGCGTCGAACGGTACGCGCTCGGGCGGCTCCCCCACTGGCGCTCGCCAGCGGCGCGTGCGGAGTGGCCAGGGCGCGGAGTGGCCGGGGCGCGGAGTGGCCGGGGCGCGGATGCTGGGGTGACTCGGACGGGTGACGGAGTTGTTCACAGCATGATGGCCGTCCACAGCCGCCAGCACGATCTGCCCACCACGTGCACCGTGGGGTCTGCGGCCACAGGGCCACGACTCCGCAACTCCGCACGGCAGGTGGTGTTCTCACATGTCCGCGTACGTCCCCTCAGCTCCCCGTCCCGACTCTCCTCAGCACCCGGACATCACGCCCGGGCGCGACCGGGCCACCCCCGTGCCACGTGGTGTCCCGTTGTTCGAGCCGGTGCGTGTACGCCGGGCCCGCTGGCACCGACTGCACCGCGTGCTGCGCAAGCGACGACGCGTGGCGGCCCTGGGCCTCGTGGCCACGGCCGTCCTGGCCGCGGCCATCGCCGCGAGCCCGGCGGGCGACGAACGCGCCGGTGGCTCCTCCCCCGCCACCCCACGGCCGGAGGCGAACACCCCGCCCCGCGTGGCTGACGTGCGGGCCCCTGGCGCCTCGTCGCCCCCGAGCGACTCGCCGGGCCCAGCTTCCGGAGTGCGCCAGGGCTCGCCGGCGGACCTGCGGGCGGCGCCGGTGCGGATCGCCGACGCGGGCGTCGTACGACTGCTGCGCCGGGGCGACCTGGTGGACGTGCTGGCCGCCGAGCCCGCCGCTGACTGGGCGGGCCAGCCGGTGACGGGGCCAGAGACGGGACCGCGCGACACGGCTGACGGGCCAGCTGGCAGCCCGGCCGGTGACGGCTCACCCGAGGCCGAGGGCGCGGCCCCGGACCGGCCCGCCCGGCGGGCGGGTTCCGCGCGCGATGCCTCCGTCGGCCCCCGCTTGGTGGCGCGCGCCGCCCGTGTGGTCGACGTGCCGAGACCACACGAGACGGCCCCGGGCGACGGCGCGCTCGTGGTGCTCTCGGTGCCACGGGAGACCGCGACGACATTGGTCAGCGCCGGCCTGACCGCGCGCCTGGCGGTGGTGCAACGATGATTCGTGCCCGTGTGCTGTCAACTCACGGATTCGAGTGGACGGATTGGACAGCGCTGCTCCGCCGTGCCATAAGTTGCGGAATCTGGAAATCCGATAGTGGAAAGAGGCGCGGCCGTGAGCAGTACGGCGACCGAGGAGAAGCAGAGCGTTCTGGATGGCTTCAAGGCCTTCCTGATGCGCGGCAACGTCATCGATCTGGCAGTAGCCGTCGTCATCGGCGCCGCGTTCACCAATGTCGTGAACTCGGTGGTGAAGGGCGTCATCAACCCGCTTGTCGGCGCGTTCGGCACCAAGGACCTCGACAGGTACAGCTCCTGTCTCAAGGGCCCGTGCGAGACGAACGAGGCGGGCGACGTGGTCAGCGGCGTCCCGATCATGTGGGGCACGGTGCTCAGCGCCACCCTGACGTTCCTCATCACGGCGGCGGTCGTGTACTTCCTGATGGTGCTGCCCATGTCGCGCTACCTGGCGCGCAAGGCAGCCAAGGAGAAGCAGGCCGAGGTGGAGCACGCCGAGGCGGAGGCCAGCGAGGTGGAGCTGCTGCGCGAGATCCGCGACGTGCTGGTCGCCCAGCGCGGGGGGTCGAATCCCGCCGCACCCTCCTCCGCCGGTGCGGACGACGAGGGTACGGACACGGGGCCGGCGCCGACCGAGCGCTAGGCGGTCCGTCCCGCCTCGCCCGCGCGCCACGGGGCGTCGTCAGCGGCGTCCCCCGTGGGCGGCCGGGAGGGACAGCGATGCGGCCGCCCCATCGCCCCGGGTTCTCTCACAGATGGTGGGGCGGCTTCTCGTCGAGAAAGCGGGCCAGGTCGGCGGCGCCGTCCTCGCCCGCCCTTGGAGTCCGCTCGCCCCACCCCTGGTCCGTATCGTCCGAGGATCGCTGCGCCAGCGGATCGTCGAAGATCAGCGCGGGAGCCGGATCGCGCGGTTCAGAGGCGGGGGCGGTACTCATGCCTCCAGGGTACGTCCGGCACACAGCAGGGCACCGAGCATCGCTCCGGTCCCCCGTGCCGGAGCGATGCTCGGTGCCGACCGCGTTGCGGCTGCCGGTCCCCCAACCGGCAGCCGCGGAACGCGGCGGGGCAGGATCGTCTCGGCCTGCCCCTGTGATGTGGCCCTCGATCTACCGAGTGGCGGCCAGGCTCTCGTGCCACCAGTGGTCCCGGCCCGCAACCCAACGGACCGGAAGCCCCAGTCGGTGCACGACAAGCACCGCCCTGACCTCGGGACATCCCGTCAGCGCCCGGTCGAGCGCAGTCTTCAACCCGTACGCGCGCCCATCCCGTAGCACCCCATCCACGGTGATCAGCACGCGTGCACCGGACTCCCTGATCCGCTCGCGCAGGGCTCCCACCGGCTCCCTCATGGGCAGCGAGACACGGGACGCGTCGAGTCGGCCACAGGCGAGCGTCGTGACGACCGACTCCGGCACCAGCGGCAACATCACTGCCACCCGGTCTCCGGACCTGACGCCAAGCTCGGTCAGCATGCTTGACGCCCGGGTCGCCTGGTCGAGGAGCTGCGTATGCGTGAACTCCTCGGCCCGCCCCTGCTCGCCGACCCAGCGCAACGCCACCGGTTCCCCCGAACCACTCGATACGGCCCCCGGCGTGGTCATGGCGGGAGGCGGAGTGGTGGCGGCGGCTGGTGCGGTGGTGTCAGATACGGCGAACATGAGAAAAGAGTCGCGGGCTGACGTTGACGTCCAATCAACGAACGCTATACGCGCACGTCAGATGTGGTGCCAGCAGCCTTTGACACTCCCGTTGACCCTGCTCACGGGCCGTTGCCCGGCATATTCACCGCCGCCGGCCACGCTACCCCGAGGTCCCGCCGCCGCACCGGGTAACCGCGGGTTCTCCCCCGGGAAGGGACATCCAGGCTCGCCCGTCGACAGGCGCACGAGCCCGCCAGGCCCGGCGGACGGCGGCCCCGAGGACGCGCGGCCACGGGCCCGTGCCCACCGGCTCGACGCGCACCCGCCCCCGCGTGACCCGCGTGATACGCATGAGCTCATGGTGGACGCTGACGACGCGGGGACCGATCCGAAGAGCACCACGACAGCGCGGGCCGCGCCCCGGCCCGGCCCGCACGACGCCTTGACGGACGTACGGGGGCTGCGGGTGGGGCACGCCCAGCGACGGGGCTCGGGATGGCTGAGCGGCACCACCGTCGTGCTCGCGCCGCGCGGTGGCGTGGTGGCCGCGGTCGACGTACGGGGCGGCGGGCCGGGCACGCGGGAGACCGACGCGCTCGATCCACGCAATCTGGTGCAGCAGGTGGAGGCCGTCGTGCTGACCGGAGGCAGTGCCTTCGGGCTGGACGCCGCGTCCGGCGTCGTGGCGTGGCTGGAGGAGCGCGGCCGTGGGTTCCGGGTCGGCCCGGAGCCGGCCCAGGTGGTGCCGGTCGTCCCGGCCGCCGCACTGTTCGATCTGGGGCGCGGCGGCGACTGGCGGTCCCGACCGGACGCCGGCCTCGGCCGGGAGGCCGTCGCCGCCGCCCACGACGGCGGGCCGGTAGGCCCCACGCGGGGCAACGTCGGCGCCGGGACAGGAGCGGTGGCCGGCGGGCTGAAGGGCGGCATCGGCACCGCCAGCGTGGTGCTGCCCTCCGGCATCACCGTCGCCGCGCTCGTCGCCGTCAACGCGGCGGGCTCCCCGGTCGACCCGACCACGGGCCGGCTGTACGGCACCCTCTTCGCCCAGCACCCCCCGTACGACGAGGAGCGGCAACCCACGGACACCCGACACACGGACGACCACCGCCCGGGCGGCCAACGCACAGGTGGCCAACGAAGAGACGGCCCGCGACCAGGCGACCACCGGGCCGGCGACCAGCGCGGGAGCGGCGGACCAGCACCAGCCGACGCCACCGTGTCACGGGAGCGGCACCTCGAAGCCCAGCGCCGACTACAGGAGGCACGAAACGAATCCGCACGGCGCTCGGCCGCCTCCGTGCACCCGCCCCTGAACACCACGCTCGCCGTCGTGGCCACCGACGCCGCCCTGAGCCGCGCCCAGGCGCAGAAACTGGCGGGCACCGCACACGACGGGCTGGCCCGCGCCGTACGACCGGTCCACCTGCTCTCCGACGGCGACACCGTGTTCGCCCTGGCCACAGGCGACCGACCGCTGGTGAACGACCCGGCAACCGACACCGAAACGGCCCAAGCCGCCACCAGCCGCGACACCGCCGTGGACCCGGCCTTCGGAGTCCACCTGAGAGCCGGAGCGCTCAACGAGATCCTGGCCGCCGGCGCGGACGTACTGACACGGGCGGTCGTCGACGCGATGCTCGCGGCCGAGAGCATCGACGGACCCGGAGGCGTCTTCCCGTCGTACCGAGACCTGTACGCGGCGCAGGGCCCCTAAGCCACGGCCCCGAAGGGCCGCGCGCCATCGGGGAGAGGGGCGGGGGTGGGTGGGGAGGGGGGAGGGGAGGGGGGAGGGGGGCCCACCCCCCACGACCACCACACAGCCACAGCCCAGTCTCTTAAAAACATAAACGAACCCACCAGACC
>NZ_JBHVJC010000034.1:0-93432 GCF_042799315.1 Streptomyces sp. NPDC057702 | reverse complement strand
GGGCGGGCCCGGGCGCGGCCGGGGGGGCGGGCCCCCGGGGCGGGGGTGGCGCGCCCCTGAGCGGCGGGGCGGGGCGGCGCGGTGGGGCAGGACGGTCGGCGGGGCGGTGCGGGCGACCCGGAACGCCGCCGTGCGGCGGGGCGGCGACCCGGGACGGGTCGGCGGGGCCGGGGGCGAGTGGCCGGTGTGCCCCGGGCCCGTCCTCGTGGGTGGCCCGGGCCCGGGGGTGGTGGGCCCGGGCCGGGCGGCGGCCGGGTGGGTGGATGGCGGGAGGCGTCCGCCACCGGGCCGTCACGCCGTCAACAGGACGCCCGCGTACGAGACGCCGGCGATCACCAGCCACGCGCTCAGGCCGAGCGCGGCGACCCGGCCGCCCGTACGGGCCAGCGTCGGCAGGTGCACCGCGCTGCCGAGGCCGAACAGCGCGGCGGCCAGCAGGAGTTCCCGCGCGTGCCCGACCCCCTCGATGGCCCCGCCCGGCAGGACGCCGGTACTGCGCAGCGCGACCATCGCCAGGAAGCCGGCGACGAACAGGGGCACCAGCGGTGGCCTGCGGGCCCCGCCGGCGGCGGGCGCGGCGCCGTTCACCCTGGCGGGGGCGCTCGCGCGGGAGCGGGACCGGGCGCGTACGGACAGGGCCACGACCGCCACCAGGGGCGCGAGCATGGCCACCCGCATCAGCTTGACCAGTACCGCGTCGCCGAGCGCGGCGGGGCTCGCGGTCTGCGCGGTGGCCACCACCTGCCCCACGTCGTGCACGCTGGCCCCGGCCCAGCGGCCGAACTCCGTGTCGGTCAGCCCCAACGGGTGCTGGAGCAGGGGCAGGACGACGATGGCGAGGGTGCCGCAGAGGGTCACCAGGGCCACCGAGGTGGCCACGTCCCGCTCGTCGCTGTCGGACGCCTCGCTGACCGCGCCGATCGCGGAGGCGCCGCAGATCGAGTAGCCGGTGGCGATCAGCAGCGGCTGGTCACCGGGCAACCCGAGCCTGCGGCCGAGCCACAGGGTGCCGAGGAACGTCGCCCCGACCACGGCGAAGACCATGGCCACCGTCGCCCAGCCCAGGCCCAGCACGTCGCCCAGGCTCAGCTCCAGCCCGAGCAGCACGACGCCCACCCGCATCAGCCGCTTGCCGGCGTACGACAGGCCGGGGCGGCAGCGGCCCCGTACCAGGCCGCGCACGCCGCGCAGATGGGCCGCGACCACCCCGAGCACCACCGCGACGGTCAGCATCGGCACGGCCGGCAGCAGTCGGTGGGCCACCCAGGCGAGGGCGACGCCACCGGCGGCGAGCGCGAGTCCGCTCGCCCTGCCGTCGACCGGCCCGGTGCCGCCGGGGGCGGCGGACCTCGGGGGTGGCGGGCCGGCCGCCGGGGCGCCGGCGCGGGGCGGTGGGCCGGGGTGCGCGGGCGTGCGGCGCGGGGTGACGGGGTGCGGGACGGCGGGGTGCGGGCGCGTTCGCTGGTGTGGGTGGTGGGCCGTGCGCGGCCGGCTCACAGCTCGGCCGCGGGCAGCTCGTACACGCGGCGCACGCTGGTGCCCAGCCGCGCGATGTCGGCCCCGTAGACGTGGATCGAGATGGCGGTGTCCTGGCCCGCGTTGCGCACCCGGTGGATGTCGCCGGGGGGTGCGAAGCCGCACACCGAGCCGCGCGGGTTGGTGACGTCCTCCGTCGCCACCAGGCGCGCGGTGGCGCCGTCGGAGACCAGCCGGTAGCGGCGCTCGCTCTCCTGCCCCTGGTGCACGCCGGTCACGCACCAGGAGACGTGGTCGTGGATCGCGGTCCGCTGACCCGGCAGCCACACCAGGGCCACGACCGAGAAGCTGCCGTCCCGCTCGGCGTAGAGCAGGTGTTGGCGGTAGTGGTCGGGGTCGCCCGCGCGCTGTTCGTCGGTCAGCAGGTCGGGGTGGGCCAGGTGAGGGCCGAGCCGTTCGCCCACCAGGTAGGCCGTCAGGTCCGGCGGCAGGCCCCGGCCGACGGCCTCCCGCACGTCCTCGACGAGGGCGTCGAGACGCGCGGTCGTGCGTGCGGCCCGGAAGGGCGTGGGAGCGGTCGGAGTGCGCATGCCGGCAGCGTCACGCCGCCCGCCCCGGCCCGTCCAACAACAGTTCCTTGGCCGAACCCGGCCTCCCGCTTATGGATGCCGCGACGCCCGACGGGGCGCGGCGCGCGGCGCGTGCCCCGCGCCGGGAGGGGGGCCGTGGCGTACGGGCCCGGTGGCGTACGCCCGCTGGCGCCGGCGTGCGGGTCAGCAGCCGACGCGGCGCTCGGCGGCGGCCCGCAGCTCGTCCAGGACCAGCGCGGTGGCCGGGATGCGCAGGTGCTCACGGAGGACGTACGCCGAGACCTGCCGGCGCGAGGCCGGGTCGAGGGCGCGGCCGGCCACCTTGGGATGGCTGAGGAAGGACAGCACCAGGGCCGGCATCATGGCCGCTCCCACACCGGCCGCGACCAGGCTCTGGACCACCAGGTTGTCGTCCGAGGTGAAGGCGATGTCGGGCGCGAAGCCCTGTTCGGCGCACTCGTGCAGGAAGTTGGCCCGACAGCGCAGACAGCCGGCGATCCACCGCTCCTCGGCCAGGTCCACGAGCCGGACCGCGCGCCGCCGCGCCAGCGGGTGCCCCGCCGGCAGCAGGATCGTCAGCTGGTCCTCGAACAGGCGCACCTCCACCACCTCGTCCGGCACCTCCTCGTGCAGGCCGGGATAGGTGAAGGCGAGCGTGATGTCGCACTCCCCGCGCACCAGCCGCCCCAGCGACTCCGGCGGCTCGCCCTCCAGCAGCTCCACCCGCACCCCGGGGTGGCCGGTGGCGAGCCGCGCCACGACCTCGGGCACGAGCGTCGCGCTGGCGCTGGGGAAGGCGCAGACCCGCACCCGGCCCGCGCGCAACCGCGTGATGGCGTCCATCTGCTGTTGGGCCTCGGCGATGGTGTCCAGGATGACGTCGGCGTGCCGAGCCAGCGCCTCGCCCGCCTCCGTCAGCCGCATCCGCCGGCCGACGCGGGTGAACAGCGGGGTGCCGACGTCCCGTTCGAGGGCCTTCATCTGCTGGGTGATCGCGGGCTGCGTGTAGCCGAGGGAGCGGGCCGCGCCGGAGTACGAACCCGCGTGCAGGACCTCGCGGAAGGTGTGGATGTGCCGGGAATCGAACACGCCTTCATCATAAGCAGATGTTGGGGTAGAGCGGCAGATCCCCTCGTTCGACGAATAGACGACCCTACGACCCCCACCCCTCACGTCCCACCCGCACCAAGCCCCAGGCCGGGGCCGTACGCCCGACCGCGCGCACTCCGGCGCCCGTCCCCCGCCCGCCGGCGATCCCGAGCGCCGGCGCCGCGCCCGACGCCGCGCGTCGAGTCGACGCGCCCCGCGCACACGCGCTCGGGGGACGGCGCCCGGATGCGGCAAGCTGGACGAATGTCGCACGCCACCGCACCCCACGCGCTCGCCCCCGGCGCGCACCAGTACGCCTCCTACGACGGGGCGGAACTCGCCTACCGCGTCCTCGGCCCGCGCGACGGGGCCGCCGCGCCACCGCTGGTCTGCCTCGCCGGCGGGCCCGGCCGCGCCGCCGCCTACCTCGGCGACCTCGGCGGGCTCGACGCGCACCGGCCACTGGTCGTCCCCGACAGCCGGGGCACGGGCGACTCGCCGCCCGCGGCCGAGCCGAGCGGGTACGCCTTCCCGGGCCTGGCCCAGGACGTCGAGGCGCTCCGCCGTCACCTCGGCCTTGAGCGGTTCGCGCTGCTGGCCCACGACGCGGCGGCGGCCACGGCCCAGGCGTACGCGGCGGCCCACCCCGAACGCCTGACCCACCTCGTCCTCCTCTGCCCGGGAGCCCGTCTCCAGGGCGAACTCCCCGACGACGCCCGCGAGATCTTCGAGGCCCGCTCCGCCGAACCCTGGTGGGCGGACGCGTACGCGGCCGTCCAGGCCCTGCCCACCACCTCCGACCTGAGCGAGGTGCGCGAGTTGCTGCGGCGCGCGGCGCCGATGGCGTACGGGCGGTGGGAGGAGCCGCAGCGGGAGCACGCGGCGAGCGAGGGCGCGCAACTCGGCCCCGTGCCACGGGCCGGCTTTTGGCAGGGCGTGGACGAGGCGGCCCGGCTGGCGCTGCTGGAGCGGCTGCGGGCGGTGGAGAGCCCGGTGCTGGTGGTGACCGGTGAGCGCGACGGGGTGACGGGCCTGCGGGCCGGTGAGCTCGTGGCCGCGTCCTTCCCCCACGCCACCGCCCACCCGCTGCCCGAGGTCGGGCACTTCCCCTGGGTGGACGCGCCGGACCTGTTCCGCACCACGGTGGAGGGCTTCCTGCGGGCGGGGCACGCCGGGGAGTCGTCGGGCGACTGAGCCCGCGCCGCGACCTCCCGGGCCAGGCACCCGGGGGTGCCCGTACCCCGGGCGACCAGGCCAGGTCGCCGGGGGCGGTGCTCGCGATCAATCGTGGCGACCATGTTGCGGTCGCGTGGCAACCGCCGCGCACGCGTTGACCAACCCGGCCCGCACCCGCTTTAGTCATCTCAGCGACACCGCGAGAAACCCCGCCCAACCGCTCCGAGCCCCCTCCCACGGGGGAGCCCGGATCGATCGGCGGGCGCACGAGGGAGCGCGAGCCGGCTCGCCCACCCGCACCACCGAACACCGCGAGACGCACGACGAGCGAGACGAGCGCGAGCGGGCACGACGACAACAGAAGACGACAACAGAACACGCACCGACACGGCCGTGTGCCCGAGTGGTTTAGGGGCTCGCCTGCAAAGCGAGTTACGTGGGTTCGATTCCCGCCACGGCCTCCACCCGCCCCGCCCCCTGCCCGCAGGGGGCGGGGTTTCGTGTGTTCGCGCGGTACGCCGCCCGGCGGGTTCCCCACCCGACGACGCGAACACCGGTCCCGCCGCGTGGACGACCACGCCCCTCGCCCGTACCGTCGCGTCGCCGGCCCCGACGGGGGCCTGCGCGGGCGAGCCCCGTTCACGTCCCCGGAGACCAGAGCGAGGCCGTGAGCAGGAAAGCGGCAGGCCGTCCTCCAGGACACCACCCAGCACTTCGCGTTCGTCCGCACCGAACAGGCGGTCAGATGGCCGTTCCTCCCCGCACCGGCCATGGCCACACAGATCGACCGAATGAGCTCCCTCAGCCCGCTCCCCGACGTCCGGCTCGGCGGCATTCTCCTGGACGGACATTTCCCCGGGGCCCGCTGAACACCTTCACCGTCCATGACACTCGCCCAGCGACGGTGGAGACGAAGGCCGGGGCCATGGTGCTCCGCGACCGCCGAGACGTGTCGGCGTATCTGGCGGAGTTCACCGCGTACGAGAGTCGCGCGCTGTTCGGCGGGGAACGCGGGGAAACGCCTTTCCCGGTGGGCCGAGAGTTTCCGCGGCTAGTCCTTTACTCGATAACGGAAACAAGGGCCGGGCGGGCGAACAACACGGCGAATGCCGCCATGTGCGTACGGGCCTCGGTGCGATGCCGCGCCGTCATGCCCAAAGCCGCAGCGGCCACGGAACACCGCACCCCTGCGGCCGATCGCGCGAAACCGCTCGCACGCCTCGGCGGCGGCGCGTCCGGGGCCGGAGGCCCATCCGCCACTCCTGGCCCCCGTCTCGGCCAGTGGGGTGGGTGCGTGACGGGCAGGCCGCCCGCCCGGGGCGAAGGCGGGACCTTCCCGCGTGAACTCTTGGTGACCGTCGCGCATCGGCGGCGCGGCGCCGAAGGCCCGCTGGTCCGGGCGCTGGCGCGAAGGGCGCGGGATCGGGGGCGCTTCGTCGGGTGGGCCAGTACGGAACGCGACAACGCGGCGGCGCCCGCCGCCCTCCGCGCGGCGCTCGGAGGGGACGAAGCCGACTTCGCGGCCCGGAGGTGGTCGTTCCGGAACCCCCGCCGAAGCACGTTGACCGAAACACGAGCAATACAACGAGGGAATGGGAAATGTGGCCTACGCGGCACGTTCACCCACGCACGTCAAGCCATCAGTTACTACCCGTAACTGACACCCCTAAAGGACCCCCTATGACACCCCTAGTCGGGTATTCGACGAGATGGGCTCGCAAACTCTATTCACATGTCCGTCACGGAACAGTTTCACCATCCTCATAACATCAGGGGCCTTCGCCGACACCCCCTACGATGTGGCCGGAATCCCCTCTCCGTGGCCACCACCCGCATGGTCCGACTCCTAGGATCATGGTGCGGCTTACCAGGCGTCGTGGTGGCTGAACTTCGGCCAACGACCGGGCCGACTCCCTCCATTTCGCTAGCGCACGAGGTGAAAGTTTTGCGGTCTGAGACTCGCGAAATGCGACTCCCGTTGTCCAACGGCCAGAACGAGATCTGGTTCAGCCAGCAACTCGATCCGGACAGCACCCAGTTCCGGATCGGCGAGTACATCGAAATACACGGCCCGGTGGACGCCGGGCTCATGGAAAAGGCCGTGCGGCAGGCCGTCGCGGAGGCCGAGCCGCTGAACGCCCGCTTCGGCGAGGACGGCGGGATTCCCTGGCAGGTCCAGCGACCGATCACCGGGTGGGACTTCCCCGTCCTGGACGTGAGCGCCGAGGCGGACCCGGACGCGGCGGCCGAGGAGTGGATGCGCGCCGACCTGGCCCGCGTCCTGGACCTCACGCGCGACCCGCTGTTCCGGTACGCGCTGTTCAAGCTGGAGCCGGAGCGGTACGCCTGGTACCAGGGGCTGCACCACATCGTCACGGACGCGGCCGGCGGCGCCCTCGTCGCCCGCCGTACCGCCGAGCTCTACACCGCCCTGGCCACCGGGACCGACACGCCGCCCTCGCCCCTGGGCGCCCTGCGTGTCCTGCTCGACAAGGACGCGGAGTACCGGGCCTCGGACGCGTTCGGCACGGACCGCGCCTACTGGACCGAGCGCTTTCGCGACTACCCCGAGCCGGCCCGGCTCGCGGGCCGCCGCGCCGGCGTCTTCGAGTCCCGCATCCGCGAGACCGTGTTCCTCAGCGAGGAGGAGGCGGTACGCCTGCGGGCCTCGGCGCGCGCCGCCGGAACGCACTGGTCCGCGCTGATGATCGCGGCCACCGCCGCCTACCTGCACCGCCTCACCGGCGAGCGGGACGTCATCCTGAGCCTGCCGGTCGCCGCGCGCACCGACGCCGAGTCGCGCACCGTCCCGGGCATGTTCGCGAACCTGCTTCCGCTGCGCATACCGGTGCGCGGCCACACGCGCGTACGCGACCTGCTCAAGCAGGTCTCCCGCGAGGTGCGACAGGCGCTGCGCCACCAGCGCTACCGCAAGATCGACCTCGCCCGTGACCTCCAGCTGCCGGACGGCGGGCGCGGCTTCAACGGGCCGCATGTCAACATCATGTCCTTCGGCTACGACTTCACCTACGACGGGCACCGCGTCACCGCGCACAACCTGTCCAACGGGCTGGTCGAGGACCTGGCGATCATGGCGTACGACCGCTCGGACGGCACCGGCATCCGGATCGACCTCAACGCCAACACCGATCTGTACTCCGAGGCCGAGCTCGCCACGCACCGGCGTCGCTTCATCGCCCTGGTGACGGAGTTCGCCGACGCCGAGGCGCAGCGGCGCACCGTCGGTGAGATCGAGTTGCTGGACGCCGACGAGCGCGAGCGCGTCCTGTTCCAGTGGAGCGGCGGCACCCGGGCGACCCCGCCGGCCCCCGACGCCGCGCCCGCGACGACGCCGCCCCGCGCCACCACGGCGGACCCGACGGCCGGCGCGTCCCACCCCACCACCGGCCCCGCCGACGGGCCGAGGGCCCCGGGGACCCTCCCGGAGCTGCTCGGCGCGCAGGCGGCCCGCACGCCCGAGCGGCCGGCCCTGGTCGCCGGCGACGAGCGGCTGAGCTACGCGGAGCTGGACGCGGCGGCCACCCGGCTGGCCCACCTGCTCGCCGCGCGCGGCGCGGGGCCCGAGCGCACCGTGGCCGTCGCCCTGCCCCGCTCCAGCGACCTGGTGATCACGCTGCTGGCCGTGCTGCGGACGGGCGCCGCCTATCTGCCGCTCGACCTCGACCACCCGGCCGAGCGGCTGGCCTACCTGCTGGCGGACGCGGCGCCCGCCCTGGTCGTCACCCGCTCCGACAGCGCCCCCGCCGTCGGCCCGAGCCTCGACATCCCCACGCTCACCCTCGATGACAGCGATGTCAGCCGGGCGCTGGCAGCGGTGTCCCCCACCGCCGCGCTCCCGCCCGCCCCGCTGCCGCTCCACCCGGCGTACGTCATCTACACCTCCGGTTCCACCGGCCGGCCCAAGGGCGTGCCCGTACCGCACCAGGCCATCGTCAACCGGCTGCGCTGGATGCAGGACACCTACCGGCTCACCGGCGAGGACCGGGTGCTGCAGAAGACCACGGCCGGCTTCGACGTGTCGGTGTGGGAGTTCTTCTGGCCGCTGCTGACCGGCGCGACGCTGGTGCTGGCCCGGCCCGGCGGGCACCGCGACCCGGCCTACCTGGCCGAGGTGATCCGCGCACACGGCGTGACCACGGCCCACTTCGTGCCGCCCATGCTGGACGTCTTCCTGGCCGAGCCGGCCGCCGCCGCCTGCGCGAGCCTGCGCCGGGTCTTCTGCAGCGGCGAGGCGCTGTCCCGGGAGAGCGCCGAGCGCTTCCACGCGGTGCTGCCCACGGCGCGGCTGCACAACCTGTACGGCCCGACCGAGGCCGCCGTGGACGTGACGTACCACGCCGCCCGGCCGGGCGGGAGCGGCCCGGTGCCCATCGGCCGGCCGGTGACCGGCACCCGGCTGTACGTCCTGGACGAGGGGCTGCGGCCGTGCGCGCCCGGCGCGCCGGGCGAGCTGTACCTGGCCGGAGTGCAGCTGGCCCGGGGCTACCACCGTCGGCCCGCGCTGACCGCCGGCCGCTTCGTCGCCGACCCGTACGCCCATCTGTACGGCGTGCCGGGCGAGCGCATGTACCGCACCGGGGACCTGGCGCGCTGGCGCGCGGACGGCGAGGTCGAGTACCTGGGCCGCACCGACCACCAGGTCAAGCTGCGTGGTTTCCGTATCGAACTGGGCGAGATCGAGGCCGCGTTGCGTGCCGCGCCGGGGGTCGGCCAGGCGGTGGCGCTGGTGCGCGCCGACACCCCGGGCGACCAGCGGCTGGTCGCCTACCTGACGCCGCGGGAGGCGGCCACGGCGGCCACCGAGGGGGGCGGGGCGTCGCCGCTGGACGCCCCGGCCCTGCGGGAGCTGCTGGGCCGCACGCTGCCGGACTACATGGTGCCCGCCGCGTTCGTCGTCCTGGACGCGCTGCCGGTGAACGTCAACGGCAAGGTGGACCGCGCGGCGCTGCCCGCGCCCGAGGTGAGCGTCAGCGCCGCCGGCCGCGCGCCGCGCACCCCGCACGAGGAGTTGCTGTGCGGGCTGTTCGGCGAGGTGCTGGGGCTGCCGACGGTCACCATCGACGACGACTTCTTCCACCTGGGCGGGCACTCGCTGCTGGCCTCGCAGCTCGTGAGCCGGGTCCGTGACGCGCACGGCGTCCAGCTCACGATCCGGGACCTGTTCGCCGCGCCGACGCCCGAGCGGCTGGCGCCCCGGCTGGACGCGGCGCTGGCCGCCGGGGCGGGCGCGCCCCAACGGCACGGTCTGGAGCCGCTGCTCGCGCTGCGCACCGGAGGCGAGCGGCCCCCGCTGTTCTGCGTCCACCCGGGCGGCGGGCTGGGCTGGCTCTACTCCGGGCTGCTGCCGCACCTGGGCGTGGACCAGCCCGTCTACGTCCTGCAGGCGCGCGCCCTCAGCGACCCGGGCGCGCACCCCTCGGCGGTGGCGGAGATGGCCGCCGACTACCTGGCGCAGATCCGCGCGGTGCGGCCCCACGGCCCCTACCACCTGCTCGGCTGGTCCTTCGGCGGGCTGGTGGCGCACTCGATGGCCGCCCAGCTCCAGCGCGAGGGCGAGGAGACGGGGCTGCTGGCCGTGCTCGACGCGTACCCCGACTACCGGCACACCTTCGACGACCTGCCGCCGCTCAGCAAGCGGCAGTGGCTGGGCCTGCTCCTCGACGACGTCGGCGGGCGCGATCTGGCCGCGCCGGGGCCCGAGGCGGCGGGCGCTGTCGGGGAGGAGGAGCTGGCGGCCGACCTGAGCCGCGAGACGGGGCTGCCCGTCCACCTCCTGGAGGGCCGCGACAGCTTCCCGCTGCTCGACATCTTCCGCAACGACCTGGAGCTGATGCGCGCCTTCACGCCCGAGCCGTACGCGGGCGACATGCTGCTCTTCACCGCCGAGCTGGACATCCCCGGCTACCAGCGCGATCCCGCGCACGTCGCGCGGGCGTGGGAGCCCCACGTCGGCGGGCTGCTGGACGTGCACCGCGTGCGGGCGCAGCACTACCACCTGATGCGGCCCGAGCACGTCGCGGTCATCGGCCCGGTGGTGGCCGCCGCGCTGCGCAGCCCGCGCACGCTGCCCGACACCGCCGCCGCGACGGGCCAGGCGGCCCTGACGCACTGACCGTCCGCCCCACCTCCTGGAAGGATCCCCTCGTGACGAACCCGTTCGACGACCCGGACGCCCGCTATCTCGTCCTGGTCAACGCCGAGCACCAGCACTCCCTGTGGCCGGCGGCGATCGCCGTGCCGCCCGGCTGGACCGTGGCCCACGCCGAGGACGACCACGCCGCGTGCGTGGCCTACGTCGA
The DNA here is from genome assembly GCF_042799315.1 of Streptomyces sp. NPDC057702. Classification (NCBI taxonomy): domain Bacteria; kingdom Bacillati; phylum Actinomycetota; class Actinomycetes; order Kitasatosporales; family Streptomycetaceae; genus Streptomyces; species Streptomyces sp. NPDC057702. The sequence goes on along the minus strand of NZ_JBHVJC010000034.1, from coordinate 82,781 downwards.
GGAGCACTGGCAGGACCTGCGGCCGGCGAGCCTGGCCCGCGCGATGACCGACTGAGCCGCGCGCCACACGCACGGGCGGGCCGGGTCGCGGTGGCGACCCGGCCCGTTCGTGGCTCCGCGCGGGGCGCGGGCGCGCCGGCGGCGCTCGTCGGTGCGCGCTAGCGGCGCTCGTCGGTGACGACCGCCGCCTGCGGGCGGATCGGCAGCCGACCCACCGGGCGGCCGGTGGCCGCGCGCACGGCGGAGGCGATCGCCGCCGGTGAGGTGACCACCGGCGCCGCGCTGACGGCCTTGGCGCCGAACGGCGCGACCACGTCCCGCTCCTCGATCAGCCGCACGATCCTGATGTCGGGCACGTCCAGCGCGGTCGGCAGGGCGTACCCCGTGAGGTCGGGGTGGCGGACGATGCCGCGCGAGGTGCGCAGGTTCTCGCTGAGCGCCGCGCCGAGGCCCTGCGTGACGCCGGCCTCGATGCGCGCCCTGAGCTGGCGCGGGTTCAGCACCCGCCCCACGTCCTGAGCCACCGCCAGCTCCACCACGCGCACCAGGCCCAGTTCCACGTCCACGTCCACCACGGCCCGGATCGCGCAGAAGGAGAGGCCGACGAACGCGTCACCCTGCCCCGAGTCGTCCAGCGGCTCCGTCGGGTGCGGGCGGCACTGCGCCGTGGCCCACAGCTCCTTGCCCTCCAACGCCTCGGCCACGGTGGTGCTGAGCACCCCGTCGTACGAGGTGATCTTGCCGTCGGCGATAGTCAGGAGCTCCGTGGACATGCCGAACTTGTGCGCCAGGGGCTGGAGGAGCTGCGTACGGACCATGCGCGCGGCCCGCTCCACGGCCCCGCCCGACACCCAGGTGTGCCGGCCGCGCGCGGCGGGCCCGGCCGGTGGCTGGTCGGTGTCCACGGGCGCGAGGTGCACCTCCTCGACGCCCAGGACCTCCTGCACGATCTGCCGGGCCAGCGTGCTGAAGCCCTGCCCGGTCTCCACGGCGGCGCAGACGACGGTGGCCACCGAGCCCTGCACCTTGACGGTGGCCGTGGCCACCTCGTCGGCGCCCTCGGCGCCCAGCATGTGCACCATGCCCACGCCGTAGCCGACGCCCCGGCGCACGGCCGAGGGGTCTCCCGCGCCGTCCGGGCCGCCCGGCAGCGGCCAGTCGTCGGCGTCCCCGTCGTCGCCCGGCAGCGGAGGCAGCGGCTCCTCGCGCACGGCGGTCAGCAGGTCGGCCACGGGCGCCGGGCAGGTGACGGTCTGCCCGGTGGGCAGCAGGTCCCCGGTGGCCATGGCGTTACGCAGGCGCAGTTCGGCCGGGTCGAGGCCGAGCTTGGCCGCGAGCTTGTCCATCTGGCCCTCGTACGCCGCGCACACCTGCATCGCGCCCTCGCCGCGCACGTGGCCCGACGGCGGGTTGTTGGTGCGCACCGCCCAGCCCTCGACGAAGGCGTGCGGAACCACGTACGGGCCGCAGGCGAAGGAGACGGCGGCGGCCAGCGCCTCGCCCGAGGTGTCGGCGTAGGCGCCCGCGTCGAGCAGGATCTGCGCCTCGACCTTGAGCAACGTGCCCTCGGCGTCCGCGTGGTGGCGGTAGCGCAGCAGCGTGGGATGGCGGTGAACGTGGCCGAGGAAGGACTCCTCGCGGGTCGCGGCGAGCTTGACGGGCCGCCCGGTGCGCAGCGCGAGCAGGCCCAGCGGCAGCAGCATGCCGGCGTCCTCCCGCTCGCCCATGGCACCCGGCACGCCGGTGACCACGACCTTGACCAGGTCGGTCGGGAGCCCGTAGCAGGCGGCGGCCAGGTCGCGGTCGGCGTGCGGGTCGGTGGAGGCGGTGTAGATCTCCACGCCGCCGTCCGGGCGGGGCACGGCGAGACCGGCCTCGGCGCCGATGGGCGCGGGGTCCTGGCGGCCGATGCGGTAGACGCCCTCGACGACGACGTCGCCGACCACGCTCGGGTCGCCGTAGCTGAGCGGGATGTGGCGGATCAGGTTGCCGTCGGGGTGCAGGGGTTCGGCGCCGAACGCCTGCTCCGGGTCGGTGACCGGCTCCAGCACCTCGTACTCGACGGCGATGGCCGCCGCCGCGAGGCGGGCCGTGTCGGGGTGGTCGGCGGCCACGGCCGCGATCGGCTCGCCGTGGTGGCGGACCCGTTCGGCGGCGAAGACCGGCCGGTCCACGACGCCCCGCCCGTGCGCGCCGTCGCCCGGCACGTCCGCGTGCGTGACCACGGTGCGCACCCCCGGCATGGCGGAGGCGGCGGTGGTGTCGATGGCGGTGATGCGCGCGTGCGGGTGCGGGGAGCGCAGCACCGCCGCCCACAGCAGACCCTCGGCCCACAGGTCGGCGGCGTACGGGAAGACGCCCTGGGTCTTGGCGATGGAGTCGAGTGGCGGCACGGAGGCGCCGAGCCCGCGCGGTGCCGGCGGCGCCGAGGCCGCGCCGCCCGCCGTCGCAGGCACGGTGGTGGCGCCGAGGCCGTCCGCGGTTCCCGTCATGCCGTGTGCCTTCCGCTGCCGCCGTCGTCGTGGAGTCCCCCGTCGCCGTAGGCGACGCCCTGGCCGTCGGTGCCGTAGCCCGCGTAGTCGGGCGCGGGCTGGCCCACGTCCGGGACCAGCGGGTGGCCGCCAGTGTCGTACGCGCCGGGCGCCGGATAGCCGACCGGGTACGCGCCGGGGTCGGCCGCCGGGTCGGCGGGGTGCGCGGCGGCGGGGTGCGGGGTGGCCTGGTGCGGGAGGTGGCCGGCGGGTCCGGCGTCGCCGGGGGCGCTCTCGTGCGCGGCGGCCTCCTCGGCGGCGGCAGCGGCCTCGCGGCCGGCCACCACCTCGCTGACGGCGTCCAGCACGCCCCGGTAGCCGGAGCAGCGGCACAGGTTGCCGCAGATCGCCTGCCGGGTCTGCCGCTCGGTGGGCGCGTGGTTGCCCTCCAGCAGGTCGTGCACGGTCATCGCGAGACCCGGCACGCAGAAGCCGCACTGCACGGCGCCCGACGCGGCCAACGCCCGCTGCACGTCGCTGGGTCGACCGTCGGTGCCCAACCCCTCCACGGTGCGCACCTCGGAGCCGGCGGTGGTCGCGGCCGGCACCAGGCAGGAGGCCACGAGCCGCCCGTCGACCTGGACGGAGCAGGCCCCGCACTCCCCCTGCGAGCAGCCGTCCTTGGCGCCCGCGAGGCCGAGCCGCTCGCGCAGCACGTACAGCAGCGACTCGCCGATCCAGGCGCCGGTCACCGGTCGATCGGCGCCGTTGACCCGCAACACGTAGGAGGCCAGCGGGTGTTCGGCGTGCGGGTCGCCCTCGGCGGGGGGCGCGGTGTCGGCGGCCACGCCTTCGGCGGCGGCCAAAGCGTGGTCGGCGAGCGTGCCGTCGACGGCGTGCGGGCCGTGGTCGGCCGGCGTCGTGTCGGCGGCGCCCTCGGCGGGGCCGGTGTCGGCGGCCGGGGCGTGGTCGGCGCCCGGTACCCCGTCCCGCTCGTGCGGGGCGGAGTCCGGCGGGCCGACGGTGGTCGGATCGGCGGGTGTCGGGCCGACGGGGAGCGGGCCGGTGGCGGCGGGGTCCGCCGCGAGGTCGGCCGGTGCGCCCGGGGCCGCGCCGTCCGGGTGCGGACGACCGGCCGCGGTGTCCCCGTCGGGCGCCGCAACCGGGCCCTCGACGAGCCCGGCGTCCCCGTCCGGGGCGCCGGCCCCACCCGGGGCGGTGGCGGCGGATCCCGGGGCGCGCGGACCCGCTGGCCGGGGATGGCTCGCGGACGGGTCGGTGGCGTTGGCGTGCGCGTCCGGATACGGGCCGGCCGGGTGCGCACCCGGCGGCTGGGGGCCGTCCACGGGCGCGGCGACGTCCTGCCCGACGGCGGGCGCGGCGTGCGGGACCGGGTCACTCGCGTACGAGTCCTCCGGTCGCGGGCCGTTCGCGTGCGGGTCCGGGTACGTGTCCGGGTGCGGCCCGTCCGTCGACCGGTCGGCGTCCGTCTCGGCGCCGGCGTGACCGGAGGCGGCCCCGGCCTCGCCGTGGCCGGGCGCGGCGTCGACCGGGGCGGCGCCGGAGCGGGCCTGACCGGTCGGGTCGGCGTCGGTGGCGGGCTGGCCGGCGCCGTCGTGGCGCGCGTCGACCGGCCGGGCGCCACCGTCGGCGTGCGGGAGGGCGTCGGCGTGCGCGGGGGTGTCGGTACGGGACGCGGCGTCGCCGGCCGGGGCGGCCCCGGACGCGGCGGTGGTCGGACCGGGGCCGGCCGATCCGGCGTCCGTCGGGTGGGCTAGGGGCGGGGCGGTCGGGCCGGTACCAGCGGGGTCACCCTCGGCGGGGCCGGCGTCGACGGGGCCGTGGGTGTCGCTCGGACCGTGGGTGTCGCTCGGACCGTGGAGGGCCGGGCCCGCGGCGTCGGCGGGGCCGAGGGCGATCGGCCCGACGGCGAGGGGCGTGCGCTCGCCGGTCGCCTCGGCGGCCTCGTCGACGCCGGGCGTACCGGCCTGGGTGTCCGTCCCTGGCGAGGCGCCGTGCGACGGGTCCGTCGCGGGAGCGGTGGGGTCCGGGCCGACCGCACCGTGCGGGGGGGTGCCGTGCGCCGGCGTGCCGTCGCTGGGTGTGTCGTGCCACGGCACGCCGTGGCCGGAGGTGTCGTGCCCGGAGGCGTCGCCGTCGAGCGCGCCCCGCGTCGGACCGCCCTCAACCGGCGCACCGGGTACGGGAGTCGCCTCGGCGGCAGCACGCGCGGACGCGTCGCGCGCCGGGTCGTGGTCGGCCGGCGCGCCGGGGGCCGGCACGCCGTGTGCCGGGGTGCCCTGTCCGGGCGCGTCGTGCGCGGGGGCGCCCTGGGTGGGGGCGTCGTAGCCGTGCGCGTCCCGCGCCGAGGCGCCCTCGTCCGGCGCGCCGTCGGGCCCGGAGGGCGCGCCGGCGACGGCGTGCGTGGGCGCGCCGCGCCGGAAGCCGTCGCGACCGGCCTCCCCGGGCGCCGGCACGTCCCCAACTGGCGTACCGGAGGCGGGAGTTGACTCGACCCCCGGAGCAGTCTCACGCGCGGACGCGCCGCGCGCCGGGTCACTGTCGGTGGGCGCGGCGGGCGTCGGGACGTCCGGGCCGGGCGCGCCGGAGGTGGGCGTGACGCCGTCGGCGGGCGTGCCGGGCGTGGGCTTGCCGGGCACCGGGGCGCCTCGCACCGGCGCGCTGGGCGCGGACGCGCGCGGGGCGCCGGTCTCCGACGCGCCGGCGTCGGGGTGGCCCTCGGTGGGCGCTCCGGGTCGCGCGAACTGGTCGGTCTCGCCGCTCGGTTCGCCGTGCGCCGGCGCGGCGTCGGCGTCGAGCGGCGCGCCGGCCGACGTGGTGGCGTCACCCCCGACGCTCTCGGGCTCGCCGCCGAACGCGGAGCCTGGCGCGCTCCCCGGCGGTTCGGCGCCCTCGGCGTGTCGCCCCGCCTCGTCGACGCGCGCGGGCGCCGGCGTGGCCGACCGGACGCCGTCGGGCGCCCGGTGGTCCGGAGCGGCGGACGCGTCACCGTGCCGTGGGGGCGCGTTGGTCGCGCCGCCGTCGGAGTCGGGACGTGTGGGGGCGGGGGCCGGGTCGGCCGTGCGTCGCGGGGTGTCCGGCGCGCTGTCCGACGGCGGTCCGGCGTGCTCCGAGCGCTCCACCTGGTCCGCCGGGGACGGCTGGTCGCCGTGCGGCGGGTGGGACGCGTCGGGGTCGGCGGGGGCGTACGCCCGCTCGGGGTAGCCCTGACCGGTGTCGTCCCGCCCCCGGTCGCCCTGCGCCGGCACCCAGGCGCCGGACTGCGCGGCCGGGCCGGGCACGGAGGAACTGGGCGCGGAGGGGAAGGCGAACCGCCCCGTACCGCCCGGCGGTTGGCCTTCGGGCGCGGGCCACGGGACGCGGGCGGCCGGTACCTGCGCCACACCGCCGTCGGGGCCCTGCCCCGCGGGCGCGGCGTCGGCCGGTGCGGCGGGGCCGTGTGCGGCGTCCTCGTCCGTGGTGTCGGCGGGGTCGGTCGGGTCTGCGGGCTCCTCGCCCGCGCGGCCCGCCGGGTCGGCCTGGCCCTCGGGCGCGTCGGGATGCTCCGTGCCGGGTCGCGTCGGGTGCCCGACCGGGGCCGGGGCGTCCTCGGGCCGCCGCTCCGCCGCCTCACCGCCCGCCCACCGCCGCGCCGGGGCCGGGGCGTCGGCGTGCGGGTGCTGGTCGGCGCTGTCGGGGTGTTCGGCGCTCTCGGCGTGCGCGGGGTACTCCGGGTGCCCGGTGGGGCCCGGGTGTTCGGCGGACGGCGTGGGGCGGGGGCGGTACGGGGCGACCAGCCGGTCGGCCAGCGCGTACGCCTCCGGCGCCTGGTGCGGCGCGGACGGCGCGCCGCCGCGCTCGGTGGCGTCCTCGACGGGCCACTGTCCGGTGCTCGCGTCGCCGGCCGGCGGCGTCGGCCACTGGGGAACGCCCTGAGGGCGGTGCGGCGCGTGCCCGTCGGGGCCCCGGCGCTGGTCCGGCAGGCCGGGCCCGTCCTGGACCGGGAGCGGCGCGCCGGTCTCCCGCGACGGCCCGCCGGTGGCGTACGCGTCCCGCTCGGGGCCGCCGTGGGGGTGGCCGGGTTCCGGCTGGTCGGTGCCGGGGCCACCCGGCGTCGGGTACCCCGCCTCCGGGAGCGGCGCCTGGCCACGGTCGGGCTCGTGGCCGTACGCGACGGGGCCGGGCGCGGTGTGGTCCGGCGACGTGTCACCCGGGCCCCGGGGAGCGGGTGGCCCGACCTCGTGCGGCCGGTCGGCCCGTGGGCCCGCCGGGTGCGGGGGCAGCCCGAACCGGTAGGCGCTCATGGTGTACTCGCCGGTCTCCTCGACACCCTCGTCGCCGACGGTGGGCAGCGTCCACTGTCCCGTCCCACCGAGCGCGGAGGGCACCGGCCACTGCGCGGTCGCGTGCGGGTCGTGCGGCTGGCCCGGCCCCTGGGGGTCACCGGCGTGCGCGCCCCCGTCCGCGTACGCGTCGTCCGCCGGCTGTCGGTCGGGCCGGCCGTGGCCCAGGTCGCGCCGGGCGGGGCGCTGTCCGTAGCCGGCCGCGTGGTGCTCCTCCAGCGGGAACTCGCCCGCCTCGTCGGGGCCCTCGTCCGCCGCCAGCGGGATCGACCACTGGCCGGTCGCGGCCGGCCCCGGGCCGCCCACGTCCGTCCCGCCCGGGCCGAGCGGCAGCGACCACTGGCCGGCGGCGGCCGGATCGCCCTCGCCTCGCGACGCCCCGTCACCGGCGGCGCCGTGCTGCCCGTACGACGGGTCGTACGCGCCCGCGTACGACTGCGCGCCGTCAGCCGGCCCCGGGGCCGGCCGGGGTGACGTCGACTGGGCGTGCCAGTGGGCGCCGGGCGGCGGCGTGTAGCCGGTGCCGGGCGCGGCCAGCGGGTCCCAGCCCTGCGGCAGCGGCACCGACGGGTCGGCCAGCTCGGGCGGCAGTTGCACGAAGGCGGTGCCCTCGGCGTCGTACTCCGGACCGGTCGGCATCGGCTGCCACCCGGTGAACGCCGGTCCGGGCGCGCCGGGCGCCGCGTACCCCCCGTCGGGCACGCCGTGGTCCGGCTCCTGTTCGGGGCGCGGCTCGGCCTCGGGCCCGGCCGGGTGGCCGGAACCGCGCGGATGGTGTTCTGAGGTCATGCGAGCGCCCTCCCCAGTGCTCGGCGGGCCAGGACCGCCACCGTACGCCGCAGGTGGAGGGCGGCGGGCGGCAACGGGGGTGGTTCTTGGCCGCCGTCCTCGGCGGCCGGCGGGTCGGGAATGCAGGCGGCGGCCACGTACTCGCCGAAGGCCGCGCGCACTTCGGGGGCCAGCCCGCGCGCGCCGTCCCAGTCGATCAGCGAGGCCACCCAGGCCTCGGCGTCCAACGGGCGCAGCGGCATGGGGGCGACGGCGCCCACCGCGCAGCGCACACCCCGGCGCGCCGGGTCGAGCACCACGGCCACCGACGCGACGGCGCGCCCGGGCCCGGTGCGCCCGGTGGCCTTGAGGAAGGTCTGCGGGGCGTGCAGCAGCGGGACGCGGACGAAGCCGACCAACTCGCCGGGCCGCAGCATCTCGACGCCGGCCAGCAGGTGACTGACGGGGATCTCGCGGCTGCCGTCGGGGCCGACGATGACGAGCGTGGCCTCCAGCGCGGCGAGCACCGGCAGCGCGTCGCCGGTGGGCCCGCTGGTGACGACGTTGCCGCCGAGGGTGCCCGCGTTGCGGATCTGGGGTGGGCCGGCGGAGCGGGCCGCGGCGGCCAGGGCCGGGATCAGCGCGGCGAAGTCGGGGCGGCCCATGCGGGCATGGGTGAGTCCGGCGCCGAGCAGGGCGTGCCCGTCCTGGTACTGCCAGCCCCGGATCTCGCTGATGCGGCCGAGGCCGACCAGCGCGGCGGGCCGCAGGAGCCCGGAGTTGACGGCCGCCATCAGATCGGTACCACCCGCGACGGGCACGGCGGCGGGCATGGCGGTCAACGCCGCCACGGCCTCGTCGAGCGAGCCCGGCAGCGTCACCGTGTGCGCTGCCTGCGGTACGTGCGTGGTCAACCAGCTGCCCCTTCCCCGGTCCCCGGTGTCCCGGCTGCCAGCCGTACGGTACGTGCTGACGACCTGGACGTGGCAACTCTGGCACACATCGACGACCCGCCGCCGCGAGGGTCCACGAAGCGGGGTTCCATCCCAGAGATACGGATAGTTCGCTTTGACGAACTTTCCGGGGATTTCCGCTCGCTGGTGGCGGGCCGCGCGCGGGGCTCTGACGCGGCGCGCGCCGCGCCGGGGGCCACCGCCGGCGGGCGGCGGAGCACGGCGCTGCGCCGGTCGCGGGACTCACACGAACGGGGGCCGTTCCTCGCTCGGGCGTCCGAGCCGGTCCGGGCGACCCCGGCGCCGGCGCGCACCACCCCGGCACGTGGACCGCCGCACCACCTCACGACACCGGGCGCCACCCGGAGCCGCCACGGGGCCGCCACGGGGCCGCCGCGTGTCGGCGCCCGCTCCCGGGGCGGGGCTCGCCGCCGCGCCCCGGGCATGACCGCGGCCCCGCCCAGGGTGCGGGCGGGGCCGGCCGACCCCTCACGGGAGGGGCCGTCAGTCCTTCACCGCACCGCCCAGGCCCGACACGAGCCGCCGCTGGACGAGGACGAAGAAGACCAGTACCGGGATCGTCATGATGGTGGAGGCCGCCATGATGCCCCCCCAGTCGTTCCCCTCGTCCTTGAAGAACACCAGCAGCGCCATCGGGAGGGTGGAGTTCTCCGTCGCGCTGATGATGAAGGACTTGGCGAACAGGAAGTCGTTCCAGGTGGAGATGAAGGAGAAGACGCTGGTGGCGATGAGGCCCGGCAGCACCAGCGGGAACAGGATCTGCCACAGGAAGCGGGTGCGGCTGGCCCCGTCCAGGTAGGCGGCCTCCTCCAGGGACTCGGGGACGGCCTTGACGAAGCCGCGCAGCATCCAGATGGCGAAGGGCAGGGAGAAGGCGATGTGCGGCAGGATCAGCGAGCCGAGCGTGTTCAGGCCGATGCCGGGCACGCTGTCGCCCAGGTCGCGCATGAGGAAGAACATCGGGATGGTCAGTGCCTCGACCGGCACCATCTGCGCCACCAGGAACATGATGAGCACCGTCGTGCGCATCTTGAACCTGAAGCGGGTGACGGCCGTGGCGGCCAGGAAGGCGATCAGGGCCGAGGCGATGACCACGGTGCCGGCGACGAAGAGGCTGTTGAGGAAGTAGCGGCCGAAGTCCTGCTGGTCGAAGACGCGTCGGAACGCGTCGAGGGAGGGGTTCAGGGTCCACGGCCGTGGACTGGTGGACTGCACCTCGTTGGCCGGCTTGAACGCCGAGAGCACCATCCAGTACAGCGGGAAGGCGACGACCACGGCGATCAGCAGGGCCGCGGCCTCGGCGGCCAGCCGCCACGGCCGGCGCACCCGCAGCCGCGACCCGCGGCGGGCGCCGGCCTTCTTCACCGGGGCGGCGGGCCGTTCGGCGGGCGCGGGGCGGGCGGAGCCCGTGCCCACGGACGCGGGGCTCGCGGACGAGGGGCTCACAGCTCTTCTCCTTGCCTGCGCAGCAGCCGCAGATAGATCAGCGTCACGGCGAGCAGGATCAGCAGCATCACGATGCCGATGGCCGAGCCGACGCTGTAGTGCGAGGAAGCGAACGCCTTCTGGTAGGCGTACACGTTCAGCACCAGGTTCTGGCCGGCGATGCCGCCGCCGTTGGTCATCACGTAGATCTGCGTGAACACCTTGAAGTCCCAGATGATGGACTGGATGGTGACCACGATGAGGATGGGCCGCAGCATCGGCGCCATGACGCTGCGCCAGGTGCGCCACTGGGAGGCGCCGTCCAGCGAGGCCGCTTCCAGCACCTCACCCGGAATGGCCTTGATGCCCGCGTACACGGTGACCATGACCAGCGGGAACGAGCACCACACGACCTCGAAGAGGACCAGGGCGAAGGCGCTGTAGCGGTCGTAGGTCCAGGAGAAGTCCTCGAAGCCGGACAAGCCCACCCAGACGAGCATCTTGTTGATCGGGCCGAAGTCGGGGTCGAAGAGGAAGACCCAGACCGTCGAGCCGGTGATGGCCGGGGTGGCCCACGCGCCGAGCGCGGCGAGCATCAGCGCCAGCCGGGGGACGGCGCGGATGCGGGTGAGCAGCACGGCCAGGGAGCAGCCCACCGCGAGGGTGGAGATCACGCAGGCGGCGGCGAAGATCAGGGTCGCCACCAGGACGTCCCAGAACTGCCGGTCGCCAAAGAGCTCGGCGTAGTTGGCGAAGCCCTTGAAGGTGGCCGGCTCGCCGCCGCTGACCTGGGCCTGGGTGTACTCCAGGAAGGAGATCAGGCCCAGTTGGTAGATCGGGTAGACCAGCAGCGCGGCCAGCACGACCAGCGCGGGCGCCAGGTAGAGCCACGGCGTCCAGCGCGAGGCGCCGCGCGACCCGGGACCGCCGCCGGACTTCGGGGCGCGCGAGCCCGCGCCGCCGCGCCCGCCCTTGACCACGGCGGGGACCGGGGTGGGGGCGGAGGCGGTGGCGAGCGGGGCGACGGCGCCCGTGCCGGGGGCCGGGGAGGAGGCGTCAGGGGACATCAGTGACTCACTCAGCCCGCGTCGGTGAAGGCGTCGTCCATCTTCCTGCGCGCCTCGCCGGCCGCCGCGTCCACGTCCTTACGGCCGGTGACGATCTGCTGGAACATCGTCGGCAGCACCAGGCCCGCGTCGATGGCCGCCCAGCCCGGCGAGGCGGGTACGAACTTGGCCACGTCCAGCGTCTTCACGAACGGCTCGGCGAACGGCTCGCGCGCCGCGACCTGGGCGCGCACGTCGGTGTAGGTGGGCAGGAAGCCCATCGCGTCGAAGAGCGCGTTCTGTGTCTTCTTGCTGGTCAGCGACTGCATCAGGTCAAGCCCGAGGGTGCGGTGCGAACTGCTCTTGAGCAGCCCGATGTTGTTTCCGCCCGCGAACGCCGGAGCGATCTCGCCGGCCTTGGTGCCAGGCAGCGGAACGACCGCGTACTTGCCCTTGACCTTGCTCGCCTCGATGGCCGGGTGGTTGAAGTTGCCGGCGATGGCCATGCCCGCCTTACCGGAAGCGAACGTCTCGACGTTGTCGTTGCCGCCCATCTCGGCGCACTTGTTGGCCGGGCAGTTCTGGTCGCCGAACAGCGAGGTGTACGCCTTGATGCCGGCCTGCGCCTTGGGGCTGTCGATGGCCGAGCGGTAGGAGCCGTCCTTCTCGGTGGCCAACTCGCCGCCGCTGGACCAGATGAACGGCATCGCGCCGTAGGTGTACGCGCCGCCGACCGCGAGCCCGTAGAGGTCCTTGCGCTCCGCGCGGACCTTCTTCGCCGTGTTGACCAGCTCCTCCTGGGTGGTCGGCGGCTTGAGGCCCAGGTCCTTGAAGACGTCGGTGCGGTAGTAGAGCGCGCGGACGCCGACGAAGAGCGGAGAGCCGTACGTCTTGCCCTGGACGGTCACCGACTCCTTGGCCGTCGCGTCGGTGTCCTTGCTCTGCGGCCACTTCGCGAACTCCTCGCTGATGTCCGCGAGTCCGCCGTCCTTGACGTAGCCGGCCGTGTCCGTGTTGCCGTACTCGATGAGGTCGGGCGCGCTCTTCGGGTCGTTGAAGGCCGCCTTCATCTTCTCGGCCCGGGTGTTGATCGGGATGTAGGTGACATCCACGTCAACGCCCTTGTGCCGGCCGCGGAAGTCCGCCACGGCCTGGTCGACGACCTTCTGCTTGGGCCCGTTGTCGACCTCCTGGAAGAGCCAGACGCGCAGCGTGCCGCTCTTCTCGTCCTTCTTCGCATCGTTGTCCGAGGTGGACGGCGCACAGGCGGTGGCGGTGAGGCCGGCCGCGACAAGTGCCGCCACCGGCGTGGCTATTCGAGCAAAGACGTTCATACGGAAAACCCCCACGCAGTGGCGTTGCGCTATGCGCAACGCCCGTTTCGCTTTGCACAATACGGAGGAGGTTAAGGGCCGTTGTCTGGCCGTACAAGAGGTCTCGACGAGTTCGTGACCGGCAAAAAGTCCGCGAGAGGTTTGAACGACGCACCGCGTGAGGTCGGCGGGCGGCCAGCCCGGGCGGCGGCGCGTCCGCCGAACACCACCGAAGCCACCCCGCACGGCGACGCCCCGCCCGGCCCCCGAACCCGCCACGGCGTCGCGCGGGCACGCGCGCGGGGGCACCCGGCGCGGCCCTCCGCACGGCCGCGCGACCGGGCACGCTGCGGGCGCCCGCCGAGCGCGCGCACGGCGCCCGTACGGGCACGGCGCGGCGCCCACCCGGGCAGGCGGAGCCCGAGGTCGACCCCGCGCGGGCGGGCCGTGGGGGGGGACGCGGCGGCGAGTGCGGGCCCACCCCGTACGGGACGCGACACCGGCCACGGGCGGCGGGTCGGCGGGTCGGCGGGTCGGCGGGTCGGGCGAGCCTCGGCTGGCGTGGCGGGGCCGCGAAGGGGGGCCGGAGAGGTGGGGCCGTGGCGGCGGTCGAAGCCGCGGCGCCCGGCCTCATGTCGTGGGCCCGACCCTCGGAGGTGGCTGAGCGGCGGAGACGGCGCCCGGCGGCGCTGCCCTCAACGGGGGCGTACGGGGCGGGGGCGGCGCGCGCGGCGGCGCCTGACCGGGGGTGGCGGTGGGGCGGGATGAGCCTGGCCGGGCCGGGCCGGACGCGCGGGCCCGAAACGGGCGGACGGTCGGCGGATTCGGGCGGACAGAGCGTCAACTTCCGCGTGCCGTACGCCACTTGCCGAGCTCTGGCGGGACGTCGGGGGCGGCGGTCACACGGCCCGGCTCCCCGCCGGGCGGACGCTCACACGAGAGCCCCGCGCCGGCGACGGCCCGTACGGACGGCGTGGCGGGACGGGTCGGTGGGCCGCTCCGGGCGCGGTCGGCGCGCTACTCCGGGAAGCGCTCGCCGGGGTAGGCCGGTTCGGGGAAGGGCACGGTTTCGAGACGGGCGCCGGCCTCGCCGAGTCGGGCGACCACGGCCTCCCAGTCCGGCCAGGACGCCCGCATCCGGCCCAGCAGTCGCGGGCTGGCGACCAGGACGACGTCACAGCCGGGGTCGTCGGCCCACTCCAGGAGCCTGGGCACGGACGCCTGGAGCACGGAGAACACGCTGCTGCCCACGGGCTGGTAGCCCCGCTCGGCGGCGAGTCGGCCGCACTGCCGCAACTGTGCGTCCCAGTCCTTGTCGAACTGGCTGAAGGCCGGCGAGCCCTCGTCGGACTCATCGACCTCCCGGGCCCCGAACACCAGATACGCCGCCCGCTCCACGCGCCCGCTCATGGCAGCGACCTTACTGCGCGGCCCACCCCCGACAACACCGCGCGCCCGGGCGGTGTCCACACGGGTACACCGCCCGGGCGCGCGGGCAGCCTCGGGGCGCGCGGCGGCGCGAGGGACCAGCGGCTACTTCTTGCCGCCGCCCTTACCGCCCTTGCCGTCCTTGTCCTTGTCGCCCCCGGCGCCCATGCCCTCGAAGATCTCCTTGCACATCGGACACACCGGGTACTTCTTCGGGTCACGGCCGGGGACCCAGACCTTGCCACAGAGGGCGACGACGGGCGATCCGGAGAGCGCGCTCTCCATGATCTTGTCCTTCTGGACGTAGTGGGCGAAGCGCTCGTGGTCGCCGTCGCCGTTCGACACCTGCGGCGTCGGCTCCACGAGGGTGCCTGTACCTGCCCCGCGCTCGGGCTCGGGCTGAAGAGGAGTGCTCATACGGCCCAAGGGTACTCACGCCCCGGGTGTGCCCGACGCCCCGCCGTCCCCCACGGCCGCGCCGCCCGGCGCCCGGCCCGCGTCCCGCGCCCCGGCGCCACCCGCACACGACACGCAGGCACTTCGCGCGCCGGCGCCACCCCGGGCCGACCCGGCCGTCACCGACGCCACGCCCCCGCCTGGCCCCGTACGCCCCGGGCCGGCGCGCCGCCCGGTGAGCGCGTGCGGCAGCAGGGCCAGGCCGACGGTCGCGGCGGCGGCCCAGGGCAGCGCGCTCCCGGGCAGGCCGGCCGCCAGCGCGAGGCCGCCGAGCGCGGAGCCGACGGCGCTGCCCAGGTAGAGGGCGGAGTTGTTGAGCGCGAGCGCCACCGTGCCGCGCTCCGCGCCCACCGCGAGCAGCCGGTGCTGCTGGGGCACCTGGAGCGCCCAGCCGCCCGCGCCCCACACCACCAGCGCCGCGCCCAGCAGCACCGGCACCCCGGCGAGCGGGGTCAGCAGCGCCAGCGCCACGCCGACCGCCACCAGGACGGCCGTCACCAGCGTCCGGGCCCGCCCCGTGCGGTCCACCAGCGGCCCGATCACCACGCTGCCCAGCACGCCGCCGGCGCCCCAGGCCCACAGGTAGGGGGTGATCCCGTGGATGTCGCCGGCCGACGCGAGCACCGGGGCCAGATAGGTGTACAGGCCCAGGCTCGCGACGGCGGCCAGGAAGGAGACACCCACCACCGGCGCCACGGCCCGGTCCGTGACGGCCCCCAGCCGCTGGCGGGCGGAGACCGTGGGCGCGGCCGGGACCTGCGGCAGCAGCGCGGCGAGCCCGCCGATGGCGACCGCCCCGAGCCCGGTGACCAGACCCATGGTGGCCCGCCAGCCCGCGTGCTCGGCCAGCAGCACCCCCAGCGGCACGCCGAGCACGGTGCCGGTGCTCATCCCGCCCATGACCAGCGCCAACGCCTTGCCGCGCCGCTCGGCCGGCACCAGCGCGGAGGCCGCGGCGGTGGACAGCGCCGCGTACACCCCGGCCCCGGCGCCCGCCACCACGCGGGAGGCCAGCAGCAGCGCGAGCGAGGGCGCCACGGCGGTGAGCCCGTTGCCCACCGTGAAGACGGCGAGGGCGACCAGGATCATCAGCCGTGGCCGGGCCCCCGCCGCCCACCCGGCGACCAGCGGCGCGGACAGCGCGTAGGCGAGCGTGAAGGCCGTGACCATCTGGCCGGCCAGCGAGACGGTGGTGTCCAGGTCGTCGGCGACCACGGGCAGCAGCCCGGCCATGACGTACGCGTCCAGGCCGAGGGTGAACGCCCCCAGCGCCAGCAGCAACACCTTGCGCACAGCGCGCTCCTTGAGGTTGACGGGTCGCGGTGGTCGGCTGACGCGGCGCGCTCGGCCGAGGCGGCCGGTGGGCCACGGGCCAAAAGCGTAGGCACTCTCCGGAACGCCGCGGAAATGCCCGCACACGGGCATTTATGCTTCGGTGGCATGAGTGGCGACACAGGGCGGCGGCGCGCGAGCGCACCCCCCACCGAGGGCCCCACGCGCCGCGCGCGAGGCGCCGACGACACGCGCACGGCCGCCGCCGAGGAGGCGACCCACGGCGCCCGGGACGACGCCGGGCCGAGCGGCACGGGGCCGCTCGGGCTGCCCGACGTGGAACTGCGGCACCTACGCGGCTTCGTCGCGGTGGCCGACGAGCGCAACTTCACGCACGCCGCGCACCTCCTGGGCATCGGACAACCCGCGCTGACCCGCACCGTGCGCGCCCTGGAGGAGGCCGTGGGCGCCCAGCTCCTGGAGCGCAGCACGCGCCACGTGGCCCTCACGGACGCCGGCCGGCGCCTGTACGCGGAACTCGGCGCGCTGCTGCCCCGTCTGGGCGACGCGCTCCGCGCCCCCTGCCGCCACGCCACGCTGCGGCTCGGCTTCACCTCACTGCTGCCGGTCGCCTGCGCCGAGCTCAACGCGGCGTTCGAGGCCGCCACCGGCGCCCGGGTGCGCCTGGTCCGCCGGGACACCCCGCTGGCCGGCCTGGACACCGGCGACTGCGATGTGGCGGTGCTCCGGGGCGAGGCGCCGAGGGACACCGTGCGCAGCACGGTCGTCGCCCACGAGGCGCGGGTGGCCGTTCTCGCGCGCGGCGTCACGGGGGCGGCGGCGACCGTGGCGGGCCGCCGGGTGCTGGACTGGGCGGAACTGGCCGACCTGCCGCTGGTGGTCAACACCGTCACCGGCACCACGCGCCCCGAGCTGTGGCCCGTCGACCGACGGCCGACGCCGACGTGCACCAGCGGCAACTTCGACGAGTGGCTGGAGGCGGTGGCCGCCGGCCACGGCGTCGGCGTCGCCCCCGCGTCGGTCGCCGACCGCCACACCCACCCCGGCCTGCGCTTCGTCCGCCTGAAGAACGCGCCCCCGGTCGCGGTGCGGCTGGCCCTCCCGGCCCGTGGCGCCCACCCGCTCGCCGCCCAGTACTACGCCATGACCAGCGCGAACTGGCCCCCGGACGACTGACCCACCCCCCGCCCACCACGCCGCCACCTCTGACCGGCCGACCCGGCCGCCTCGCCAGCGCCCCCACCGGGCGCGGGCCCCGGGGCGGGCGGTGCCGAAATCCGGTGGCGCGGCGCCGGCGAGGCCCCTACCGTGCTCGCGAACCGAGTCGTCCAGGTAAAGGCGTGCCGTTGTACACCGTGTGAGACCCACCCGAGAGCTGATCTGTCGCGCGTCGCGCTTGTGCGCCGCGCTGCTTTTTGCTGCGGACTTCTCACTGAAACCGGTGTACCTCTGTGCTCAACACCTGGGTGGTCATGCCCACCCGCCTACCTCTCGTGCGTCGCCACTGCCACACCTGCGCGTCCGACCGCTTCCGGGCGAGCGGCAAGTTCCGCGTCAACGCCCATCACAAGCTCGTCGACGTCTGGCTCCTGGTGCTCTGCGTCCAGTGCGGGGAGACGGCGAAGCTCACGGTCCTGGAACGGACGAACGTGCGCTCCGTACGACCCGAACTGCTGGACCGGTTCCACGCCAACGACCTCGGCCTGGCCGCCGAACTGCTCCAGGACCCGGGCCTCCAGCGGCGCGGTCGCGTCGCCCTGGACTGGGACCACGCCTGGCGGCTGGACACCGGCGGACGGGATCACCTGGATCGCGAGGTGCTGGACGTCTCCGTCCACTTCGCGGCCCGTATCCCCGTCCGACCGGTGCGGCTGATAGCCGAGGGCTGCGAACTGCCCCGGGCCGAGGTCGAGCGACTCGTCGCGGACGGCAGGCTCGTGTCGGCCATCCGGCTGAGCGGCAAGATCTCCGGCGACTTCACCTTCACGCTCAAGCGCTGAACCCTCGGGGCCGGGGCCTGTCCGGCGCGACCCGCCGGGCAGGCCCCGGGCCCCGGCCACCCGTACGCGCCACCGAGCCGGCGACTCAGTTCAGCGAGGCGTCGTCCGGATAGGTGGCCACCATCGCCAACTCGCTGCGCTGCCGGCGCAGCACGGACCGCCACAGCCGCTCCGGGTCGGGCGAGGACACGTCCCCCGGCTCCGATTCCACGACGTACCACGCGCCCTCGGCCAACTCCTCCTCCAACTGGCCGGGCCCCCAGCCCGCGTACCCCGCGAAGATCCGCAACGAGCCGACGGCGGAGGCCAGCAACTCGGGCGGGGCCTCCAGGTCGACCAGCCCGATCGCGCCGTGCACCCGACGCCAGCCGATGGGGTCGCCGGCGCGCACGCGGGCGCGGGAGCGCTGGGCCACCGCGTCGCCGGCCGGCGTGGAGCCCGCCGGGCGGGCCCGGTCGCCCTCGCCCGACTCACCCGGCACGACCGCGACGCCCAGCGCCGAGTCGAGCGAGACGGGGCCACCCTGGAAGACCACGCCCGGCTCGCCGGCCAGCGCGGCCCACGATTCGAGGATGTCGCCCACGCCGACGGGCGTGGGTCGGTTGAGGACGACGCCCAGCGAGCCCTCCTCGTCGTGGTCGAGCAGGAGCACCACCGCACGGTCGAAGTTCGGGTCGGCAAGCGCCGGTGTGGCGACGAGCAACCGTCCTGTGAGCGAGGACACCTCGGTCATGGGCACATGATCCCGCATTTCCGGCCCGCAGGGGGGCGGAAGGCGCGTAGCCGCCCGCAGCAGGCGGGGCGTACGACAGCAGCGACGGCGCACATCACACAGCGTCGAGAGATGAACACCCTGCGCGCACGCCGGGTGCGGGGGCGATGGCCGAGAGCCGATCGGCCTTACGGAGCGGACCCCGCTGGCCATTACCCTTTCCTTCTGCCCCCTTACTCACCAAGGCCCATCCATCCCAGGAACGCGAGACTTATGACCGGCACCGACGATGTACTCCTTGTCCACGGCGGCACCCCGCTGGAGGGCGAGATCCGGGCCCGGGGCGCGAAGAACCTCGTGCCCAAGGCCATGGTCGCCGCACTGCTCGGCAGTGGGCCCAGCCGGCTGCGCAACGTGCCCGACATCCGCGACGTACGCGTCGTGCGCGGCCTGCTGCAGCTCCACGGGGTGACGGTGCGCCCCGGGGAGGAGGCGGGCGAGCTGGTGTTGGACCCCTCACACGTGGAGAGCGCCAACGTCGCGGACATCGACGCGCACGCCGGCTCCTCGCGCATCCCGATCCTGTTCTGCGGCCCGCTGCTGCACCGCCTCGGCCACGCCTTCATCCCGGGCCTGGGCGGCTGTGACATCGGCGGCCGGCCGATCGACTTCCACTTCGAGGTGCTGCGCAAGTTCGGCGCGACCATCGAGAAGCGGGCGGACGGCCAGTACCTGGAGGCCCCGCAGCGACTGCGCGGTTGCAAGATCCGCCTGCCCTACCCGTCGGTCGGCTCCACCGAGCAGGTGCTGCTGACGGCCGTGCTGGCGGAGGGCGTCACCGAGCTGTCCAACGCGGCCGTCGAGCCGGAGATCGAGGACCTCATCTGCGTACTGCAGAAGATGGGCGCCATCATCTCCATGGACACCGACCGCACCATCCGCATCACCGGTGTGGACTCGCTGGGCGGCTACAACCACCGCGCCCTGCCGGACCGGCTGGAGGCCGCGTCCTGGGCCAGCGCCGCGCTCGCCACCGAGGGCAACATCTACGTCCGGGGCGCCCAGCAGCGTTCCATGATGACCTTCCTCAACACCTACCGGAAGGTCGGCGGCGCCTTCGAGATCGACGACGAGGGCATCCGCTTCTGGCACCCCGGCGGCCCGCTGAACGCCATCGCGCTGGAGACCGACGTCCACCCCGGTTTCCAGACCGACTGGCAGCAGCCGCTGGTCGTCGCGCTCACCCAGGCGTCGGGCCTGTCGATCGTGCACGAGACGGTGTACGAGTCGCGGCTCGGCTTCACCTCGGCGCTCAACCAGATGGGCGCCCACATCCAGCTCTACCGCGAGTGCCTGGGCGGCTCCGCCTGCCGCTTCGGCCAGCGCAACTTCCTGCACTCCGCGGTCGTCTCCGGACCCACCAAGCTGCAGGGCTCCGACCTGGTCATCCCCGACCTGCGCGGCGGCTTCTCGTACCTGATCGCCGCGCTGGCGGCGCAGGGCACCTCGCGCGTGCACGGCATCGACCTGATCAACCGTGGCTACGAGAACTTCATGAGCAAGCTGGGCGACCTGGGCGCGAAGGTCGAGCTGCCGGGGGCCACCCCCCGCTGACCCGCCACGGGCCCCGCTCCCCCGCCCCGGGCCCGTCCCTCACCCGCCGCCGCCCCGGCCCGCGCCCCCGCCCGGACCGGGGCGGCGTCGTGCGCCCCGCCGGCCCCGCGCGCCCGCCGCACGGCCGCACCGGTCCGACGGTCGCGCGACCGGCACCCGGCCCGCGCGGGAGCCACCCGCCCGCCACGGGGCGCACCACGCGCCACCAGCGCACGCGGCGGCCACGGCCGCGCGCCACGAACCGGCCAGCCGGGCACCGGGCCGCCGGACGCCCGTCGTCTCATCTGCAAATCCGCCGTTTGCCGTCGGCCTGGCGACGGGCGTCCTCGGCTGCCGTGCGGGGGCGGGAGCGAGGTGGTAGGGGCCGGCCCGGGACGCGTCCCGGGCCGGCCCACACGGGGCGGAGGAGAAGCCTCCACCTATAGATGATCATGGCCAGAAACGGCCGCTCGCCGACGCTCTCAGCGAATGATTTCAGCCAGCCTGTCGACCTGCTCCGGATCGGACGCCCAGCAGTACAGCATGACCTCATCTGCCCCGATTCGCGCATAGCCGTCGATGGCCGCGCGGATCTCCTCGGCCGTCCCCAGCAGCCCCTCGGCGGCGTGGTCGGCGAAGTCGCCGAAGCCGTAGTAGTCGCGTACGACGCGCCGGGCGTCGCGCACCACGGCGTCGGGTCCGATCGCCGCGTTGACCTGGGCGACGAGGTGGGGGCGACCGGCACGGCCGGCGCGCTGCCAGCCGTCCTCGACGGTCCGGAACAGGCCCGACATGTGCGCCGGCGGCAGCGACGCGCCCAGGAACCCGTCCCCCCAGCGGCCGACGCGGGCCAGCGCGGCGGGGGCGAAGCCGCCGAAGAGGATCTTCGGGCCACCGGCTCGGGTGGGCGCGGGGCCGACGGGCCCGGTGGCCGGGTCGCCCAGCCTGCTCTCGCCACCCGCCCACACCCGGCGCAGGACGGCGAGCTGCTCGTCGAGGGTGCGCCCCCGGCGGCGTACGTCGGCGCCGACGGCCTGGTAGTCGTCCTCCCGACCGCCGAGGCCGAGGCCGAGCGTGAACCGGCCGTCGGAGATCCGGTCGAGGGTGGCGGCCTGTTTGGCCAGCAGGACGGGCTCGCGCAGCGGGGCGAGCAGCACCTCGGTCTGTATCCGGACGCGGCGGGTGGCGCCGGCGATGGCGGCCAGGGTGACCAGCGGTTCCGGGTTGTCGTAGACCAGCCGATCGAGTAGGCCCAGGGTCGAGAACGGGCCGGCGTCAGCGCGCTCGGCCCAGGTCAGCAGGGTGATGGGGTCGCTGATCGGCAGACCGATCCCGACCGGTACGGCGGTGGTGGTGGACATGGTGCGGCAACCTCCGAAGGGGGCGTGGGCATGGCTGAGCGATGCCGCCCCCTCCTTCGTCCCGTGCGCGCCACGCGCCCGCCGACCCGCTCCCCATCTGCGGCGATACCTCGAGGGAGCGTGCTACGGAGTACGTCGATCGTCATCACCGACGCCATGGACCGCAACCGAATTTCCGCCCTCTCCCCCGGCCCCGCCCCACCGACGCGCGCGCCTGGTCCCGGGGTCGGCCCCGCCCCGCCTCGCCGCAGCCCGACTCCTTCGACCGGCCCGCCCCGCACTGGCCCAGCCGCCCACCCCGTGCCGCCGCGTTCGGCTGGGCCGGCGGAACGGGCCCGTCCGCAGCCGCTGGACGGCCCGCCGGACTCTGGGCCTGGGACCGCTCCGCGACCGCCGCACGCCGCCGTACAGGGCCTTCGCGTACGCCTTCCGTACGCCCGCGGGCCGCTGGAAGCACACCTTCCGCCGGCGGCGCCGGACGGCGGCCCGCCCGGGCGGCGCCAGGTGACGGGCCAGTGACGGCACGTGGCCGGCGCTCGTGGGGGCAAGTGGCCCACGTCACGAAGGGGTCGGGCGGGGAAGCGGAGGCGGACACACGGCAGGGGCGGCCACCCCGATACGGGTGGCCGCCCCTGCCGTGTGATGTGACTCAGCCCTTGGCGGCTTCCTTGAGCTTCGAGCCCGCGGAGACCTTCACGCTGTAACCGGCCGGGATCTGGATGGGGTCGCCGGTCTGCGGGTTGCGCGCGGTACGAGCGGCACGGTGGGTGCGCTCGAAGGTCAGGAAGCCGGGGATGGTGACCTTCTCGTCGCCCTTAGCAACGACCTCACCGACGGTCTCGGCGAGCGCGGCCAGCACGGCGTCCGCGTCCTTACGAGTCACCTCGGCGCGGTCGGCCAGCGCGGCCACCAGCTCACTGCGGTTCATGTTGTACTCCCGTGTTCTTCTTGCCAATGAGGCGTGAGATCGAAGCCGATGCTGCCAGGGCCCTCGGACAGTCCCCGGACCCGGGTCCGATCTTTTCGATCTTTCCGCGCCCTTGGGGGTCCCCCCTGGACGGAGTCCTCGGGGGAGCATCCTGCCCGCACCTATGGCGCGAAAGCCAATCCGGCACCCTGGGGAGTCACACGAAAAGCGCCACTGCCTCATTGTGATGACGCTCCGTCCGCTCCTGGCAGCACACCGCAGGGTTCGCTTCGCGTCTTGCTCAGGGGCTGCGGCCGTTGTGCTGCCCGCCACCCTACGGCCGCCTCAGCGACCCCCCGCACCGCGACGCGCCGTGCCTAGACCGCCGTGGTGCCGGTCACAGCCTTGGCCGCGTCCCGTACGGCGCCGGCCACGGCGCCCGCGACCTTGTCGTTGAAGACGGAGGGGATGATGTAGTTCGCGTTCAGCTCGTCGTCGAGCACCACGTCGGCCAGGGCCCGCGCGGCGGCCAGCATCATCCGCGTGTTCACGGTGCGTGACTGCGCGTCGAGGAGGCCACGGAAGACGCCGGGGAAGACCAGTACGTTGTTGATCTGGTTCGGGAAGTCCGAGCGGCCGGTGGCGACGACGGCCGCCGTCTGGCGGGCCACCGCCGGGTCCACCTCCGGGTCCGGGTTGGCCAGTGCGAAGACGATCGCGCCCGCGGCCATCGCGGCCACGTCCTCGCCGCCGAGCACGTTGGGCG
This sequence comes from Streptomyces sp. NPDC057702, assembly GCF_042799315.1. Lineage (NCBI taxonomy): Bacteria > Bacillati > Actinomycetota > Actinomycetes > Kitasatosporales > Streptomycetaceae > Streptomyces > Streptomyces sp. NPDC057702. Next base: position 59,925 of record NZ_JBHVJC010000034.1, on the reverse strand, counting down.
CGCTGACGCCGATGAAGACGTCGGCGCCGACGACGGCCTCCTTGAGGGTGCCGGTGACGTTCTCCGGGTTGGTGTTGTCGGCGATCCAGCGCAGCGGCGAGTCCGGGTCGGCGTCCACCAGGTCGTGCCGGCCGGAGTGCACCACGCCGTGGATGTCGGCCACGACCGCGTGCCGTACGCCGGCGGCGATCAGGAGCTTGAGGATGGCCGTACCGGCGGCGCCCGCACCGGACATGACGACCCGTACGTCCTCGGTCTTCTTGCCGACCACGCGCAGCGCGTTGGTCAGCGCCGCGAGCACCACGATGGCGGTGCCGTGCTGGTCGTCGTGGAAGACCGGGATGTCCAGGGCCTCGCGCAGCCGCGCCTCGATCTCGAAGCAGCGGGGCGCGGAGATGTCCTCCAGGTTGATGCCGGCGAAGCCGGGCGCGACGGCCTTGACGATCTCCACGATCGCGTCGGTGTCCTGGGTGTCCAGGCACAGCGGCCACGCGTCGATGCCGGCGAACCGCTTGAACAGCGCGGCCTTGCCCTCCATCACCGGCAGCGCGGCCTTGGGGCCGATGTTGCCCAGGCCCAGCACGGCGGAGCCGTCGGTGACCACGGCGACGCTGTTGCGCTTGATGGTGAGCCGGCGCGCGTCCTCGGGGTTCTCGGCGATGGCCTGGCAGACGCGGGCGACGCCGGGCGTGTAGATCATGGACAGGTCGTCACGGTTGCGGATCGGGTGCTTGGCCGACATCTCGATCTTGCCGCCGAGGTGCATGAGGAACGTACGGTCCGAGACCTTGCCCAGGGCCACCCCCTCGATGCCGCGCAGCTTCTCGACGATCTCGTCGGCGTGCGCGGTGGAGGTGGCGGCGATGGTGACGTCGATCCGCAGCTTCTCGTGCCCCGAGGCGGTGACATCGAGGCCGGTGACCGAGCCACCGGAGGACTCGACGGCGGTGGTGAGCTGGCTGACCGCGGTCCCGCTCGCGGGGACCTCCAGCCGGACCGTCATCGAGTACGAGACGCTAGGCGCCGTTGCCATGGCCGACTTCCTCTGCTTTCCCTTGTTCCCTTGGAACGCGGCCACGCCGGGCGCGCCGCGCCTGTCGATGCTCCCACCTACCAGTCGGTACCCGGTAACCACCCCGCGTCAGGCAGATGACGGAAGTTCTATTTCACGATACGAGATCAATGCGGCCGTCCGGAAGCCCGCGTCGACTCCGTGAAACGGCATCCCGGTGCGGGATTGGCTTCTGCGCGGAGTTTGTTAGCCTGGACGTGGCGTCGGCCCGATCCAAGCCCCCGGGCCCAACCTTCGTCGCTACGAGCGACCACTTGCCGCGAGGCGAGCATGGCGGGTCGGCGTCATAAGCGTTCCGTTTCGGGCGCCTCACCCCAGGTGAGGCGCCCGACGCGCGTTCCGGCCCCGGTTCGCCCGCGGGCGCCAGGGGGCCACGCGGGCCCGGCGGGCCGGCCGGACCCGCCCAGCGGCGAAGGCTCCGGCGGCCGGGCCCGAGGAGCGGCCGGCCCGGCCCGCGCCGCCGCTAGTCGCGGAGCAGGTCGGGTACGCCCGCCGCGTCGGGGTCGTCCCGCTCGCCGGAGAGCACGGTCAGCCGCTGGGTGGCCCGCGTCAGCGCCACGTACAACACGCGCAGCCCGGCCGGGGACTCGTCGGCGATCTGGGCCGGCGAAACGACGACGGTGGCGTCGTACTCCAGCCCCTTCGCCTCCAGGCTGCCGAGCACCACGACCCGCCCGCCCGGCTCGCCCCCGCCGTCGCCGCCGGCCCCGGCGCCCTCGCCCGCCACGCCGCCGGCGCCCGTACGCGAGCCACCGGCGTCCCCACCCGTGGCCGGTTCGGGCCGCTCGACGTCCGCGTCGGTCCGCCCGTCCGGCTCTGTCAGCTCCGCCAGCCAGGTGGCCGCCTCGGCGCGGCGCGCCATCGCGACGACCACCCCGACGGTGCCGTCGACCTCGGCCAGCAGCCGCCGCACCTCCGCGCGCACCACCGCCCCCGGGTCCCCGCCCAGCGCCACGAAGCGCGGGGTGAGGCCGGTGGAACGGACGGCCGTGGGCGGCACGGTGCCGGGCATGGCCAGGGCGAGCACCTTGGACGCCAGTTCGGCGACCTCGGCGGGGTTGCGGTAGTTCACGGTGAGCTCGAAACGGCGCCGGGGCCGGGTGCCCAGCGCCTCGTCCCGGGCGGCGGCGGCCTCGTCCGGATCGGACCAGGAGCTCTGGGCCGGGTCGCCCACCACCGTCCAGGTCGCCTGTCTGCCCCGCCGGCCCACCATGCGCCACTGCATGGGCGTCAGGTCCTGCGCCTCGTCCACGATGACGTGGGCGTAGTCCGTACGCGCCTCGTCGCGCAGCCGCTCCAGCCGCTCGGCCCTGCTGGGCCGGGTGGCGAACCGGTCGGCGTAGGTGGTCAGCTCGTCCAGACCGGTGAGCTGGTCCAGCGGGTCCGCCTCGCGCCGGCGGGGCCGGGCGGGGGTACCGAGGAGGGTGTGCAACTCGTCGAGGAGGGCCACGTCGTGCACGGACAGCGGGCCGTTGCCCTCGGCGTCCAGGCGCCGCAGCGAGCGGGCGACCAGCCGCACCTCGCGCTGGGTCAGCACACGGCCCCGGCCGCCGCCGGCCGTGCCCGACCAGCGGGACAGCCGCTTCTCGTCGGCCATGGCGGCCAGCACCCGGCGCGGCGTCAGCTCGGGCCACCACGCGGTCAGGAAGTCGGTGAACTCCGACTCCGTGGTGATGTCCTCGTCGAACGCCTCCCGCGCCTCGGCGGCCAGCTCCGGGTCCGGGTAGCGGCGCGGGCCGCCCGAGGCCGACCACAGCGCGTCGAGCAGCAGCCGTCTGGCGCGCGGACGCATCAGGTTGACCGGCGCGGTGCCGCTGAGCACCGACTGCCGGATCTGGCGCAGCTTCCGCGCGTCCAGCTCGACCCGGGTACCGAAGGCCACCACGCGCAGCCGCTCGGGTACCCCGTCGCCGCGTCGGGGCGTCGCGTCCAGCCCGGCGAAGCTGAGCTGCCCCTCCTCGCCCTCGTCGTCGCTGGTCACCGGGGCGGGACCGGGCAGGGTGAGGGCGCCGCGCGCCGCCTTGCGCAGCACCTTCGCCATCCGGATGGAGCCCTTGACGCGGGCCACGGCCGGTTCGTCGTACGCCGGCGCCCCGCTCCCGCCGCCCCGCTCGGACGTCTCGGCCGCCTCCGCCAGGGAGCCGAGCGCCCGGATGGCGACCTGCCCCTCCTCGCCGAGCGAGGGCAGTACACCCTCGGTGTACGCGACGAGCAGCGGGGTGGGGCTGACGATGAGGATGCCGCCCGCGTACCGGCGCCGGTCCTGGTACAGCAGGTAGGCCGCGCGGTGCAGGGCCACGGCGGTCTTGCCGGTGCCGGGCCCGCCCTCGACCTCGGTGACGGAGTTCGCGGGGGCGCGGATCACCAGGTCCTGTTCGGCCTGGATGGAGGAGACGATGTCGCGCATCGTGTGGCCACGGGCCCGGCCGAGCGCGGCCATCAGCGCGCCGTCACCGATGATCGACAGCGGCTCGCCGTCGAGCGAGGCGGTCAGTTCGGGGCGTAGCAGGTCGTCCTCGACGCCGAGCACCTGGCGCCCCTTGCTGCGGATGACGCGGCGCCGCACCACACGGCCGGGGGCGACGGGGGTGGCCCGGTAGAACGGGGCGGCGGCGGGCGCGCGCCAGTCGATGACCAGCGGCGAGTACTCCGCGTCGAGCACGCCGAGCCGCCCGATGTGCAGCGTCTCGGCGATGTCGGCGTGCGGGTCGCCGGCCCCGTCGGTGCGTACGGCGTCGTCGGCGGGCTCGACGGAGGTGTACGCGCCGTCCGGGCCGCGCGCGCCGTCCTTGCCGAGCAGCAGGTCGATGCGGCCGAAGAGGAAGTCCTCGAACTCGTTGTTCAGCCGGTTGAGGTGGACGCCGGCGCGGAAGACCTGCGCGTCGCGCTCGGCGAGCGCGCCGGGCGTCCCCACCTGGCCCCCCTTGGCCGCGTCGTCCATCAGGTACTCGGCCTCGTGGATCTTCTCCTCAAGACGCCGGTAGACCCGGTTGAGATGTCGCTGCTCGACCCGGATCTCCCGGTCGCGAGCACCCTCGGTTCCGGACTCGGCGTGCCGGGACGTTGCGGATGCTGCGTGCGTGGCGTTGTGCGCGGCCACCCAGGCCCCCTTCTGTGTGCGTAGGGCAGCCGTCAACCGTACGCGAACCAGGGCAGTCCGCGCACGCCTGGGACCCCCACCAGATGGCGCGTGACCCCCGGACACCGCCCGCCGGGCGGGCGGAGGGCACGTGGCGGCGCGGGGGAATCGGGGATCGGGGGTCGGGCGTCGGGACCGCCGGGCCGATCCGGCGGGCTCGGGAGGCCGGTCGGGTCCGGACGGGCCGACGATCCGCCCGGCCCCCGCCCACGGTCACCCAGCCGTCGGACGAACGTCGCGCGGAGCCGGGGGACACCGCGCGGACGGCGGGACGCACGGCACAGGCGGCGGGCGGGGTACGCGGCGTGCGCGGCCAAGGGGGGCGTACGCGGCGGGGCGGCCCCGAACACGGGGGGCGAGCGGAGAGGTCGCACAAGAAGGGGCGTACGAGAGGGTGACCGGCGGTTGCCCACGCGGCGCGCGAGTCCGGTCGACTCGGGCCCCGGCCCGCCTTCACTTCCCGTCGCGCTACGGCCGCTCCACGGCTCGGGGCGGACAGGGCGTGAAGGCTCCCTCGGGTGATGCGCACAGGCCCCGGACCCCCGACCGGGGCCTGTGGCTCCACCACGTTCTCACATCAACTACGGTTATGCGTCTATTAATTGATGGCATATCAGGAATCTGGAAGTCCGTCTCGGGCCTGGTGCGCCGTTCGCCAGGTCAGCGCCGGGCGTCGACCGCGCGCCTGCGGTGCCGGGCCACGCGTTCCCGGTTGCCACACACCTCGCTGGAGCACCAGCGGCGGCGCCGACCGCGCGAGGTGTCCAGATAGACCAGCGCACACGTCTCGCCCTCGCAGCGCCGCAACTGCCCGCGCGCCCGTGGGTCGGTGAGCAGATCGACGGCGTCCCGAGCGACCTGGGCGAGCAGCGCGTCACAGTCGGGCCGGGTGGCGAGCGTACGCACCAGAGTGCCGTCGGCGGCCCGCACCGCCCGCAGCACCGGGGGCGCGGCGCTGGCCACCGCGTTCACCCGCTCCACGTCGGCATCGCCGGCCCGCCCTTCGAGTTCGGCGCACACGACGCGAAACAGCAGGTCCCGCAGGGCGTGGAAGCGAGCGAGCCAACCGGCGTCCACCGCGTCGAGCCGCAACCCCGGCGGCAACAGGCCAGCCCCGAGCAGCCACTGCCCGAGCCGGCCCGGACTGTCCAACCGCTCGACCGGCTCGTCACCGAACCGACCCCCCACCGTGGCCACCAGGTCAAGACAGCACCGACCGGCATCGAAACGCAGCTCGTACGAGGCCGAGACCGCCACCATGCGCCCCTCACTCCCTCAGTCCGCGAGCCCGCCCCTACGCCAACCCCGCGGGGAACCTCCCCTTCCAGAGTGCCGCCCCCGCCCCCTCCCCGGAACCCTCCGAACACACCCAAGCGCGGGGTGGCATTGCCGCGCGGCGGCGAGGGGGGCGCTGGCGCGCGGCGGCGAGGGGGCGCTGGCGGTCCATGGCCCGGAGGGCGCGGCGGCAAGGGGCGGGGGATGGCGCTGCCGCGCGGCGGCATCACGGCGGGTGGATGGCGCTAGCGCCCGGCGGCACCGCGACGGGCGGATAGCGCTGGCGCGCGGCCGCGAGGCGGACCTGGCGGTCCACGGCCCAGGGAGCACGGCGGCAAGGGGCGGGGGGATGGCGCTGCCGCGCGGCAGCATCACGACGGGTGGATAGCGCTGGCGCGCGGCGGCACCGCGACGGGTGGATAGCGCTAGCGCGCGGCCGCGAGGCGGACCTGGCGGTCCATGACCCAGGGAGCACGGCGGCAAGGGGCGGGGGGATGGCGCTGGCGCGCGGCGGCGAGGCGGACCTGGCGGTCCATGGCCCGGGGGGCGCGGCGGCAAGGGGCGGGTGGGGGGCGCTGGCGCGCGGCGGCATCACGGCGGGTGGATGGCGCTAGCGCCCGGCGGCACCGCGACGGGCGGATAGCGCTGGCGCGCATCGGCGAGGCAGACCTGGCGGTCCACGGCCCAGGGAGCACGACGACAAGGAACGGGGGGATGGCACTGGCGCGCGGCAGCATCGCGACGGGTGGGTGGCACTGGCGCGCGGCGGCATCACGACGGGTGGATAGCGCTGGCGCCCGGCCGCGAGGCGGACCTGGCGGACCACGACCCAGGGAGCACGACGACAAGGGGCGGGGGGATGGCGCTGCCGCGCGGCAGCATCACGACGGGTGGATAGCGCTGGCGCCCGGCGGCACCGCGACGGGTGGATAGCGCTAGCACGCGGCCGCGAGGCGGACCTGGCGGTCCATGACCCAGGGAGCACGGCGGCAAGGGGCGGGGGGATGGCGCTGGCGCGCATCGGCGAGGCGGACCTGACGGTCCATGACCCAGGAAGCACGACGACAAGGAACGGGGTAGATAGCGCTGCCGCGCGGCGGCATCACGACGGGTGGATGGCGCTGCCGCGCAGCGGCACCACGACGGATGGCGGGCGTGGGTCTCCGTGCGACGGTCCCCCGCTGACGCCCCCGGGAGTCGGCTCCCGTCCACGCCCAGGTCGGCCCCGCCCCCAACCCGGCCCGGGGCCGGGCCCCGTCCACGCCCCGGAGACGACGGCCGCACGCGCCCGGTCCGCCCCCACACACACCCGGCCCCAGGTCGGGCCCCCCGCCCGCGCCCAACCCCGGGTCGGGTCGCCCCCCCACATCCGGCCCCAGGCCGGGTCGCCCGCCCGCTCCCGACCCCGGGTTGGGTCGGGCCCCGTCCACACCCGGCTCCGGGGGCGCTACGCCTCGCCCGGCGGCGTGCCGGGTCGCGCGTTCTCCGGTGCGGGTGCCAGGCGGTACCCGCCGTCGGGGGTCGCCTCGATCAGCCCCGGCGTGCCGAGCGCGGCGCGCAGGTCAGCCAGCGCCGACTCGACCGCGTCCACGGCGTCACCTCCACCCGCGCCCGCCGCGCCGCCCGCGGCCACCACGTCATCCCCGCCCGTCACATCGCGCAGAACGCGGAGCAGGTCGGCCGGTGGGACGGGCTGGCCCGGATGGTGGGCCAGGGCGCGGAGGAGGGCGGACCCGGTCGGGGGCACCGGGCGCGGTTCGCCGTCCACGAGGGCCACGCGCCCGCGTACCGCCAGGCGGTGCCCTCCGACCGGCAGCGCCGGCGCACGCTCGGGCAGCTCACGGCACAACAGCTGCACCAGCGGGCCGAGCCGGAACCGTTCGGGCTGGCTCGCGGGCACGTCGTACGCCGCCAACGGCTGAGCGGTGACCGGGCCGACGCAGGCCACCAGCACGTCCCGACGCAGCGCGGCGACCAACGCGTCGCGCAGCCCGCGCTGCTCCGCCCGGTGCAGCAGGCTGGTGAGAGCGGGCGCGCTGGTGAAGGTGAGCGCGTCGACGGTACGAGCGACCACCGCGTCCAGCAGCAGGTCCAGCGGGCCCAGGTCCTCGGGGGGCAGCCACCGGTAGACCGGCACCCCGACCACCTCCGCGCCCGCGTCCCGCAGGGCCGCCACGAACTCCGTCAGCGGCTCGCCGTGCAACTGGACCGCGACCCGGCGCCCGGCCACGCCCTCGCCCAGCAGCCGGTCGAGTACCTCGGCCATCGACTCGGAGGCCGGCGCCCAGTCCTCGGTGAGGCCGGCGGCGCGGATCGCGCCGCGCACCTTGGGCCCACGGGCCAGCAGCTCCGCGCCCCGGAACCGGTCCAGCAGCGCGTCGCCAAGCCCCCAGCCCTCGGCCGCCTCGACCCAACCACGGAAGCCCACCGCCGTGGTGGCGATCACCACTTCGGGCGCGTGGTCGATCAACTCGTCTGTCGCGGAACGGAGTTGACCGTCATCGGCGAGCGGCACGATACGCAGCGCGGGCGCGTGCACCACCGTGGCCCCGCGCCGCTCCAGCAGCGCGATCATCTCCTCCGCACGCCGGGCCGCCGTCACGCCGACCGTGAACCCGGCCAGCGGCGTACCCCCGCGCCCGGACCCGCTCGCCTCCCCCGCCCCACTCTCCCCCGCCGCGTCCCGCACGACCGAACCACCGTCGCCGTCGCCGCCACGGTCGCCGTCGGCGGGCCCGCCCCCGCCGGTTCGTACGCCCGACGTCGCGGTCCGCTCGACCTCACCGCGCGGGTCCCCGTCGGTGGGCCGCTCGTCTCCGGTGGGCCGCTCGTGATCCGCCCGCATATGCCTCGCCCCGCTTCTGGCCGTCGTCCGTCGCGCGCCGCCCGGGCCGTTCCGGTCGGCGCGCGGAGATGGGAGCCCACCGGCACTCGGGGCGGGCTCGGTTCGCCAGTATCCCGGTCGCGGCGCCCTCTCCACCCGCCGTCCACGGACGCCCCGGCAGCGCTCGCACCCACACGCCGTCACCTACGGGAAGGCGTCCACCGACGACGACCGAGCGTTTCCAGCCGATGGCGCGATGTGACCAGGACGAAACCACACACTCACCTGCGGACCGAAGGCATCGTGAGCAACACTGTTCGCCGATCCATGCCATTCAGCCATATCGCGGGGGATTTCCATGAGCAGTTCGCATGTCAACGCGCGTTTCAACAGTTCGCCTCGCCTGTCCCACCAGGCACTTCATACGCACCTACATGCCGCCCCGTGGCCCCGACGGAGATGGCGCCGGGGGGCGGTGGCCGCGGCCGTCACGCTGTCGCTGGGGTTGGTGGGCGCGTGTTCCGGCGACTCGGACGGCGACTCGAAGGCGGTGAACCTGACGGAGCGTACGGTGCCCAACGCCGTCGCCGCGTTCCAGTCGGCGGAGCGGGCGGGATGCGGCGAGGGGGACTGCACGCGCCAGTTGCGGCGGCTGGTGGGGGACATCCGAGCCCTGGGCCAGGCGATGCGCGCGACGCCGGACGGCGAGGAGGCGTACGCGGAACCGCTGAGGACGGTCCAGGTGATGGAGAACGAACTGCCGGGCGACGAGTCGGCCGAGGTGGACGACTTCGCCCGCGAGCCCGCCCTGGCCGCCGCGAGAACCCTGAAGCGGTGGATCGAGACCCACCCCGACTCCCTCCGCGCGACCTGACCCACACCCCCGCGAGGCCCCCGCCCCACCCACACAAAGACCGAGCCCCACCAGCCCCCCACAGGCCGACCCGCATCGGCACAACAAAAAAGGCGAGGTCATCGCCCCAGGGCAACACCTCGCCATCCCCCACACACCCGGCCCAGCCGCGAGCCCCACTCACCAGACAAGCCCCCACCACCTCAAGAGACCAAGAAAACCCCACCCCGCACCACGCAGGGCGAAGCCCGCGCACCCCAGCGAAACGAAGCACCCACCCAGCCCCACCCAGCGCAGGGCGAAGCCCGCGCCAGGCCAACAAAACGAGGTGCCCCCACCCCGAAAAAGGGGGCCGCGGGTGGCGGAGCCCCCGCTCCGCGCGGACGAAGTCCGCGCAAAAACGACGAAGGCGAGGCGGCCTGCGCTTTCCGCAGGCACACCTCGCCTCTCGCCTTCGTGGAGATGGCGGGAATCGAACCCGCGTCCAACGGTGCGGAATCAGGGCTTCTCCGTGTGCAGTCCGCTGCGCTTTTCTCGGCCCCGGAGATCACGCGGACAAGTCTCCGACGGGCCCAGCCACTGTGTGGTTTCCCACCAGACCCCGTGGCCGGGCCTGGTGGTTGAGTTCCCTAGCTGATGCCAGGATCCGGGTCGGGAACACCCCCGGGCTGACACTTCGCAAGTCGCTACTTAGGCAGCGAGGGCGAAGGAATCGCGCTTGGAATTGGCGATTATTGGTTTCGGCATATGGTTAACGAGATCATTGCCGCTTCCTCGACACGCTTCCCCTGCTTCGACATCCGCTGTCGAAACCGATCATCCCCATGTGGTGTTGTCAATGCGCTCCCCTTGCGGGGCTGCCTCAGCTGCGTGAGGCGAGTGCCATCGTACGTGAACAGCGACCGTACGTGCCAGCCTATTCCCGCGTCACCGGGCGAAACGGAGCCCGGTCGGTGCGGTCAGGACCGCTGGCGGCGGCGTACGGCCGAGATGGCTCGCTGCGTCTCGCGCTGGTCCTGCTTCTCGCGCAGCGTCTGGCGCTTGTCGTACTCCTTCTTGCCCTTGGCCAGCGCGATCTCGACCTTGGCCCGGCCGTCCTTGAAGTACAGGGCCAGCGGGACGATGGTGTGGCCCGTCTCCTGGGACTTCGACTCCAGCTTGTCGATCTCCGCCCGGTGCAGCAGGAGCTTGCGCTTGCGCCGCGCCGAGTGGTTGGTCCAGGTGCCCTGCGTGTACTCGGGCACGTGCACGTTGTGCAGCCACGCCTCGTGACCGTCGATCTGCACGAAGCCGTCCACCAGCGAGGCCCGGCCCTGGCGTAGCGACTTGACCTCGGTGCCGGTCAGCACCAGGCCGCACTCGTACGTGTCGAGGATGTGGTAGTCGTGTCGCGCCTTCTTGTGCTGCGCGATCAGCTTGCGTCCCGTCTCTTTAGCCATAGCGCGCCCATTGTCGCACTAGGCCCCGCCCCCGAGGCCACTCAATACTGACTGGGCCCGCTGCTCGGCGTCGTCCTCGACGGCCAGGTCGGGGGTGATGCCCACGCCCTCGACGCCGCGTCCCACGGGGGTGCGGTAGTGGCCCACGGTCTCCTCGGCGACCGAGCCGTCCGGCCGCTCGGTCGGCATCTGCACCGAGCCCTTGCCGAAGGTCCGCGAGCCGAGGACGACGGCCCGCCCCCGGTCCTGGAGCGCACCGGTCAGCAGTTCGCCGGCGCTCATGGTGCCGCCGTCCACCAGCACCACCAGCGGGGTCTGCGTGTCGCCGCCGGGCTCGGCGTTGACGACGCGCTGGTCACCGCGTACGTCGTAGGTGGCGACCAGGCCGCCGTCGAGGAAGGCGGAGGCGGCGGTCGCGGCCTCGGTGACCAGGCCGCCGGAGTTGCCGCGCAGGTCGAGCACGAGCCCGTCGCCCTTGGGGGCGGCGCGCACCGCCTCGCGGACCCGCTCGCCGGTGTCCTTGGTGAAGGCGTCGACCTTGATCCGGGTGGCGTCCGGCTCGCCGTCGGTGAGTCGGCCCACGGTGACGTTCTCGGTGACGAGCCGGGAGCGGCGCAGTGTCTGCGTCCAGGCCCGGCCCGCTCGCTCCAGGCCGAGCACGACCGTGCTGCCGGCGGGCCCGCCCGTGGCGTCCGCGGGATGTGGCGCGCCGGCGGGCCGCCGGGTCGCGTCGGCGACCCCGCCGCGGTCCGCCTCGTCACGGGCGGCTTCCCCACCTTCGGCGGCGTCCTCGCCCGGCGTGCGGTCCCCGGCGTCGTCCTGCGGCGGCGTGGTCGCCGCGCGCTCGTCCGGGGTCCGGGCCTCGCCGCCCCGGCCGGGCTCGGGCTGGCCGGCGGTGGGCTCGCGGGGAGCGTCCTCGGGGGGCGCGGCGTCCGGCGTGGCGGGCCGGTCCGGCTCCGGCGCGTGGTCGGCGGCGGGCGCTCGGGGGGGCGCGGCGGCACCCCGGGGAGCCGGGTCAGCCGCCGGGTGCTCGTCGTGCGCGAGGTCGCCGCGCAGTCGGGCGACGACCTCGGTGACGGGGCGGCCGGTCACGGGCACGCCGTCAATGGATCTGAGTCGGTCGCCGGCGCGGACTCCGGCGCGCGCGGCGGGGCTGCCGGGCTGGACCCGGTCCACGGCGATGGCGCCGTCGGGCGTGCGCCGGGCCCACAGGCCGACGCCCACGTACCGGCCTTCGAGCCCGTGCTGGAAGCCCTCGTACTCGCGGCGCGTGTAGACCGAGCTCCACCGGTCGCCGCCACGGCTGACGTCGCGGGTCGCGGCGTCGTATCCGGGTGCGGACGGCGCGGGCGGGGTGGCCGCGCCCCGCGGGCCGGTGCCGGGACGGGGGTCGGCGGCCGGGTCGGCGGGGGCGCGGTGGCCGGGCGGCGCCGAGTTCGCCGAGGACTCCTGGTCCCAGGAGCCGGTGGCGGCGCCGGTCGCCAGGACGCTGGCGAAGACCAGGCCCAGGGCGGCCCCCCGGTGGGTACGACGGGGCCGCGGCTCGGCGTCCGCGAGCTGCCTACCGGCCGGAGCGGAGCGGAGCGGACGATTCATCCACAGGCCCGACATGTCGGCGAGTCTAGGCCACGACCGGGCGCCGCACGGGGTGTTGACCGTACGGCGCCCTGGTCGTACGTCACACCTTGAGGTACTTGCGCAACGCGAAGAAGGCGGCAAGAGCCGGCATGAGCAGGCCGATCGCCAGGACCAGTGGGAGCTTGGAGACCACCGCGTCCCAGCCGATGAAGTCGATGACGCTGATGTGGTCCGCGAGCCAGCCGTTGACCAGCACCTGCTGCCCGGTGACCAGCAGGACACAGGCGAACACGGCGCCGATCAGGCCCGCGATGGCGGCTTCCATGATGAAGGGCATCTGGATGTAGAAGCTGGAGGCGCCCACCAGCCGCATGATGCCGGTCTCGCGGCGACGGCTGAACGCCGAGACGCGCACGGTGTTGACGATCAGGAGCAGGGCGACCACGAGCATCAGCGCCATCACGCCAAGCGCCGCGAAGTTCATGCCGCTGAGCAGGTTGAAGAGCGGTTCGAGCACCGCCTTCTGGTCCTGCACCTCCTGCACGCCGGGGCGGGCGGCGAAGGCGCTGGAGATGACCTTGTACTGTTCCGGGTCCTTGAGCTTGACCCGGAACGACTCCTGCATCTGGTCGGCCGTCAGCGAGCTGGCCAGCGGGGAGTCGCCGAACTCCTCCTTGTAGTGCTTGAACGCCTCCTCGCTGCTCTCGAAGTGCACCGTCTCGACCAGGTTCATCCGCTCCAGCTCGGAGCGGATCTCCTTCTTCTGGTCGTCGGTGACGGCGCCCTTCTCGCAGTTGGGCGAGGTCTCCTTGTCGTTCTTGTTGCAGAGGAAGATCGATACGTTGACCTTGTCGTACCAGTAGCCCTTCATCGAGTCGACCTGCTCGCTCATCAGCAGGGACGCCCCGAACAACGCCAGGGACAGGGCCACGGAGACGATCACGGCAAAGGTCATCGTCAGATTGCGGCGGAGACCGACGCCGATCTCCGACAGGACGAACTGGGCGCGCATGGCGTCCTTTCAGTGCTGGTAGCCGTAGACGCCGCGCGACTGGTCACGCACGAGACGGCCCTTCTCAAGTTCGATGACGCGCTTGCGCATCTGGTCGACGATCTGCTGGTCGTGGGTGGCCATGACCACCGTGGTCCCGGTCCGGTTGATCCGGTCCAGCAGTTTCATGATGCCGACCGAGGTCTGCGGGTCGAGGTTGCCGGTGGGCTCGTCCGCGATCAGGAGCATCGGCCGGTTGACGAACGCGCGGGCGATGGCGACCCGCTGCTGCTCACCACCGGACAACTCGCCCGGCATCCGGTCCTGCTTGCCACCGAGGCCGACGAGGTCGAGCACCTCGGGCACGGTCTTGCGGATGGCGCCGCGCGGCTTGCCGATCACCTCCAGCGCGAAGGCGACGTTCTCCCCCACCGTCTTGTTGGGGAGCAGCCGGAAGTCCTGGAAGACCGTCCCGAGCTGGCGGCGCATCTGCGGCACCTTCCAGTTGGACAGTCGCGCGAGGTCCTTGCCCAGGACGTGGACGGCGCCGTGGCTGGCCCGCTCCTCGCGAAGCAGCAGCCGCAGAAAGGTGGACTTGCCCGACCCTGAGGAGCCCACCAGGAAGACGAACTCGCCCTTGGCGATCTCCAGCGAGACATCCCGCAACGCGGGGCGGGTCTGCTTGGGATAGGTCTTGGAGACGTTGTCGAATCGGATCACGAATGCACCACGGTCGACCTGAGTAGGGGGCACGGGCTGCCGCTGGCGCGGCTCCCGTCGGTGAGCGTGACCATACGCGAACCGCGCGCGGCCGCGCAGTCGGCGTCCTGGGTTGGTGCGTTTACCGCGCACCTCCTCGGGGGCAGAACGACGGCGGCCGGGCCGGTGCGCGCCCCGCGCGCCGGGCGACCCGCACGGAGCGCGCCGAAGCGGGCGGAAGCTGGCACAGTGGAAGAGGAACAAGCGCTCGCCTGGAAGCGTTGGGTGGGTGTATAGGCGGCGGCTGCGCCGCGTACGGGAGGAGGGAAGCGCATGACGTACGACAGGCTTGTCTGCGCCCATTGCGCCAGTCCCGTCAGTGAGGGTCGGTGCCCGGTCTGCCGGGCGCAGCGACGCACGCAGCAGGAGAGCCCGTTCGGCGGGTTGACGCCCGCGGCGCTGATCGCCCTGCTCGTGGCGTTGATCGCGGTGGCCGCGCTCGCGCACGAGATGGCGACCGTCTAGCGAAGGGCGCGACCCGCGCGGATCAGCGTGGCCAAGGCGTACACACCGTCCACCTTCCCATACGTTCTGTGACGTACGACTGTTGACGCATGCCCCTGCAGGGGCCGTCGACGCTTGCCCGGGCACCGGAGGGGCGGGGCGCCGGCGTACGGAGGGGCCCACGACGCACCTGGCGTCGTGGGCCCCTCGTGTGTGCCGCGATGCGGCGCGGGCCGTGCGGGGCGCGCCGGGTCAGTGCGCCCGGTGTGCCCCGGTCACCGCCTCGACGTCACCGCCGCGGGCGCCTCGCGCGCGATCAGGCCGCGGTGGCGCCACGGGTGATCAGGCGCGGCATGACGCGGAAGCCGATGCCGCCGGCGATCATCGTGGCCGCGCCGACGACCAGGAAGGTCGTCTCGGAGGCACCGGTCTCGGCCAGCTCCTCCTTGGGCTTGTTCTGCTGCACCGGGCGCGCGCCCGCGCTGTCGGTGTCGGTGTTGTCGTCCGCGCAGTCGACGCCGTCGGCACCGACCGGGCAGGTGCCCGCGTCGTTGCCGTTGTCGCCGTTGCCTCCGGAGCCGGCGCCCGGGGCGGTCGGCTGGTCGGAGGGGCTACCGGTCGGCCCGCTCGTGGGCTGGCCGGTCGGCGGGGCGGTGGTGGGACCGCCGGTGGGCGGCGTGGTCGTGGGACCACCGGTCGGCGGGGTCGTCGTCGGGCCACCGGTGGGCGGCGTCGTCGTCGGACCGCCGGTGGGCGGCGTGGTGGTCGGGCCACCGGTCGGCGGCGTCGTCGTCGGACCACCGGTCGGCGGCGTGGTCGTCGGACCGCCGGTGGGCGGCGTGGTCGTGGGACCACCCGTGGGCGGGGTCGTCGTGGGACCACCGGTGGGCGGCGTCGTCGTCGGACCGCCCGTGGGCGGCGTGGTGGTCGGGCCACCGGTCGGCGGCGTCGTCGTCGGACCGGTCGGGATGCCGGTCGGCTCGTTGGTCGGGTCGTCGTCGCCCACGGCGACGCGCGCCTCCAGGCCGTCCTTGTCGGCCTCGGCCTTGACCCCCACCCCGCCCACGTTGACGTCGATGCCGACGGCCGAAGCGGCACCCGCCGCGGTCAGCGACGCGCCAGCGGCGATCACCGTCCCCGCGACGATCCGCGCAACGCGCAACCGCGTCTTCTTGGTCATCTGCCTGCTACCCCCAGTAGCTGTACTCGTCAGTGGAGCAGCTATGCGCGGGGCCACGGTCCGGGGCTGCGTCTCGCGGCACGGGCCTCACAGCCGGCCAGCCGCGGGCCCCACTCACACGTGCCCCAGTTCATACGCATGCCGCGCGCCAGCTTTCCCACTAATCCCACCACCGTCAAGGTAGTTCCGCGCGGGATGCCCGCCTTGCTACGAGTTGACGGTCACCACGGGATGTAACCGTGACCTAAGAGCCGGCCGATGCGGGCTCTCTGACGGGGCGTCGACGGTCAGCGGGGGCGATGTGCGAGGCGGGGCGGGTGCCGTACGGGGGCGGGGGCGGGGGAGGGTCAGGGCACGCGAAAGCCCGCCGCCCCGGCGGGGGCGACGGGCTCGGACGTCACGTCGGGGTGCTACTTCTCCTGCTGCTTGCGCCAGCGGATGCCGGCCTCCAGGAAGCCGTCGATCTCGCCGTCCAGGACGGACTGCGGGTTGCCCACCTCGTGGCCCGTGCGCAGGTCCTTGACCATCTGGTAGGGGTGCAGGACGTACGAACGCATCTGGTTGCCCCAGGAGTTGCCGCCGTCGCCCTTGAGCGCGTCCATCTTGGCCTGCTCCTCCTGGCGGCGGCGCTCAAGGAGCTTGGCCTGGAGGACGTTCATCGCGGTCGCCTTGTTCTGGATCTGCGAGCGCTCGTTCTGGCAGGAGACGACGATGCCGGTGGGGATGTGGGTCAGCCGCACCGCGGAGTCGGTGGTGTTGACGCCCTGACCACCGGGGCCCGAGGAGCGGTAGACGTCCACCCGCAGGTCGGACTCGTCGATCTCGACGTGGTCGGTCTGCTCCACCACCGGGAGCACCTCGACGCCGGCGAACGAGGTCTGGCGGCGGCCCTGGTTGTCGAAGGGCGAGATGCGCACCAGGCGGTGGGTGCCCTGCTCGACGGAGAGGGTGCCGTACGCGTACGGCACCTGGATGGTGAAGGTCGAGGACTTGATGCCGGCCTCTTCGGCGTACGAGGTGTCGTAGACCTCGGCCTTGTAGCCGTGGCGCTCGGCCCAGCGGAGGTACATCCGCTGGAGCTGCTCGGCGAAGTCGGCGGCGTCCACGCCACCGGCCTCCGCGCGGATGTTGACCAGGGCCTCGCGGGCGTCGTACTCGCCGGACAGCAGCGTGCGGACCTCCATCTCGTCCAGCGCCTTGCGGACGGAGGTCAGCTCGGCCTCGGCCTCGGCGCGGGCGTCCGCGTCGTCCTCGGCGTCGGCGAGCTCGAAGAGCACCTCGAGGTCGTCGATCCGGCCGCGCAGCTCCTCGGTCCGGCGGAGCTGCCCCTGGAGGTAGGAGAGCTGGCTGGTCACCTTCTGCGCGTTCGCCGGGTCGTCCCAGAGGGACGGCGCCGCCGCCTGCTCCTCAAGCACGGCGATGTCGGCCCTCATCTTGTCCAGATCGAGGACCGCCTCGATCGACCCCATGGTGGAGGAGAGGGACTTCAGCTCTTCGGATACATCGACGACTGCCACACCCCCAGCCTAACGGTTAGCCGGGCCCGCCCGGCCCGACCGCGCGACCGCCCCCGCCGATACGCCTCTGAGCTGGGGCGATGTCGTGACGGGGGCGGGGTGACGGGGGCCGGCCGCTCCGTGGTCACCGGGGCGGCCGGCCCGGGTCACGGGGTGCGCTCGGACTGGTGCACGCCCGGGGCGTCCGGGTCCCCCTCGTCGTCGCCGCCGACCGCGAGGTAGCCGCCCACGCCCGCGGCGAGCAGCGCGGCGACGGCCGCGGCGCCCAGCCTGACCCGGCGACGGCGGACCACTTCCGGGTCGGAGCGGTGCCGGGCCGACCCGGCGCGGCGCTGCCCGCTGGCGCGCGGGGCGCGGGCCGTGCCGTGCGCGCCGCCGGCCAGCTCGGCCGAGGAGGGGGCCCGCATGCTGGTGTGGGTGTCGCGGCTGGAGTCGGCGACGGCCCCCGGCACCAGCGGGACGGCGCCGCGCCGGCGCACCTCGCCGTCGGGGCCGCGCTCGTGCGCGGCGTCCGGTCGCGGCGTGCCGTCCTCGTACGCCCCGTACCCGCCCTCGTACTCGCCCTGCGCCTCGTCGCCCGGCTCGTCGATGTCGAGCGGGGGCATGCCGGTCAGGCCCGGCAGCAGTTCGCGCAGCCGGGCGGCCAGCTCGGCGGCGCGCAGCCGCGAGGCCGGGGCCTTGGCCAGGCACTGGACCATCAGCTGCCACAGCTCGTCCGGGATGCCGGGCAGTGGGGCGACGGTCTCGGTGACATGGCGCCTGAGCACCGCGCCCGGGTGACCGCCGCCGAACGGGGTGAAGCCCGCGAGCAGTTCGTAGAGCACCGTGGCCAGCGCGTACACGTCCACGCTCGCGCGGGGCGGCAGGCCCTCGATGATCTCGGGGGCGAGGTAGTCGGGGGTGCCGATGACGCTGTGGTTGGTGGCCGTGCGGGAGCCGTCCTTGGCGCGGTGTCGGCCCGGCGCGTCCACCAGGCGGGCCACCCCGAAGTCGGTGAGCAGCGCGGGGTGGGCGCCGCCGGGGCCGAGCGGGCCCCGCATGTCGAGGAGGACGTTCTCGGGTTTGACGTCGCGGTGCACGATCTGCGCGGCGTGCGCTGCGGCGAGGCCGTCGGCGACGTCGGCGACGATCGCGACGGCCGCCTCGGGGGCGAGGCGGCGTTCGTGGTTGAGGCGGGTGCGCAGGTCGGTGCCCCGGATCAGGTCCATGACCAGGGCGAGGTCGTTGCCGTCGACCACGAGGTCGCGCACGCCGACCACGCGGGGGTGGTCCAGGCTGAGCAGCGCGGCGCGCTCGTGGACGAAGCGGGCGACGAGCTCCTGGTCGGAGGCGAGTTCCTCGCGCAGCAGCTTGATGGCGACCGGCCCGTCGGGGCCCTCGCCCAGCCACACCGTGCCGACGCTGCCGCGCCCCAGGACCTGGCCTGCGGTGTACCGGCTACCGATCTTCCGTGCCAAGGCTGCTCCGACTGTCTCTGACGGTGTTCAACGGTTCGGCAGTCGAGCGGTGCGGCGGCGAGCGGCAGTGGTCGGCCGCGTCCTCGCTTCAACGCCGTACGCGGTCTCGTCCGCGCTCCCCGGCGCGCATGGGCCGGGGTCAGCGACAAAGCTACGCGGCCGGTGGCCGGTTGCGGGGCCCAGAGCGGGCCAACTGTCCACTACACGGTGATTTGCACCCTTGAGGTGTCGACATATCGCCACAGTCGTGACCGAGTTTGGTATAGGCGCCCGACGGGCCACCCGGTCCCCGCCTCCGCGCGCCCGGGGCGGCGGAGGCGGGTCCGTACGTCGCGCGTCAGCTCGGGCCGCCCAGGTCCGAGATCCAGTCCTTGACCTCGGTGGTCCAGTCCTTCGTGGCCTGCCAGAAGCTCTTGCCGTCCGCGACCCAGTCCTGGAGCGGCGTCAACTCCCAGACCAGCCAGGCGCCGACGATCAGGATGACGATGACGAGCAGGCAGCCCTTGAGGCAGCCGAGACCCGGAATCCGCGTCGGGTTGGCGCTGCGCTGACGCGGCTCGCGACGCGGGGCGGCGGGCTCGGGCGCCGGCGGCGGGGGCGCGTACCGCTGCGGCGGCGGCTGTTGCTGCCGTCGGCGCGGCTGCTGCGGCTGGGGGTGCTGGGGCTGCTGCGGCGGCGCGTACGGGTCGGGGGCCGGGCCGCGCTGCTGCCGCGGTGGGTAGGGCTGCTGGCCGTACGGCTGCTGCGGGGGCTGCTGGCGCTGCGGGGGCTGCTGGGGCCCGGGGCGGCGCTGGGGGCGGCGGCGTAGCGGGTCCTGACTCGGGTCGAGGTACTGGACCTGGGTCTGGTCGTTGCGGTCGCGGGCCGCGCGCATCTGGTTCTGCCAGGGGTGGTCCCCGTCGGGCTGCTGGCCCGGAGGCACCGGCGGCATGGCCCGGGTGGCGCCGTCGGCGCCGGGCGGTCCGGAGCCGGCGGGCAGCACCTGGGTCGGGTCGGCGTGCGGGCCGGGCGCGCCGGTCTGGGGCAGCACGCTGGTCGCGGCGTTGGGGTCGAATCCGCCCGCGTTGGGGGTCAGGACCTGGGTGGCGTCGGCGTTGCCGCCGCTGTCGGGGACCTGCGCGGGGCTGGGGTCGGGCGCCAGCAGCGCGGCGACGCCCAGGGCCGCCTCGGCCTGGGCGACCGAGGCGTGCACGCCGACGCCGGCGGCGACGGTCCGCAGGGCACGGGCCAGGTTCTCCGCGCTCGGCCGCTCCTCGGGGCGCTTGCGCAGGCAGCGCTCTATGCAGGTCCACAGCGGCTCGGGCACGGTCGAGGGCCGGCGCGGCTCCTCGCTCAGGTGCCGGTGGAGCACTTCGAGGGCGGTGTTGCCGGCGAACGGGGGGCGCCCGGTGACCAGCTCGTACAGCAGGATGCCCGCGCCGTAGATGTCCACGGCGGAGGTCTGCGGGCGACCCTCGGCGGACTCGGGCGCCACGTACGCCGGGGTGCCGACGAACTCGTGAGTACGGGTCAGGCCCGGGGAGTCGGCCAGGCGCGCGATGCCGAAGTCGGTGAGCATCGGGTGCATCTGCTCGCCGTCGGGGCCGGTGGCGACCAGCACGTTGGCGGGCTTGAGGTCGCGGTGGACGACCCCGTCGGCGTGGCTGGCGGCCAGCGCGTCGGCGATCTGCGCGGTGAGCAGGGCGGCGGCCACCGGCGTGAACGGCCCGTTGGTCTGCAGGTACTTGTGCAGGTCCGGGCCCTCGACCAGGTCCATCACCAGGGCGAGCAGGTCGCCCTCGACGACCAGGTCGCGGGTGCGGACGATGTTGGGGTGGGTGAGCCGCAGGAGCACCGAGCGCTCGCGCAGGAAGCGCATGACGATCTCGGGGTCGTGCGCCAGCTCCTCCTTGAGGACCTTGATCGCGACGGTCTCGCCGGGCTGTCCGGTCACGGCGGCCTCGGCGCCCGCCGCCTCGCGCTGGCGGGCCCGCCAGACGGTGCCAGTGGCTCCGCGTCCGAGCGGCTCCTCTAGCAGGTACTTGCTGCCTACCGGCCGCACGTCATGCGCTCCCTGGTCGTGGTGAACCTGATCGTGGTCTGTTCCCAGCTCCGTGGCACGGTGCTCGGCCCGTTGGCCCACTCTAGTGCCGCGCCTCCGACCGCTGAGGAGCCGCTCGTCGCGCCGGGGCACGCCGGGCTCCGAGAGAAGACGCGTGAAGTGGCCGGATGGTTGCCACGACGACGGCCCGCCGCGCGCGAGGGCGGAGTGGCGGTACGCGGGTGACCTGCGGCCTTCCGCGCCGGAGCGCGGCGCGCCAGAGCGCGCGGGGCCGCCGTCAAGAGCGCGTGGTGGACATCCACGGCGGGCGGGAGCGGGCAGCGGGGCGGCTGGGCGGCGAGCCGGCCCGGGCCGCCGCGCGGGTGGCGGCGCGAGCGGCGCGCGGGCCGGTGGGCGGGCCGGTGGGCGGGCGCCGTGTCGGCGGGTGGGCGCGCGCCGAGTCGGCGGGAGGCGGAGCCGCGAGTGCGGGGCGAGAGCGGCGGGAGCGGGGCGAGAGGGACCGGGCGACGGGGCGCGGAGGGACGTGATCCGGCCAGCTAGCGGCACGGGGCTCCGGCGCCGCCGGCGCCGGCGGTCCGGGGGCGCGGCACGTGGTCCGAGGGGTGACCGAGCAGCGTGCCGGGCCGCTCGGCCTGTCGCCCGGCTGCCCGTACGCGGGCACTTTTGGCCAACTCCACGGCCGATCAAGATCACGAAGCGGCACTCGCCAGGCGCGTTGTCAGTCGTGGATGCGAGGATGCACGCAGCACATGGGGTACGGGAGGAGGGGCCCGTGATGTGTGTCCTGTACGTGCTGACGCGCCTGGGGGCGGTGGGGGATGCGGCATTCCCGCCGAGCGCCCGGGGCAGAAGGGACCGCTGGCGGCGATGCAGATCCGGTTGACCGTCCTCGGGCCGCGCAGCGGCCTCCCCGGCCACCAGGCGCCCGCCTGCGACGTCCTGGTCACGGCGCCCGTCGGCACCGCCCTGGCGTCGGTGACCAGCGGCCTCGCGGCGGCGCTCGCCGCCGTGGGCGCCGACGTGGGCGGCGGCACCGTGGCGGTGTACGCGGGGTCCGAGCGGCTGGACGCGCGGCGCTGCGCGCTGGGTGAGCCGCCGCTGGTGGACGGCGCGGTGCTCGCGCTCCAGGCTCCGGCCGCCCCCGACGCCCAGCCCCACCCCTATCCCGCGCTGTGCTCCGCCGCTCCTGCCCGGCTGCACGTCGTGGCGGGCCCCGACGCGGGCGGCGTGCACCTGCTGCACGGCGGTCAGGCCCGGGTCGGCCGCTCCAGCGGCGCGGACGTACCGCTGGACGACCCGGACGTCTCCCGGGCGCACTGCGCGGTCACCGTCTCCGAGGACGGCCAGGTCACGGTGGCCGACCTCGGCTCGACGAACGGCACGCGGCTCGACGGCGTGCCCGTCGGCGGCCAGCTGACGGCCCTGCCTCCCGGCGCGTTGCTGCGCATCGGAGAGTCCGCGCTGCGCCTGCACGCCCCGCCGAGCGGGCTCGCGCCCGACGCCGACGCGCGGGGGGCCGCCCAGCGGGGCGGCGCCCTCTCCGACACCCGCACCCCACCCACCGACGGCCGGTACGCGGCGCAGGCCGCCGGCTTCCAGGGCCTGGCCCCCGGCTGGGGCGCCGGCCCCGCGCCGCTGCCCACCCAGCCGGACGGCGAGGGCCACCTGCGCGTCGCGCCCGGCGGCCGGGAGGTCGCGGACCCGGCGGCGGAGCGGCCGGGCCCCCCCGGCGGCGCGGCCGGACGCCGGGGGGCGGGCACCGAACCCGCGGGCGCCCGGGCGGCCGACGGCGGCGAGGCGTGCGCGTACGGCACACCGGGACAGCCCCCGGCCTGGAGACCCGACGCGGGCCAGCGCCCGGGGGCGGACCCCGGGTGGGGCGAGGCGACCGGCGCGGACATAGGCGGCCGGCCCGGCGCGCCCCGGGCCGCGACGTCGACGGTGGGCCCGGACGGCCAGCCCGACGGCACCGAACCCACGGGGTACGCGACGGGCTCCGGCCATCCCGCGCCCGGCGACCTCGGCGCCACCCGGCGCACCGCGCGCCCCACCGACGGCCTCGGCCGTTGGCCGGGAGCCGGCACCGACGACGCGTACGACGTCCCGACGCACCCCGGCGACCCGCACTCCTCCCGCACCGAGCGGCGGCGTACGGGACTGGGAGCCTGGGCCCGTCGGCTCGCCGGCGGTGGCCGGGTCGTCGAGCGCGCGGAGTCCGACGGCGGTGGGGGCGCCGATCCGGCCGAGGTCGTGCGGGCCGCCGTCGCGGCGGCCGACGCGCTCGACCAGCGCTGGCCCGACCCGGCCGCCGTGTTGCTGACCGCCCTCGGCCCGGACGTACGCCTGTGGGAGCGCACGCCGTGCCACCCGGACGCGCTCGTGGTCCGGCTCGGCACGGCGGACGAGCCGCTGGCCGAGCTCGCGGGCACGCCGGGCGCGCCCACCGTGTTCGCGCCGGTCGCGGTGAGCCTGCGGGAGGCCGGGGCGTTGGGCCTGGCCGGGCCGCGCGCCCGGCTGGCCGGGCTCGCCCGGTCGGTGATCGCCCAGCTCGCCGCCGCGCACCCGCCCACGGCCCTGGAGATCGTGCTGATCAGCGCCGATCGACAGCGGCCCGTCGAGGAGCGCGTCGCCGCCTGGTCCTGGCTCGGCTGGTTGCCGCAGGTGCGACCGGCTCACGGCCAGGACTGTCGACTGCTGCTCGCCTTCGACCGGGACCAGACCTCGGCCCGGGTGAACGAGCTGGTGCGGCGCCTGGACGACGGCCCGCTCGGCCCCGGCTGGATCACCGCCGCGCCCTCGGCCGTGGCCGCCGCGGCCAAGCGGCACACCGGGCCGCACACCGTGGTGATCGTGGACGGCGAGCCCGGGCAGCGCTCGGTGCGCGAACGGATCGCCCGGCTCGCGGCCGGCGGCCCCGCCGCCGGCGTCCACCTCATCTGTCTGGCCGACGCGCCGCCCGCCGCCGCGGGCGCCCCACTGTCGGCGAGCTACGAGGCGGCGCGCTCGGCGTCCTCGCTGATCGCCGAATGCGGGGTCGTCGCGCTGCTCAGCGGCGACGTCGCGACCGAGCTCAAGGTGTTGCACCGGGGCTGGGACGGCGACCCGGGGCGGGCTCTGCCCCCGACACCGCCGCCCGCGCCCCAGCCCGGCCCGCACAGCGACTGGTACGTGGCCCACGGCCTGCCCGCGCAGCCCGCTCCCGGCTCCGGCCCCGGAGGCCAGGGCGGCGCGCGGCCCACGCCCGGCGCCACCGCGTACGCCGGCGGCCCCACCCATCTCGGCGGCACCACCCGCGCCGGCGCTGCCCCCTCGGGCGGTGGCGCCGGCCCGGAGCCGGTCGCGTCCGGCGCGGTCCGCACCGCGACGGTGGACGCCGTGTCGCTGGCGTGGGCCGAGCGGTTCGCGCGGGCGCTGGCCCCGCTGCGCCCCCTCGACACCGCCGCCGGCGGCCTCGGCGGCCCGGCCCGCGCGAGCACGCCTCTGCCCAACAGCACCCGCCTGCTCGACGAACTGGGCCTGGCGCGAGCCACCCCCGCCTCGCTGATGGCCCGCTGGGCCGCCGCGGCGGACGAGGGGGCGCTCGGCGGGCGCACGGTGGCGGTGCTCGGCGCCGGCCCGCGCGGGCCGCTCGCCATCGACCTCGCGGCCGACGGCCCGCACCTGCTCATCGACGGCGCGCCCGGCACCGGCAAGACCGAACTCCTGCGCTCGATCGCCGCCTCACTGGCCGCCGCCGAGCGCCCCGACCGAATGTCGCTGGTCCTGGTGGACGGCGGCGGCGTGGAGCGCGGCGAGGGGCTGCGGCCGTGTACGGAGCTGCCGCACGTCTCGACGTACCTGGCGGCGTCCGACCCGGTGCGCATGCGGGAGTTCGCGCAGGCGCTCAGCTCCGAACTCAAGCGGCGGGCCGAGGTGCTCGGCCACGACGACTTCCTGTCCTGGCACGCGCGCGAGGGGGCGAGGGCCCAGGTCGTCGCGCCGCGCAAGCCGGTGGACGCGCCCGATCCCGGTGCCGGCCCCTTCGGCGGCCCCGAGCAGGGCCAGCCCGGTGGGCGTTGGACCACGGGGTACGCGACGGACGGCGGCCTGGACAGCGCGCCGAGCGGCACCCTCACGCTGCGCACACACGGCGTCGACGGCGGCGCGGGCACCGGCACGCCCGGGGGCCTGGGCGCCGACGGCGCGGAGCGGCGGCCGGGCGGGGGCGAGCAGCCGGACCCGTACGGGCCGGGCGCGATGCCCCGACTCGTGGTGCTGGTGGACGACTTCGACGCGCTGGTGGCGCCGGCCCTGGGCAGCACGGGCCGGCCGTCGGCCGGTTCGGTGGTGCGCGCGTTGGAGGCTGTCGCTCGCGACGGCGCGCGCCTGGGCGTGCACCTGATCGCGGCCTCGGGCCGCCCGGACCGCACGGCGGACACGGTCGCGGTCGAACGCGCCGGGCTGCGGGTGCTGTTGGAGCAGCCGTCCGGCAGCGTACGCAGCGCGGTGGAGGGCCTGCCGACGCCCGGCCGGGGGCGGCTCAAGCGGCCCGACGACGGAGGCGTGACGCCCTTCCAGGCCGGCCGGGTCACCGGCCGCATCCCGCGTACGGCCACGGCCCGCCCCACGGTGGTCCCGCTGGACTGGGAGCGGATGGGCGACCCACCCACCCGCCGCCCCCTGCGTGAGCTGGGCAACGGCCCGACCGACCTGGCGCTGCTGGCCAGCGCGTTGCAGCGGGCGGCCCAGTCCACCGGCGCGGCGACGGCCCCGCCGCTGGTCTGACCCCCGGCGGGGCGAGGCCACCTCGAAACCGGGCCACCCCTGGGGAGGAGCCGACCTCGCGCCGGCCCGGGTCGAGCGGATTCCGGGCTCACCGCCGCGCTTTCCACGGGACGGCTGACCGCCGGGGTGACCAGCCGACTCTCGGCGGAGCCAGCCCCCTACGGCCAGGGGCCGACCAGCGCCCCCGGCCGGGCCGGAACCGCCCCGCGCCCGCCCTCACCCCCGCCCGACGCCAGCCCCGCCCCAGCGGCAAGCAAGCGGCGGCGGGCAACCAGCCGCGAGCGGCCAGCGTGCCGACCGGACCCGGCCCCAGACCACGCCGCCCTACCGGAACGCCGCCTTGCCCCCGGCTGGACCAGCCCCACACCAGCCTGAGTGACGACCAGGCCGCCCCCCACCACCAGGGGGCTGGCCTCCGCCCAACCGAGGCGGAACCGCTCCACGCCCGCCCTCACCCCCGCCCGACGCCTGCCCCGCCCCAGCCGCGAGCGGCGCTGCCAGCGATGCCGACCGTCCCCCGGCCCCAGACAGGGCTGGCCCGCCCCGGAGCTCGCGGCGCGCGGGCCGCGTGCGCGTCGGGAACCGGCCCTCGCCCGGGCCGCCCCTCCACCTCGCGCGCACCAGACCACTCCCCCACCAGACCGCTCCGCGAGCAACCAGCCGCGAGCGACCACCGGCCAGCGACCCGCGATCACCGCCCAGCGGCCAGCGGCCAGCCGCACGCGAGGCGGTGGCCACCGACCAGCGGCCGGCTAGACGCGAGGCAGCGGCCACCGACAGACAGCCGGCGGCGAGCAGTCAGCCGCGCGTAGTCGGCCAGCGCTCGTCACCGCCCCTACGCCCCGTGACCGGGGGGCGCTCCGCGCCGGCGGGGACGAGGGGGCGTGGCGGGGGCGCCTGCCCCTTCCCCCACCCGCGCAACAGTGGTTCTCCAGGGTCCCTCCAGCGGCAGGCGGCACGACAACTCCCCTGGTCAGCAGGGGATATGGGCTTAACGGGCAGGCCGGGCATCGAAGATCACGGCACCATCACGATCGGTGGTCCGACGCGGATGCACGTATTGCGGCTGGCGGTGACCGGGCGTAGGACTGTCGTCACGGGGCACGGTCGTACGTCGGAGCGTGCCGACGCACGACGGCCGTCCGTGGGGGCCGGGCACTCGGGGGACGGAAGGGACGGCGAGATGCGGCTAGCACGCCATGCACCACGACGCCAGGGGCGCACGGCAGTCGGCGATCGGCGAGCCGGGCGCGTGACGGCGCGCGGCACGGACAGCGCGCCGGCCCGCCACGCCGGCGACACGGACTCCGACGCTCGCGCCCGGCGGCGCGGCGCGTCCGGCGGTGGCCGACACCCGGCGACGCGCGGCGCGTTGGCGCTGGCCACCACGCTGGTCGTACTGGCCGCCGCGACCGGCTGCGGCAGCGACGACGAGGCCGAGGCGAGCACCGCGCCGATCCCCCAGACGGTCCAACTCCCCCGGCTCGACGGGCAGAAGCTCCAGGTCACGGCCGTGTGGACCGGCACCGAGCAGGAGAACTTCACCAAGGTGCTGAGCGAGTTCGAGCGTCGAACCGGCGCGAAGGTCTCCTTCGTGCCCAGCGGCGACGACATGTCGACCTTCGTCGGGTCGAAGGTCGCCGGTGGCCAGCCGCCCGACATCGCGATGCTCCAGCAGGTGGGCGTGTTGCGCGAGTTCGCCACCAAGAAGTGGATCAAGCCGCTGAACGAGGCCGCCGAGGCCGAGTTGCGGAAGAACTTCTCCCGTGGCTGGGTGGACCTGGGCTCGCACGAGGGCACGCCGTACGGGGTGTACTTCAAGACCAGCAACAAGTCACTGATCTGGTACAACACCCGCGCCTTCGACTACGCGGGCGCCAGGGAGCCCGCCACCTGGAAGGAGCTGATCCAGCAGGCCCGACTGGTCTCGGACTCGGGCGTACAGCCGGTGTCGGTCGGCGGCGCGGACGGCTGGACGCTGACCGACTGGTTCGAGAACATCTACCTCTCGCAGGCCGGCCCGCGAATGTACGACAAGCTCTCCGAGCACGAGATCAAGTGGACCGACCCGTCGGTCACCCGCGCGCTGACGACGCTGGCCGAACTCTTCGGCGACGAGGACCTGCTCACGGACGGCAACGAGGGCGCGTTGCGGACGGAGTTCCCGCAGTCGGTGACCAAGACGTTCGCGGGCGGCGAGCCCCGAGCGGCCATGGTCTTCGAGGCGGACTTCGTCGCCGCCAACGTCGCCGACGCGGGCGCGGAGCTGGGCAAGGACGCGAAGGTCTTCCCGTTCCCGGCCGTGGGGGCCAAACCCCCGGTGGTCACCGGGGGCGATGTGGCCGTCGCGCTCAAGAACACCAAGGCGGCGCAGGCCCTGCTGACCTTCCTGGCCTCGCCGGACGCCGCCAGCGTGTGGGCCCGCGAGGGTGGCCTGATCTCCGCGAACACCAAGCTCGACCTGGCCACCTATCCCAATCCCGAGCTGCGCGGCATCGCCGACGCGCTCGTCAGCGCGGGCGACGACTTCCGCTTCGACATGTCCGACCAGGCGCCCGCCTCGTTCGGCGGCAAGCCCGCACAGGGCGAGTGGAAGGCGCTCCAGGACTTCCTGAAGAACCCGAAGAACATCTCGGGCACACAACGCCAGTTGGAGGAGGACGCCGCCAAGGCGTTCTCGGACTGATCCGGCCGAGGGACCCACACCATGCCGACCCCACCAGCGGGCGACGCGGCCGAGCCGGGCCCGCGCCGCTCACCCACCCCGCACCCCGCCGCGAGCGACGGGCCCCCGGACGACAGGCCCCCGGGCGACAGAGCCCCGGGCGGAACGCCCCCGGGCGACGGGCCCGCGACCGACGAGCGACCCCAGGGCCGGCCGCCGGCCGGCCGACGCCCGGACAGCGACCGGCCGGGTACCGGCCCCACTCCCGGCGTACGCCGCCGGCGCCGTGGCGTGACCGGCGGCAACCCGTGGCTGGCCGCGCTGTTCCTGCTGCCCGCGCTGACCCTGCTCGGCGCGCTCGTCGTCTACCCGATCCTCTACTCCCTGCGCCGCAGCCTCTACGACGCGGCCGACCGGGACTTCGTCGGCCTGGACAACTTCCAGGAGATGTTCAGCGACGAGGCCATCCAGCGCGCCGTCACCAACAACGTCATCTGGATCGTGGTCGCGCCGCTGGTGGCGACCGCGCTCGGGCTGATCTTCGCCGTGCTGACCGAGCGCGTCCGCTGGGGCACCGCCTTCAAACTGGTGGTCTTCATGCCGATGGCGATCTCGATGCTCGCGGCGGGGATCATCTTCCGACTGGTCTACGAACAGGACCCGGACCGTGGCGTGGCCAACGCGATGTGGGTGAGCGTGCACGACACGTTCGCCGAGCCGGCGCCGTTCGCGCGCGCCAACCCCGGCCGACAGTCGCCGCTGACCGAGGCCGCCGACGGCACCATCAGCGACCCCCGGACGCTGCGCGCGGGCTCCCCCGTCCTCGTCCCGCTGGTCGGCATCCCGCGCGACCAGATCGACGGCGCGCGGCGGGCCGTGCCCGCCGAGCCGGTGGCCGGCCAGGTCACCGGCACCGTGTGGCGCGACTTCACCCGGGGCGGCAAGGGCACCCCGAACGCGGTCGACGCGGGCGAGGAGGGGTTGGCCGGCATCCGGGTCGAGGCGGTCAGGGACGGCTCGGTGGTGGCGAGCGCGAAGACCCGTGGGGACGGCACGTTCACGCTGCCGGGCGCGGCCGACGGGGCCACCCTGCGCCTGCCCGGCGCCAACTTCCAGGCCCCGTACAACGGCGTGGACTGGCTCGGGCCCACGCTCGTCACCCCGGCCATCATCGGTTCGTACGTGTGGATGTGGGCCGGTTTCGCGATGGTGCTCATCGCGGCCGGTCTGGCCGGGCTGCCGCGGGAGCTGCTGGAGGCCGCGCGGATGGACGGCGCGAACGAGTGGCAGGTCTTCCGGCGGGTGACGGTGCCGATGCTGGCGCCGGTGCTCGGGGTCGTCCTGGTCACGCTCATGATCAACGTGTTGAAGATCTTCGACCTCGTCTACATCATCGCGCCGGGCGCCAGCCAGGACGAGGCCAACGTGCTGGCCCTCCAGCTCTACAAGTCCTCCTTCGGCACCGATGTCAACCAGGGCGTCGGCAGCGCCATCGCCATCTTCCTGCTGCTCCTGGTGCTGCCGCTGATGTACGTCAATGTCCGCCGCATCCGAAGGGAGCGCCGTCGATGACCAGTACGGACACCGTCGTACGGGCCGAACAGTCGCTCGCCACCCGGATCGCGGCCCGGGCCGGGGGCGCGGGGCTGCGGATCTTCCTCGTCGTCATCGCGCTCTTCTGGCTCACGCCCACGGCCGGGCTGCTGCTGTCCTCGCTGCGCGACCCCGCCGAGGCGGACCTGACGGGCTGGTGGCAGGTCTTCACCCACCCCTCGCAGCTCACCCTGGACAGCTACGACGAACTCCTGCACAACGAGGTGGTCACCGACTCGCTGCTGACCACCGCGCTGATCACCGTCCCGGCCACGGCTCTGGTGGTGCTCATCGGCGCGCTGGCCGGCTACGCCTTCGCCTGCATGGACTTCCCCGGCCGCGACTGGTGGTTCCTGCTGGTGGTGGGGCTGCTGGTGGTGCCGGTGCAGGTGGCGCTGATCCCGGTCTCCAAGCTCTTCGGCGAGATCGGCATCTTCCAGACCACCACCGGCGTGGTGCTCTTCCACACCGCCTTCGGGCTGCCGTTCGCGGTCTTCCTGCTGCACAACTTCTTCGCGGAGATCCCCCGCGAGCTGCTGGAGGCGGCGCGCCTGGACGGGGCGGGCGAGCTGCGGCTGTTCTTCCGTGTGGTGCTGCCGCTGGCCGGCCCGGCCGTCGCGTCGCTGGCGATCTTCCAGTTCCTGTGGGTGTGGAACGACATGCTGGTGGCCCTGGTCTTCGCCGACAGCGGCGACCCGCCGATCACGGTCGCCCTCCAGCAGCAGGCCCGCCAGTTCAGCAACAACATCGACGTGCTGGGCCCCGGCGCCTTCATCTCGATGGTCATCCCGCTGGCCGTCTTCTTCGTCTTCCAGCGCCAGTTCGTCTCGGGCGTCATGGCGGGCGCGGTGAAGTAGCCACGGCCACCGCCCGGGGGCCGTGCCCGAGGAGGGCTCGGGCGGGCCTGGCCGGGCGGGTCGTCCCGGGCCCGGCGCGTACTCCGGGTCTGGGACGCGCCGGCGGCGGGGCCTGGCGGCGGGACGTACGGGGGCGGGGCGTGCCGGCGCGGTGCGGGGCGTAAATGGTGCGACAGCGCGCGCCGGCCGCTGTTAGCTTCACGCCCATGCTTGCGGTCGGTGAGAAAGAGATTCGCGCGTCCTTCGTCAACTGTTCCAAGGGAGAGGCCGGCCGGCTGAACCTGCCCCGGGACCTGGCCGAGCGGCCCTGGGCCGACCTGGACTTCCTGGGCTGGCGCGACCCGGGCGCGCCGGATCGCGGCTATCTGGTCATGCCGTACGAGGACCGACTCGCCGGGATCACGCTGCGGGCCCCGCAGGGTCCCCGCAAGAGTCTGACCAAGACCAACATCTGCTCGCTGTGCCTGACCTCGCACGCAGGTTCCGGGGTCACCCTGCTGGCCGCGCGCCGGGCGGGGGCGGCCGGGCGGCAGGGGAACACGGTGGGCGCGTACATCTGCGCCGACCTGTCCTGTTCGCTGTATGTGCGGGGAAAGAAGAAGCTGGAGCTCGCCCAGCGCTTCGAGGAGACGCTCACCCTCGACGAGCAGATCGAGCGCCTGGTCACCAACGCCGAGGCGTTCCTGGCCCAGGTCTTCCGCCAGGCGTAGCGGCCCCGCCGGGCGCCCTGTCACATCCGGGGCGCCGCTTCCGTCATACCGCCGACGGAACGCGACGGGAG
This sequence comes from Streptomyces sp. NPDC057702, assembly GCF_042799315.1. Taxonomy (NCBI): domain Bacteria; kingdom Bacillati; phylum Actinomycetota; class Actinomycetes; order Kitasatosporales; family Streptomycetaceae; genus Streptomyces; species Streptomyces sp. NPDC057702. The sequence continues at coordinate 28,696 of NZ_JBHVJC010000034.1, read as the reverse complement.
AACGTGACCGATGGACGAACGTGAACGCCTGGCGCGGCGCTTCGAGGCCGACCGGCCCCGGCTGCGGGCCGTGGCCTACCGGATGCTGGGCTCGCTCAGCGAGTCGGACGACGCCGTGCAGGAGACCTGGCTACGGCTCCAGCGGTCCGGCGCCGACGGGGTGGACAATCTCGGCGGCTGGCTGACGACCGTGGTGGCCCGGGTCTGCCTCGACATGTTGCGGACCCGTACGTCGCGGCGCGAGCAGCCGCTGGAGCCCGACGGCCCCGAGCCGGTCGTGGACGGCGCGCGGGGCGTCGACCCCGAGCACGAGGCGCTGTTGGCCGACGCGGTGGGGCTGGCGTTGCTCGTCGTCCTGGACACGCTGACGCCGGCCGAGCGGCTGGCGTTCGTCCTGCACGACATGTTCGCGGTGCCGTTCGAGCAGATCGCGCCGCTGGTGGAACGTACGCCGGCGGCGGCGCGGCAGCTCGCGAGCCGGGCCCGGCGCCGGGTGCGCGGCACCGGCGTCGAGCCCGAGCCGGACCTGGACCGACAGCGCGCGGTCGTCGACGCCTTCCTGGCGGCGGCGCGCGGCGGCGACTTCGACGCGCTGGTCGCGCTGCTGGCCCCGGACGTCGTCCTGCGCGCCGATCTGGGCGCCGCGGCCGGCGGCGTACGCGAGACGCGGGGCGCGGCGGCGGTCGCCGGCCAGGCCCGTATGTTCGCCCGGTCCGCCGCGGTCGCGGTGCCGGTCCTGGTCAACGGCGTGGCCGGCACGGTCTCCCTGGTCGGGGGCGCACCCCACGCGCTGCTGAGCTTCACCGTCCGCGACGGCCGTGTCCAGCGCCTCGACATCCTCGCCGACCCGACCCGCCTGCGACGTCTCGACCTGGCCGCCGTGCGCACCGACGGGCCCGAGAGCTAGCGCGCCGGCGCCGCGCGCCCGTACGGGGAGGGGCGGCGGCGGACGGTGACGGCGAGGGAGCGGCAGCGAAGGGCCGGCGGGCAAGAACCCGGCGCGCCGGCGCGCGCCCGGCACGCCAACGACCAGGGGCGGTACGGGAATCCCGTACCGCCCCTGGCGCGTCCTACCGTCGCCGGCGCCCACCGGCCGTCAGCCGCCGGGCGGGCGCGCGGGCGCTATCCGTGCGAGCGCAGCAGCGTACGCATCGTGCGCATGGCCACCGACAGGTTGGCCAGGTCGTACGCGTCGGAGCCGTGGATCTCCTCCAGCGTGCCGCGGGCCCGGGCGAGCAGCGCCGCGTTCTTCTCCTCCCACGCCGTGAACCGCTGCTCCGGCGTCGAGGCGCCGTTGCCCACCGAGAGGATGTCGGAGGTCAGCGCCGCGTGCGCCGCGTACAGGTCCTCGCGGATGGAGGCGCGGGCCATGGACTGCCACCGGTCGGCGCGCGGCAGCTCGATGATGCGGTCCATGAGCTGGGTGATCCGCAGCCGGTCGGCGATGTCGTAGTAGACCTCGGCGACGGCCAGCGGGTCCTTGCCGGTGCGGTCCGCGATGGCCACGATGTCCAGCGTCGGGAACGCGGACGAGAAGGTCGCCACCCGCGACGCCAGCTCCTCCGGCACACCGGCCTGGATGAGCTCCTCGTTGATGCCCTGGTACCAGTCCAGGTCGGCGCCGCGCACCAGCTTCGGCAGGGCGGCCCGCACGGTGGCGACCCGCTCGCTGAAGAAGGCGATGGTCTCGGCGAGCTCCAGCGGCTGCGGCCGGTTGTTGAGCAGCCAGCGGGTGCCGCGCTCGACCAGACGGCGCGAGTGCAGCCGGATGCGGGTCTGCACGTCGGCCGCGACCACGTTGTCCAGCGCCTCGACCTCGTCCCACACCTCGGCGAGCCCGAAGATCTCGCGGCCCGCGGTCTGGGCGCGCACCACCTCCTCGGTGGAGGCGCCGGTCTCCTCGCGCATGCGGTGCAGGAACGTCGAACCACCGGTGTTGACGGTGTCGTTGACCAGCACCGTCGTGATGATCTCGCGGCGCAGCGCGTGCGCGTCGATCTGCTCGCCGAAGCGGTCCCGCAGCGCCTGCGGGAAGTAGGCGTGCAGCAGCCGTTGCAGGTACGGGTCGTCCGGCAGGCCCGTGGCGACGAGTTCCTCGGCCACCGTGATCTTGATGTAGGCCAGGATCACGGCCAGCTCGGGCTGGGTGAGGCCGCGCGAGGCGGCCAGCCGCTCGCGGATCTGCCGGTCGGAGGGCAGGAACTCAAGCTGCCGGTCGAGCTGGCCCTCGCGACCCAGTCGGCGCATGAAGCGCTGGTGGGCGTGGAGCAGGCTGGGCGCCTGGGCGACGGCGTTGGCCAGCGCGGTGTTCTGCGCGTAGTTGTTCCGCAGCACCAGCGCGCCGACCTCGTCGGTCATCTCGGCGAGCAGCTTGTTGCGCTGCTTGACGGTCAGGTCGCCGTCGGCGACCACCGCGTTCAGCAGGATCTTGATGTTGACCTCGTGGTCCGAGGTGTCCACGCCGGCGCTGTTGTCGATGGCGTCGGTGTTGATCCGGCCGCCGGTGGCCTGGCCCTCGGCGTCCCGGGGTCCGCCGACGCTGGCGAACTCGATGCGGCCGAGCTGGGTCAGACCCAGGTTGCCGCCCTCGCCGACGACCTTGACCCGCAGGTCCTGGCCGTCCACCCGGATCGCGTCGTTGGCCTTGTCGCCGACGTCGGCGTTGGACTCCAGGGACGACTTCACGTAGGTGCCGATGCCGCCGTTCCACAGCAGGTCCACGGGGGCCTGCAGGATGGCCTTCATCAGCTCGGCCGGGGTCAGCTTGGTGACGCCCGCCGCGATCCCGAGGGCCGCCCGCACCTGGGCGTTGACCGGGATGGACTTGGCGCTGCGCGGGTGGACGCCGCCGCCGGTGGACAGCAGCGAGCTGTCGTAGTCGGCCCATGAGGAGCGCGGCAGCTCGAACAGGCGGCGCCGCTCGGCGTAGGAGACGGCCGCGTCCGGGTTGGGGTCCAGGAAGATGTGCCGGTGGTCGAAGGCGGCCACCAGGCGGATGTGCTCGCTGAGCAGCATGCCGTTGCCGAAGACGTCGCCGGACATGTCGCCGACGCCGACGACGGTGAAGTCCTCGGTCTGGGTGTCGTGGCCCAGCTCGCGGAAGTGCCGCTTGACCGACTCCCAGGCGCCGCGCGCGGTGATGCCCATGCCCTTGTGGTCGTAACCGGCCGAGCCACCGGAGGCGAAGGCGTCGCCGAGCCAGAAGCCGTAGTCCACGGCGACCTTGTTGGCGATGTCGGAGAACGTCGCGGTGCCCTTGTCGGCGGCGACCACCAGGTAGGTGTCGTCCTCGTCGTGCCGCACGACGCCCTCGGGGTGCACGACCTGCCCGCCGACCAGGTTGTCGGTGATGTCGAGCAATCCGGAGATGAAGATCTTGTAGCAGGCGATGCCCTCGGCCAGCCACGCGTCGCGGTCCACCGACGGGTCGGGCAGCCGCTTGCCGACGAAGCCGCCCTTGGCGCCGACCGGCACGATGACGGTGTTCTTGACCATCTGCGCCTTGACCAGACCGAGGATCTCCGTACGGAAGTCCTCCCGCCGGTCGGACCAGCGCAGACCGCCCCGCGCGACCTTGCCGAACCGCAGGTGGACGCCCTCCACGCGCGGCGAGTAGACCCACACCTCGTACGCGGGGCGCGGCGCGGGCAGGTCGGGGATGGCCTGCGGGTCGAGCTTGATGGACAGGTAGCTGTGCGGCTGCCCGTCGGTGGCCTGCTGGAAGTGGTTGGTCCGCAGCGTCGCCTTGATCAGGGTGAGGAAGGCGCGCAGGATGCGGTCCTCGTCCAGGCTGGCGACCTGGTCGAGCGCGGCGTCCAGCTCTTCGAGGAGGGCGTCGGTCAGCTCGTTGCCGGCGCGCTGGCGGCGCGGCGCCATCCGGGCCTCGAAGAGGTTCACCAGCAGCCGCGTGGTGTGCACGTTGTTACGGAGGGTGTCCTCCATGTACGACTGGCTGAAGGTGGAGCCGGCCTGCCGCAGGTACTTGGCGTAGGCGCGCAGCACCATGGCCTGTCGCCAGTCGAGCCCGGCGCTCAGCACCAGCTCGTTGAAGTTGTCGTTCTCGGCCTGCCCGGTCCACACGGCGGCGAAGGCGTTCTGGAAGCGCTCGCGGGCGTCCTCGGCCTGGACCCGCTCCGGCATCCGCAGCCCGAAGTCGTAGATCCAGGCGGTGGAGCGGTCCGCGCTGCGCAGCTCGTAGGGGCGCTCGTCGACGACCTCGACGCCCAGGCGCTGGAGCACGGGCAGCACGGCCGACAGGGAGACCTGCCCGCCGCTGCGGTAGATCTTGAACCGGCGCTCGCCCGGCCCGGCGCCGACCGGCTCGTAGAGGCTGAGCGCGAACTCGCGCTCGCCGCCCGGCGCGGTCAGCCGCTCCAGGTGCTGGAGGTCGGAGACGGCGGCGCGCGGGGTGTGGTCGGCCTTGTACCCCTCGGGGAAGGCGTTGGCGTAGCGGCGCAGCAGCTCGGCGGCGTGTTCCTCGCCGACCTCGGCGCTCAGTGCCTCGGCGAAGCCGTCGGCCCAGGAACGGGCGGCCTCCACCAGCCGGGCCTCGATGCGGTCGGCGTCGGCGTCGGTGAGGTCGGCCAGTGTGGCGCCGGGCGCGACGCGGATGACGAAGTGCAGCCGGGACAGGATCGACTCGGTGTTCCAGGCCGTGAAGTCGACGCTGGTGCCGTTCAGCTCTTCCTTGAGGATGTCGATCAGCCGCAGGCGCACGCCGGTGGTGTAGCGGTCGCGCGGCAGGTAGACCAGGGCCGAGTAGTACCGGCCGTACTCGTCCTGGCGCAGGAACAGCCGCAGCCGGCGACGCTCCTGCAGGTAGAGGACCGAGGTCGTGATGGAACGGAGCTGGTCGACGGGCGTCTGGAAGAGCTCGTCGCGCGGGTAGGTCTCCAGGATCTGGAGCAGGTCGCGGCCGTCGTGGCTCTGCGGCGTGAAGCCCGCGGCGGACAGCACCTCGGCGACCTTGCGCCGGATGACGGGCACGCGGCGCACCGACTCGGTGTACGCGGCCGACGAGAACAGGCCGAGGAAACGGCGCTCGCCGACCACGTTGCCCTCGGCGTCGAACTTCTTGACGCCGACGTAGTCGAGGTAGGAGGGCCGGTGCACGGTGGCGCGGCTGTTGGCCTTGGTGAGGATCAGCAGCTTGTGCTCGCGGGCCTTGGCGCGGGCGTCGGCCGGCAGCCGGTTGAAGGACGGCGAGCCGGGGCGGCCGTCGCCGGGCGCGGCGTGGTTGCCGTCGGCGGCGTGCGCGGGGTCGGAGCGCAGGATGCCCAGGCCGGTGCCGGGCACGGCGGTCAGGACGTCCTCCTCGACGCCCTCCTCGCCGGGCGCGGCCGTCAGCTCGTACTCCCGGTACCCCAGGAACGTGAAGTGGTCGGCGGCCAGCCAGCGCAGCAGCTCCTGGGCCTCCTCCACCTCCTGCTCGCGCAGGTCGCTCGCGGTGGGCTCGGCGGGCAGCTCGTCGGCGATGCGCAGCGCGGAGTCGCGCATCTTGGTCCAGTCCTCGACGGCCTCGCGTACGTCGGACAGGACGCGTCGCAGGTCGGAGGTCATCTGTTGGAGGTCGCCACGGTCGGTCTCGCGGTCGGTCTCGACGTGGATCCACGATTCGGTGACCGCGTCGTGCGGCAGGTCACCGGCGGGCAGCACGGCGGTCGCGGTGGCCAGGCCGGCGGCCGTGCCACCGACCGCGTCGGGGCCGGTGGCCAGCGTGACGCTGGTCGCGTCGGCGCGCGGGCCGAGCACCTCGAGGAGCTTGCCGGTCACGTCGCGGCGCACCACGACCTGCGGGTGGATGACGACGTGGATGCCGCGGCCCTGGCGGGAGAGCTCGTTGGTGACCGAGTCGACCAGGAACGGCATGTCGTCGGTGACCACCTCGACCACCGTGTGACTGCACGTCCAGCCGTTCTCCTCGACGGTGGGCGTGTGGACGCGCACGTTCGCGGTGCCCTGCGGGCGCGTCTGCGCGAGCCGGTAGTGCGAGAGCGCGGCGCCGAAGACGTCGACCGGGTCCCGGCCACCGAGGTCCTCGGGCGCGGTATGCAGGTAGTAGCGCTGGAGGTACGCGCGAAGGGTCTCGGGGTCGAGCCCTCGCTCCGGTTGCTGTGTATGGGCGGGGCTCTGCTCAGCGACCCGGGCGGCCCGTTCGAGCAGCTCGGCCTTGGCTTCGTCCAGCTTGGTCTGCATTTCCTCTGCTCCTGTCGCGCGCCGTTGCGTGACATCGATGTGCGGTGGCATGACGTCGAGACGCGGGATCGCCGGTCACCTTCGACGTTATGCGGGAATGGGCGATAGCCGGGTCAGTCTTGACCAAATGTGGCCAACAACCCTGCGACAGCGATCCAGCGGAGACCCGGGCACTATGGTGCTCCGGGCGCTGGGGTCCCGCCTGACGAGTGCCAGGTGAGAGGGCAGCTCCGCCCTCGTGGGATATCGCGCTGATCACGCCGTAAGGCTATCTCCCCCGACCCGCCCGCCGTCATCGGCCGGATATGTACAAATCTGGGGCGTGGACTTTGACGGAACGGACTAAGGTGCGACGCGCACGGCAGGAAGTCGCCGACCGGGGCCGGAGGGCTTGGCACACAGCGTCCGGTGCCGCACGGCGAACAAAAAGGACAGTTCGGAGCTAGCGCCGCTCGGGCCGGCCCCGTCGGCGCACCGCGGAGGTAGGCGGCATGACGACGAAGATCCTCATCGTGACGGGCGACGCGGCGGAGTCCCTGGAGGTGCTCTATCCCTACCAGCGGCTTCGCGAGGAAGGGTACGAGGTGCACATCGCGGCACCCACCCGCAAGACGCTGCGCTTCGTCCTGCACGACTTCGAGGACGGCTTCGACACCTACACCGAGAAGCCCGGCTACACCTGGCCCGCCGACCTGGCCTTCACCGAAGTCGACCCCGGGCAGTACGCCGCTCTGGTGATCCCCGGCGGCCGGGCCCCGGAGTACCTGCGCAACGACGGCGAGCTGCGGAAGGTGGTCAAGGCGTTCTTCGACGCGGCCAAGCCCGTGGCCCAGATCTGCCACGGCCCGCAGGTCAGCGCCGCCACCGACAGCTTGCGCGGACGCCGGATCACCGCCTACGCCGCCCTCGAACCGGACCTGCGGGCGGCGGGGGCGAACTACCAGGACGCCGAGGTCGTCGTGGACGGCCCGCTGGTCTCCTCGCGCGGCTGGTCGGACCACCCGGCGTGGATGCGGGCCTTCCTGACGGTGCTTCGGGACAAGGCCCCGGTGACCTGACCGCCACGGCGGCGGGGGCCGGCCAGCGGTGGCGCGGCCCCGCCGCGCGGGCGACGGATGGCAGGCCATCAGGCCGTCAACGCCTCGGCCAGCTCGATCGCCTCGGCCAGCGTGTCGGCGATGGGCACGCCCACCTCGGCCAGGCTGGCCCGGCTGTGCGAACCACCGGAGTAGAGCACCGCCTGCGCCCCCGCGTGCCGCGCGGCCAGCGCGTCGTCCACCGCGTCGCCTATCACCACGGTCCGCGCCGCCCGCACCCCGTCGAGCTCGGCGAGGTGACGCACCATGTCCTCGGTCTTGCCTCCGCCGGAGGGCCCCGTACGCCCCTGCACGCGCACGAACCGCGACTCGATGCCGAAGCCGCGCACCAGCGGCACCAGGTGGTCGTGCTCGTACAGCGAGAGCAACGACTGCGTGCGCCCCGCCGTCTGCCAGCGTTCGAGCAGCGCCTCGGCACCGGCCGTGAGCTGGCAGGCGGCCCGCCGCTCCGCGTAGTGGCGCTGGAACGCCACGTCCATCCGGGTCCACTCGCCCTGGGTCGGCAGCCGCCCCATGAGCCGCTCGTAGAAGCGCGGTATCGGCACGCAGTACAGGTCCCGGTACCGCTCCAGGGTGATGGGCGCGAGGCCGATCTCGACGAACGCGGCGTTCGTCGCCGCGATCACTGCGTCGATGTCGTGGAAGAGGGTGCCGTTCCAGTCCCAGATGATGTGCGTCTCGTGCTGACCCATGCGAACGACGGTACCCGGCACCTCTGACAGCCGGCCCACACGTGCGACAACTCCCGCGAAACCGCAGGTGAGGGGCGCGCCCAGCGGCTCCTGGACCGCTTCGGCCCGCTCCCGTACACCCCGCCGCGGCCCGGTCGCGCACCGGCGGTGGGCCCGTGGGCCGGCCCCGTGCGGCGCCCTCGCTCGGTGGGGCCCTCGCAGGGCGGGGCCTAGCCGATCAGGTTCGGGATCTCCTGCGTGGCGAACCACAGCAGCTCGTGGTCCTCGGCCCCGTCCACCGTGAACTGGGCGTCGTCGTCGCCCTGGTCGGCCGCGCCCAGCGCGTCGGCGGCGGCCGTGACGTCGGCCTCCGCGTCCTCCGCGTCCACGTGCACGGCGGCGGCCCTGCTCAGCGGCACGGCGACGGCGACGCGCACCTCACCCAGAGCCGACTGGTCCAGCCCCCGGTCCGGGTCGGCGACGGCCTGCCCGTCGGCCACGTCCACCGCCACGACCACCCGGCGGCGCGGCGCGTCGGGGTCACCGGCGAGGCGGCGCAGCGAGGCCGCCGCGGCCCGGTTGAGCGCCGCGTACTCCAGCTCCTCGATGTCGTCCGAGACGTACCACTCGCGTAGCGCCGGGGTCACCGCGTAGGCGTCCAACGGGGCCGGGCCCAGCTCGCCCGCCTGGTGCGCCGCGGCGAGGCCGGGGAGGGTGAGGGGGACGTACACGCGCATGGTCGCCGCTTTCGTGAAGGCATGTTCGTAAGAGCACGTGGGGGCGTGCTGCCCGCAAGCATAAGCGCGCCCGTCCCCCTTTGAGGGAGGGTCCGCGACCCGCGCCGCACCCCGCGCGGCACGCCACCTGCCACGCGGGGGTTACCGCGCCGCTCATCCCGGCCGTCACCCGGATAGGTGATTACGCACCGCAAGGCCCATACCCCGAATTCGGCGTTGCCCGGGCGAGGAGGCCGCCGGTAGAAGTCACTCAACGAAAGCTACCGCCCGGTATCGATATCGGGCTCGGACGACGGGGGCGAGCGGCACATGGAGCGACGACACGACAGCGTGATCCCGAGGACACCGGACGCGACCCCACCCGCGAACCCGCCCAGGCCACTCAGGCCGCGACCGGCGCACCAGGCTCCGCCCGGAACGATCCGGCCACCCCGACCGAGGCCGGCCCCCTCCGTGCCGCCCCAGCCGGGACCGGCCCGCCCGGCTCCGGCTGGGCTCTCAGGGCAGACCCCACCGCGCGCCGAGGCGACCGGTGACACGATCCCGAGCGCCCGGGCCACGACGGGCCCGGCCGCCGGCGGGCCCCGGGTGCCGCGACAGGGTGGCGGCCCGCCGCGCCGGCGTGACCAGCGGCGGCCCGGCGGCGTGGACCTCGCGGCCCGCCAACGCCAGCGGCAGCGGCTGCCGCGCTACTGGTTCGCCCAGCGGCTGCTCCTGACCCTCAGCGGCCAGCGCCCCGTGCACTGGATGCTCGGCCACACCCAGGGCGCCGCGTACGACCAGCTGACCGCGCTCGCCCCACATCCGGCCCTGTGCCCCGCCACGCCCGCACCCCACTCGGCGCCCGTCCCGAGCCGTACGCCCGGCCGCCCACCCGGCCGCGTCGGCGAGGCCCGCCCCGTGCCGTGCGCCGCCCCGCACGTGGCGTACGCCGACCTGCCCGCGCCCTACGAGACGGTGCCCGCCAGGCCCGGTCCGGCCGGGGCGTCGGGTGTGCCGGACCTGGCCCGCCAGGCGGGCGGCGCGGCGCGCGCCGAGGCCGGACGCGCGGCGCGGGTCGCGCGTCCCCGGGCGTGGCCACCGGTCCTGTGGCACTGCGACGAGTTCCGGCCCGAGCCGTGGATCATCGAGGCGTTCGCCCGCATCACGGCCGGCGACCGGTTGCGGGCGCTGGCCTTCCGGCTCGAACAGGGCGCCGACGAGCGCTGGCGCTGCGCCGCGATCGACCTCGGCCCCACGCCCGACCGACCGGGGACCGGCTGACCCCCCGCCCGCCCCCGCGTCAGCACCGGGGGGAGGCAGCGGGAGGTAGTGGGACGTAGCGGCGGGACAGCGCGGGGACGGGCCCTCGCACGGGCGGCCCGCCCAGGCGACGGCACGGGCCCCGACCAGCGCCCCGCCCGCACCGGGCGACACCACGTCAACCAGTGAGGTGGCCCCACCTCACGCGCGGCACGACCGCGACCGACGAGGCGCCCCGCCCCCACATGCCGCGCGCCGGCGCACCACCGCGCCCCACCCGAAGGCGACCCGGCCGCGACGGAGGCCACGGCATGCCGGAGGCCCGTGAACGAGGGACGCCACGACACGACAGGGACGGCCACACGACAGGGACGGCGACGCGACAGGGACGGCCACACGACAGGGACCGCGACGGGGCCGCGACTGCGGCACGGCGGACGCCCGGGCGGGACACGGGAGCTCGCCCCGCGAGGGACGCCCCTGGCCGACGCCGCCGGCCCGGGGGGCGACCGGGGCCGGCGCACGGCGGCGGCCCCGACGGGATCGTGCGGCGATGACCCCACCGTGGAAGGGGCCCGCGCCGGAACCCGCACCACCACGCCATGGGACAGGCCCGCGCCGGAACCCGCGCCACGCCGCAGGCGAACGCACCACGGGCGAACACGTCGTGGGCCCGGCATCGTGACGATGCCGGGCCCACGGTGCGGGGCGGTTCACCCCGTGTCAGTGTCCTACTTCTTGCGGCGCCGGCCGCCCTTCTGGGCCTTGCGGCGCTCGGCGCGGGTCTGTCCGGTCACGGTGGGCGTCGACGCGGTGTCGCCACCGGCCGGGGCGTCGGTGGCGAAGTCACCCTCGACCACACCGCCCTCGCCGTCCACGGTCGGCGCCGAGAAGTGCAGCCGGTCCGGGCGCTGCGGCGCGTCCAGCCCCTTGGCGTGGATCTCCGGGCGGGGCGCGCCCGCGGCGACGGGTTCGCGCTCGCCCTTGTCCAGCGAGGGCGCCTCGTCCTGCACAGGGACCTCCTCGACCTGCTGCTCGACCTGGACCTCCAGGTTGAACAGGTAGCCGACGGACTCCTCCTTGATGCCCTCCATCATGGCGGTGAACATGTCGAAGCCCTCGCGCTGGTACTCGACCAGGGGGTCCTTCTGGGCCATCGCGCGCAGCCCGATGCCCTCCTGGAGGTAGTCCATCTCGTAGAGGTGCTCGCGCCACTTGCGGTCCAGGACGGAGAGCACCACGCGCCGCTCCAGCTCACGCATGATGTCCGAGCCGAGCTGCTCCTCGCGCGCCGCGTACTGCGCGTACACGTCTTCCTTGATCGCGTCGGTGATGAACTCGGCGGTGAGCCCGGCGCGGTCGCCGCCGACCTCGTCCTCCAGCTCCTCGATCGTCACCTTGACGGGGTAGAGCTGCTTGAACGCGCCCCACAGCCGGTCCAGGTCCCACTCCTCGGCGAACCCCTCCACGGTCTCGGCCTGTACGTAGGCGTCGATCGTGTCGTCCATGAAGTGCCGCACCTGCTCGTGCAGGTCCTCGCCCTCCAGGACGCGGCGGCGCTCGCCGTAGATGACCTCGCGCTGCCGGTTGAGCACCTCGTCGTACTTCAGGACGTTCTTACGCGTCTCGAAGTTCTGCTGCTCGACCTGCGACTGCGCGGAGGCGATGGCCCGGGTGACCATCTTGTTCTCGATCGGTACGTCGTCGGGCACGTTGGCCATCGACATCACGCGCTCGACCATCTGAGCCTTGAACAGGCGCATCAGGTCGTCGCCGAGCGAGAGGTAGAAGCGTGACTCGCCCGGGTCGCCCTGTCGGCCGGACCGACCACGCAGCTGGTTGTCGATACGCCGCGACTCGTGCCGCTCGGTACCCAGGACGTAGAGCCCGCCGAGGTCCTTGACCTCCTCGTGCTCCGCCTTGACGGCGGCCTTGGCCCGCTCCAGCGCGGCGGGCAGCGCGGCGGCCCACTCCTCGACGTGCTCGACCGGGTCCAGGCCCTTGTCGCGCAGCTCGGTCTCGGCCAGGTCGTCCGGGTTGCCGCCGAGCTGGATGTCGGTACCACGACCGGCCATGTTGGTCGCCACGGTGACCGCGCCCTTGCGGCCGGCCTGCGCGACGATCGTCGCCTCACGGTCGTGCTGCTTGGCGTTGAGGACCTCGTGCCGTACGCCGCGCTTGTTCAGCTGCTGCGAGAGGTACTCGGACTTCTCCACCGAGGTCGTACCGACCAGGACGGGCTGGCCCTTCTCGTACTTCTCGGCGATGTCCTCGACCACGGCGGCGAACTTCGCGGGCTCGGTGCGGTAGATCAGGTCGGCCTGGTCGATGCGGACCATCGGCCGGTTGGTCGGGATGGGGACCACGCCGAGCTTGTAGATCTGGTGGAACTCGGCGGCCTCGGTCATCGCCGTACCGGTCATGCCCGAGAGCGTGCCGTAGAGGCGGAAGAAGTTCTGCAGGGTGATCGTGGCGAGCGTCTGGTTCTCGTCCTTGATGTCCACCCCTTCCTTCGCCTCGATCGCCTGGTGCATGCCCTCGTTGTAGCGGCGACCGGCGAGGATACGGCCGGTGTGCTCGTCGACGATCATGACTTCGCCGTCCATGACGACGTAGTCCTTGTCCTTCTTGAACAGTTCCTTCGCCTTGATGGCGTTGTTCAGATAACCGACGAGCGGGGTGTTGACCGACTCGTAGAGGTTGTCGATGCCCAGCCAGTTCTCGACCTTGGTGACACCGGACTCGTGGATGCCGACGGTCCGCTTCTTCTCGTCGACCTCGTAGTCGCCGGTCTCCTGCTGCGGGTTGCCGTCCTCGTCCCGCTTGGTCGGGTTGGCGGCCTCGCCACGGGTCAGCCGCTTCACGAGCTTGGCGAAGTCGCCGTACCACTTGGTGGCCTGGTCGGCGGGGCCGGAGATGATCAGCGGCGTACGGGCCTCGTCCACGAGGATCGAGTCGACCTCGTCCACGATCGCGAAGTTGTGGCCGCGCTGCACCAGCTCGTCCTGCGACCACGCCATGTTGTCGCGCAGGTAGTCGAAGCCGAACTCGTTGTTCGTGCCGTAGGTGATGTCGCAGTTGTACTGCTCACGCCGCTGCGCGGGCGTCATGTTGGCCAGGATGCAGCCGATGGAGAGGCCGAGGAACTTGTGGACCCGGCCCATCAGCTCGGAGTCCCGCTCGGCCAGGTAGTCGTTGACCGTGATCAGGTGCACGCCCTTGCCGGACAACCCGTTGAGGTACGCGGGCAGCGTGCCGACGAGGGTCTTGCCCTCACCGGTCTTCATCTCGGCGACGTAGCCGAGGTGCAGCGCGGCGCCGCCCATGATCTGGACGTCGTAGTGGCGCTGGCCGAGGACGCGCTTGGCAGCCTCACGGACCGTGGCGAACGCCTCGGGGAGGAGGTCGTCGAGACTCTCGCCCTCCGCGTACCGCTCCTTGTACTCGTCCGTGAGAGCGCGCAGCTCTGCGTCGGAGAGGTTCAGGAAGTCCTCTTCGATGGAGTTGACCTGGCCCGCGATGCGGTGCAGCTTGCGCAGGATCTTGCCTTCGCCTGCACGCATGAGCTTGTTGAGGACGGACACGTAGGCTGGCTCCTTGCCGGTCGGACCTGGCACGGTTCGGGTGCGCTAGCGCGGCATTATCGGGGGCCACGGGGCCTGCCGCAACGGCCATCGTAAGTCAGGACCAGCCCGCCTCGGGAGGTCCGGCGGTACGAAGGCTCGCTATCGCCCTCTGTTCCCAACGCGCGAACCCCACCGAAGGTGCCTACCGGCCCCCCGGAAGGACGGCCACGACCACCACCGCCGCGACCACGTCCGCGGGCCGCACGAGGTGCCACGGGCCCGGACCCCCACCCCGCTTCCGGCCCCACCCCAAGCCGCCACTCGGGTCACGCCCGTCCCACCGGCCCCCGCGTGGGCGCTTCGCGGGAGCGCCGACACGGTCCGATTCGAGCCGCGCCACACCGTGTGGCCCGCCTCGGCGCCCGCCCCCGTCAAGCCCGACACCCCATCGCAACGCCCCGCGCGCCGATACGCCTTACGCCCGCGCCCCCGCTGCACCTCATTCGCTCACCCGCCCGCACCTCCCCTCCACGCCCTCCACCTGTACGCCCACGCTTCCGCGCGCCCGCGCGGAGACCCCGGCGGGGCCGAGACCGACCACAGCTGGTGCTTCCGCACACCCGGGCGGCGGACCGGCGTGCGGGGGCCGGGTGCGGGTGCTGAGTGCTCGGGTGCCGGTGCCGGGTGCCCGCGTGCGGGTGCCGGGTGTCCGCGTGCTGAGTGCTCGCGTGCGGGTGTCTCGTTGCCCGGGTGCCCCGGGTTGCCCGCGTGCCCGTAAGCCCGTGACGCGTGGGTCCGTGGGCTCGGCTGCCGGTGCGGAGACCGCCGCCACCGGTCGTCATCGCGCGGGCCGCCCGCTCAGCGGCTTCCCCGGTCGCCACCGGCATGGACACCACCGGCTCGGCCGCTTCGGCCGTCTCCCCCACTCCGACCCGCCCCCGGGCACCCGCGTACGGACCTGCCGTACCCCGTCCTCCCCCCTCACCGACCTCACCGCCGAACCGAGACGCCGAACGCCGGACCGGCGCCGGGTGGGACCGAACGCCGGACCCACCCCGGGTGGTCCGGCCCGGAGGCTGAGCTGGCCGGAGGCTGAGCTGGCCAGGGGCTGGGCTGACCGGGGCGCTGCGGGGCGGCAGGGCTGGGCCGGACCGGGCGGGCCGAGCCGCCGGCCGGGGCAACCGGCCAGCCGGGGCGGGGGCCAACCCTGGACCAGCCCTCGGTAGAGCTGACCCGCGCGCGAGCCCGGAGCTGGGCCGGGGGCGAGGGAGCTGGCCCTCCCCGCGCGCACCGGCCCGGGCTCGGTCCGAGAGAGCCACCCTCGGGAGAACCCGGTCCCGCTGGTCGAAGGGCCGCGCCGGCCGGATACGCGGCCCGACGGGAGTGGGCCCCACGCTGGACCCGGCGGCCGGGCACGGGGAGCGCCGAGGTACCAGAAGTGCCGAGACTCGGGGCCTGGAGCGGGGGCTCGGGGTCAGCGGAAGCCGAAGGCTGCGGAAGCTCGGGCCCCGAGAATGCTGGGCCCCGAGGGGTACGCGGCCCGGGGCAGCCAGGGGCCGGACCAGGCAGACCAGGCGGGGCGGGCGCCGGAGGCGGGGCCGGGTGGCCGAGCGCGACCCGTCCGGGGCGGCCGGCCGGGACGGGGCGAGCGCGTTACGGCCGAGCGGCGAAGCCGTGCCCGGGACAGCGAGGCGGAGGGTTTCGGGCGCCCGCCAAGGCTCCCATCAGCGGCTAAATGGTTTTCCCCGGCTCCGTCGAGCGACCACACTCGGTCCATGGAGCCCGTCATACTCAACACCCCCCGCCTCGTCCTGCGCCCCTTCGAGTCATCCGACGCGGACGCCGTCCACGCCGCCTGCCAGGAGCCGGACATCCCGCGCTGGACGAATGTGCCCTCTCCCTACACGCACGAGCACGCCCGCAGCTTCGTCAGCCAGGTCGTCCCGGACGGCTGGCGCTCCGACACCTCGTACAACCTCGCCGTGGTCAGCCGCGACGAGGGAACGCTGGTGGGCGCCATCGGCCTACGCGTCGCGCTCGCCGGCCCGGAGCGCCAGGCCGAGCTCGGCTACTGGACGGTCAAGGAGCACCGCGGCCGCGGCTACACCGTCGAGGCCGCGCGCGCCATGGTCGACTGGGCCTTCGGTGAACTGGGCGTGGAGCGCCTGGAGTGGTACGCCGAGGTCGGTAACGAACCCTCATGGGCCGTCGCGCGCTCGCTGGGCTTCCAGCGCGAGGGCACCCTCCGCGCTCGCATCCCGCACGCGGGCACGCGCCGCGACGCCTGGGTCGCCGCCCTGCTCCCCACCGACCTCGGCGTCCCCACCCCGACGCCGTACCTCCCGGGCCCCCAGTCCGCCTGACCCGCCGCCCCCGGGCGCGTGTCACGGGAACGCCGCCCACGGGACCGGGCCGCCCGCTTCGCCCACCCCGCACGAGCGAGCCCCGACCATCTCCCCCGCCCCGCCCTCCCCAGCCGTCCCCTTCGGACATCTCGGTGGCACACGCCCCGGAGTACGCCACCGGGCGGTACGGGCCCGAACGGCGCGGCACGAGCCGCGGCGGGGCGGGGCGGGGGGAGCGCCGCGCGGGGGCACGCCGCGCGAGGACGTCTCGCCACGCGGTGTCGGCCTCCGACGGCTGCCCGAACGGCCCGGCCCGCCCCATCCCGCCCGCCGTCTCCCGAGCGACACCCCCACACCGACGGCGTTGTCAGTGCCAGCGTTTACTGTGTCCGGCATGACAACTCCCCTGTCAGCGAGCCGTGTCGCGCGCACCCCCAGCGCGTCGGCATCCCGCGTACGCCCCGAGGTCACCCTGTCCGCCGACGAGGCCCGCCGCATCGCGCTGCGCGCCCAGGGGCTGCTGGGCGCGCGAGACAGGGAGGGCGGCGTGCACGGGGTGCTGCGCGCGCTGGGCGCGGTCCAGTTGGACACCATCTCCGTCCTGGCCCGGTCCCACGAACTGGTGCCGTACGCCCGACTCGGCGCCGTCGGTCGCGACACGGTGGAGACCGCGTACTGGACGCGTACGCGCAGCTTCGAGTACTGGTCCCACGCCGCCTGCATCCTGCCGATCGAGGAGTGGCCGCACTTCGCGTTCCGCCGCCGCGCCTACCGCGACCGGCCGCACTGGGGTCACGACCTGCCCGCCGGGGCGTACGAGAAGGTCATCGCGCAGTTGCGCGCCGAGGGCCCACTGACGGCCAGCGAGCTGGGCGGCGCCAAGAACGGCGGCGAGTGGTGGGACTGGTCGGCGGCGAAGATCGCCGTCGAGCGCGCCCTGATGCACGGCGAGGTCGTCTGCACCGAGCGGCGCGGCTGGAAGCGGGTCTACGACCTGGCCGAGCGCGCGATCCCGGCGAACCTGCTGCACGACGACCTCTCGGATCCCGAGTGCCTACGCCGCCTGGTCGCCCAGGCCGGCGCCGCGATGGGCGTGGCCACCCGCGCGGACCTCGCGGACTACCACCGGATCAGGAACGAGCAGGTGGACGCCGTCATCGCCGACACGGGGCTGACCCCGGTCACGGTCACGGGCTGGGACAAGCCCGCCTGGGCCGATCCGGCCGCCCTCGCGGCGGAGTCCGCCGGGCGCCGGGAGCGGCACCGGACGACCCTGCTGTCCCCCTTCGACTCGTTGATCTGGGACCGCCCGCGCACCCAGCGCGTCTTCGACTTCACGCACCGACTGGAGGCGTACGTGCCACGGCCCAAGCGGATACACGGCTACTTCGCGATGCCCCTGCTCACCGGCGGCAGGCTGGCCGGCCGTGTGGACCCGGCGCGGGAGGGCACGACGCTGGTGGCCCGCCAGCTCTCGCTGCGCGGCCCGAAGGACGTGGCTCCCATGGCGCGGGCCCTGCGCGAGGCCGCCACCTGGGTGGGTTGCGACACGGTGCGCATCGAGCGCGTGAACCACCCCGACCTCGCGGCCCCCCTCGCCGCGGCCCTCACCTGACCCGCCCCACACACCGCCTGGCCCCGACCGACCAGCACGCCAGCCGGCGTACCCTCGTCCCTCGGTCCGCCGAACGGCCCGAGGGAACTGCTCCGTTGTTCCCCCGCCCCCGCGGGCCGGTCAGCGGGCCGGTCAGCGGATTTCGAGGATCTTCTCCCGCATCGCGTACACCACGGCCTCCATCCGCGAATGGAGTTGGAGCTTCTCCAGGATGTTGCGGACGTGGTTCTTGACCGTGTTCTCGCTGATGAACAGTTCCTTGGCGATGTCGCGGTTGTTCATCCCGGTGGCCACGAGCTTGAGGACCTCAAGTTCGCGGTCGGTGAGCCGTGGCGCGGGCACCAGCCGGCGCTCGTCGGTGCGCTGGATCATCGACTTGAACTCGGTCAGCAGCTTCGACGCCATCGACGGACTGATCTGCGACTGCCCGTCGGCCACCGCACGGATCGCGGTCGCCACCTCGTCAGTGGAGATCTCCTTGAGCAGGTACCCGGTGGCCCCCGCCTTGATCGCGTCGTAGAGGTCGGCCTCCTCGTCGCTGATCGTCAACATGATGATCTTGGCGCTGGGGGCCACCTCCTTGATGGCGGTACACGCCTCGATCCCGCCCCGCTTGGGCATACGCACATCCATCAGCACGATGTCGGGGAGCAGATCGGTCGCCTTCTCGACGGCCTCCGCTCCGTCCCCGGCCTCGCCGACGACCTGGATGTCCTCTTCCTGCGCGAGTACGATCTCCAGCCCTCGGCGGAAGAGCGCGTGATCGTCCACCACGAGGACCCGAATGGGCTCCTTACGCGACTCTCCCCTGTCCGTTCCGACGTTGACGCTGGCTCCGTCGTCATCGTCGGGCACGGGCCCGAAGCTGTCTGCCATCGTTCCTCCCCCATGAAGGCCGTGGCCTTGCGGTTGCACCTAGCTCTGCGCGCCAACCAGTCCCCACCGAGCGCCGATTGACCACGCCGCCATGATTCCATGCCCGCGGGGTGGACCGGTGCTCCCGCCATCCGCACCGTAGTGCCCCGGAGGGTCGTCCCGACCCTCTCGGGGCACCACCTTCACCGTCGTACGAGACACGGCCGTCACCGCACCTCGTGGATCAATTCGCGTCAGCTCTCGTCGATTTCCGGGGTCGGCCTCGGTGAGCCGCACAACGGCTCTCGCCGTCGATGCCGAGTCTTCCCTCTATCGGCTCTGGTCAGCCGCCGAGCGCCCCTCCGGCGCCGCCCGGTTCCTCTCCGACGAATGCCTCTGTCTTGAGATGAATCACGCCATAGTCGTAACCGTGCCGCCGGTAGACGACGCTCGGGTGATTGGTGTCGGAGTCCACGAACAGATAGAAGTCATGGCCAACCAACTCCATCTCGTAGAGGGCCTGGTCGAGCGTCATCGGCGCCGCCGCGTGCGTCTTCTCGCGAACGATGAGTGGGCCCTCACCGCGCACCTCGAGCGGCCCCATCCTCGTGGTGGGCACGTTGTCCGCGGAATCGGCCTCGCCGGCGCCCGTCCCGTTGATCCGGGCCGCCTCCGGCACGGCGACGGCGACATCGCTCGCCGGAATGCGCCCGTTGCCGCGACGCGCGTGACGCTTGTCGTTCTGCTTGCGCAGGCGCTGCTCCAACTTGCCCTTGGCCAGGTCGAGCGCCGCGTACGGATCGGCGGCGGCGGCCTCCGCGCGGATCACCGGTCCACGGGAACGGAGCGTGATCTCCACCCGGTCGGAACGGTCGGCCTGGCGCGGGTTGTGCTCCTTGGACACCTCGACATCGAGGCTGATGACCTTGCCGTCGAGCTTCTGGATCTTCTCCAGCTTCAGCTTCTCGGCCACGTGCTTGCGGAACCGCTCTGGTACCTCTGTCTTGCGGCCCTTCACGACGATGTCCACGCAGAACTCCGTTCCCGGATTGCTCCGTTCACTGTTCGAAGCATCCGTTTCGCACTGGGCCCGTAGAGAATTCCAGGGCCCCCGACTCGGCGGCTTTCACCTCCTCCTCCCCCGCCATTGGGCTCTACACCCCAACGTCTTCATGTTTCTATGGAACACGGAAAGGCACGAAGCACGCCAAGCGGATATCAGCGCCATAGCGGCCCCTAGTCCTTACAACCGAACATAGCTCGCCCGGCTGGAAGTCGGCACCCCCTACTGGCACGTACCTCCGTTCAGGTACCTTTTCGCCGTTACTACCTGCAACGGCGCACGTTCCCCGTCAGTTCCGATTGCGTCCAAAGGCGCTAGAGGACGCGGCGATCACCGCAGCCCCCACCAGCCCGTCTCGTGCGTCACCCGCACCACGGCCACCGGCCGGGCCCACTGATCCGCCACCTCGACCATCGGGTGCCCGTGAAGCTCCGCTCCATGCGACACCGGCCGCCCCGCGTATGCCCGTGCTCCCCACGGCCCCAGCTCTCCCCCTGACAGCTCTCACACGCGCGTGCCGCCCCGCGCCCGCCCCCACACCCTCCGTGGCCGGACCCGTCGCACTCCGGCCGCCCGGCACTCCGTGGGTCTGGCCAGCCCCTCCTCGCCCCGTCGCGGCGCGTACCGCGCGGGCTGCCTCCGCCAGCGAGGCCCCGGTAGTCACCAGGTCGTCCACCAACACCACCGGACCGGCCCTGAGCAGCCGCTCCGCCCCAGGAACGACCCGCAGCGCTCCAGCCACATTGGCCGCGCGCCGCGCGGCTCCCAGACCCGCCTGATCCAGCACCGCCCGCCGCTGCCGCAACACCGGCAACACCCGCGCCGGCACCCCTCGCTCCCGCAACACCCGGGCCGCGCCCAGCGCGACCCGACGCGTTGGGTCGTGCCCCCGCGAGGCCACCGCCCGCCGCGCCGACGGGACCGGAACCAGCAGAACGGGCAGGCCCAGGCCCGAGGCGAGAGCTAGACCCCCGGCTACGTCCCCGTTCACGCCACCAGCGGCCACGGGCCGCGCGATCACCGGCCGATCCCCCACGTCCTCCTCGTCGCGCCGGAGCACCCACCGCCACAGCACCGCCCACACCGCCAGCGCCAGCGCGGCCCCCAACGGCCTCGCCAGCCGCAGCGCACCCCGCTCCTTGTGCGCGAGCAGCATCGACCTGCACTCCCCGGCGTACGCCGCCGCCGCGTACACCACCGGCAGGCCCGACGGCGTCGGACTCGGCCGCACCCGGTGCGCGCCGCCGTCGAGCAGCAGCCCCTGACACCGCGCGCACAGCACTGTCCGAGGCGCCCCGCACCCGGCGCATTCCACTGGCAGGACCAGCCCCGCCGCCTCTCGCCACCATCCCCGCATGCCTCCACTGTCCACCCGCTCCCCCAGGCCCGCCACCCCTGTGGATAACTCCGCCAGGCCCTCGTCTCCACACCCCAAAGGCCGGACAAAACCGCTGGTCAACATGGTGCAAGAGAAGTCGACGAGCATGCCCCCGCCGACACACACCGAGATCGGGCCCACCACCCCACACCGGCCCTGCCCCCGGCGCCGACCCCGGCCAGCACCCGAGAGCCACCTCGCCCCACGCCACGGCCGGATCACCGGCCCAGGCAAGCGACCACCAGGCCAGGCCGGGCCCGGCCCCAGACGCCGGGCCCCTCCTCGGAGCCGCCGTGACGCGACGACAGAACAGAATGGGCTCATGGACGCTGGACCGGCCGCCGTACTCGGCGCTGCCGTCGGCTCACTCACCACGCTGGGCGCGGCGACCGTGGGCGGGCGCATGGCGGCCCGCTCCCCGGGCGACCGGTGGCGCAGGGAGCATCGCGGGGACGCCTACGCGAACTGCCTCAGCGCTTCGCACGATCGCGACATCGCCATGGACGCGATCGTCGACGCGCTCCGGCCGCCCGGCCCTGACCTGCGAGACGTCGACGAGAAGGCCCAGCGCTTCGTCGCCCTGGCCCGCGAGGTGCACCGCACGGCCGAAGTGGTCGCCACCGAGGGGCCCTCAGCGGTGGTGAAGGCCGCCGACCAGGTGACCCGCGCGTCCGCCGACCTGTCCGAGGCGATGCGACGGATGATGCGGGACGCCCACACGGGAGACGCCTGGCGCAAGGCGGCGGACGTCGTGCTCGCCGCCGAGAGGGGGCACGTCCTGTACGAGTCCGTGAAGGGCGTCCGCTCGGCCGCCAAGGACGTCCGTGACAGCTCTGGCTGGCCACGCCCCGTACGTCAGGACGGCGAGCCCGGCGGGCGCGCCCAGAGCGAACGAGGCACTGAGGCCACCAAGCCCGAAGCCACCCCACACGCGGCGCGGCCAGCACCCCACCACCCGGGCCGCCTCACCGAACCACCCCGGGCGCGCCAGCAGCCGGAGCGGACAGGACAGCGGCACCCGGGCGACCGGGCGGGTCCGCCCCGCGCGAGAGGACGGCGAGCCCGCCACGAACGGTCTGGCCCAGATGGGCGCGGCCGGCCCTAGCCCGGGTACGCCGGTGCCGTTCCCTTCTTGACGACGGTCTTCCAGTTCGCGTCCGGAGGCAGCCGGACGATGCCGTCCGACGCCTTGGCGATCAGTGGCCGGTCCTCGTCCTCCGACGCCGCGATCTGCTCCACCTTGCCCGGACCAGGCAGCGCCGGGCTGTTCCCCGGGGAGCCGTCGGTCTCCATGTACCGCAGCTCCTGTACGCCGCCCGACTCGGTTCCGGCCACCACCAGCCGGCTGCCGCCGGCCCACGAGACGGCGTCCACGTCGTCGAGTTGCGGCGCGAGCGAGCGCAGGCCCTTCACGGACAGCGGCGGCTCCGCCGGGCTCGTGGCGCGTTCGAGCCGGCCGAGCCACAGCGTCGTCCGGCCGTCGCGCTCGATCAGCATGGCGATGCGCGTACTGTCGGCGGCGACCCGCAGCGCTACGATCCGGCCACCGTCGAGCCCGATGACGTTGACCTCCTCGGGCTCGCCCACACCACTGGCCAGCCGCAGCAGCCGCGGCTTGCCCGGGCTGCGGTCGGCCACCCACAGATCGCCCAGCCCGTCCCAGCTCGGCTGGGTCAGCCCGCCCTGGGGGCCGCCACTCGCACTGTGCAGCCGCGACGCGCCACGCTCCACGCCCGGCTTGAGATCGGCCACATACAGGTCACGGCCGTTTTGAGACACTCCCGCGGCAGCCCGCTCGTCCCGCGCCACGGCGATCGAGCTCAGGTCCGCGCCCTCCTCGCCGAACGGCCCCGGCGCGTGCTCCAGGTCGTCCCCGGTGTCGTCGACCTGGACGAGCCGGCGGTCCTGGTCGATGTAGTACTGGTTGCCCGCCTTGCCGTTGATGCGGTCCGGCGCGTACCCCTCGGCCTGCTCACGCGTCAGCGAACACAGCTCGACACCGTTCTCGTTCTCCAGCGTGACGCTGCCGACCTTGGACGTCGACAGGTCCTGCACGGTGAACAGCACCTGGGCCGCCATCTCGTGACAACGCAACTGGTCGACGCCCGACACCTCCCGGTTCAGGCGGATACGCAACCCGTTCGAGTCGTCGAGGCGCAGATGGTCGCTCTTGAGCTGGGTGCCGCTCGGGAAGGACGTACGGACCACCGGTTCAAGCCAGTTGGTGGGCCCGCCCAGCAGCGCCCGCACGGTCGAGGTGACGGGGTCCACCCACCGCCGCAGGTACACCGGATCGGCGACCAGCACGTCCTTGCCGACCGCCGACTTGTCGCCGTCGGGACCCAGTTCCGCGAAGTAGTACTTGTTGACGGAACGGTAGATGCGCTGGAAGTCCGACTCGCCGAGGACCAGGCCCGCGGGCAGCGAATCGATCCGCCACCGGGTGCCCGACCGCGCCACGTGCAGCCGCTCCTCGTAGGGCTTCTCGTCGGGCTCGTACGCGTGGTTGGCGTCGACCGTGGCGAGCTGCCGGCCCGACAGTACGACGTCGAAGCCCGTGTTCTCCCGGTCCGGACCACTCTCCACGCGCACCTTCGGCGACTGCGCGAGCACGGTCGTCTCCGCCAGCGGATTCCAGTCCGCGTTGGCCCGCTTGGTCAGATACAGGCGCGCCGTCTCGAAGCCGGCCTCGTCGCTCGTCGTCGCCTCCAGGAAGCCCAGCACCAGCTCCACCGGCCCTTCCCGGTTCCCCGGGCGCACCCCGTAGACCCGAACGGGTGAATCGGCGTCGGCGCGCGGCGTGGAGCCGACCTGACGTACGTCGCCGCTCTCGGGCATCGACGCGCAGCCGGCCAGCAGTAGCCCGCTGGCCGCGAGCGTGGCGCAGGCCCGCCGCGGCCCACCGAGCGCGCCCAGGGTGCGCTTCCGCCCTCGACGCCGCAGCACGCCGGCACGTGGAAGCGCCGCGGGGCGCCCATCGCGATGGCGCGCGCCCGCGCTGGCGAGGCCAAGGGACCGGATCAGCCTGGCGAGGCCCTTGCCACGGCCCTCAGCGACAGGTCGGACCGTGCGCTCGGCCTGGTCAGGCGCCTCATGCCCGGCGACCGCCGGCCGGCCCCGGTCGGTCGCCTCGCTACCCGGCGTCTCCTGGTCAGCGCACACGAGCGCGGCTCCCTCGTTCGCCGATCGCCATCACTCCGCCGACTCCTCTCGATCCGCCCGCCCGGCGCTCCCCGTCCGCCCGGCACCGTCGCCCCTCGCGGCGTTCCGGTCGGCGTCGGTCGACGCTCCGCCGCCAGCGCCGGTCGACGTACCACCGGCACCAGTCGCCTCGTCGTCCTCGACATCCCCGCCACCGACACCGTGCCCGGTGCCTTCGCGACCGCCCACCGCGCCGCGCGACACATCGCCCGCCGTCTCCTGCGAGGCCGCGTCCCGACCCGGCGCCGACACGGCACCCGACCGCCGCGACACGAGGACGGACGTGGTCACCCCGGACACCCGATGCGCCCCGGCCTCGGTCGTATCGCTGCCAGCCCCGGCCGGTGGCGACCCGTTGAACTCACCAGACCTACCGGACCCACGGGCCTCACCAGCCGCGTCGGCCCTGCCAGAGCCGCCGTCAGCCCCACCGTCGCTCACCGGGCCGCTCCGCTCCGTGGCCGTCCCGCCGAAGGCCCCACCAGAGGCCCCGACGGAGCCCGCTCCCGTACCTCCGGGCGCGCTCCCTCCGGCGGGCGCGCTGGTCGCGCCCGTGGCACCCGCGTTCGCTACCCGACTGCTACCCGCGCCGCCCGCGGCCTTCGCCGCGCGCAGCGCGCGCTTGCGGCGCGAGTCCTCGGGTTCGAGCGGTATGGGCGAGCCGCGCAACGCGTCGCCCGCCGCGCGCGGCAGCGTCAACCGGAACTGCGACCCGCCTCCGGGCTCGCCCCACGCCTGGAGCCAGCCCCCGTGCAGCCGGGCGTCCTCCTCCGCGATCGACAGGCCGAGCCCGGTCCCGCCGGTCGTCCGGGCCCGCGCGGGGTCGGCCCGCCAGAACCGGTTGAACACCCGCGTCGCCTCGCCGGGCTTGAGCCCGACCCCGTAGTCCCGTACGGCCACGGCGACGGCGCCGCTCTTCGCGGCGAGCCGGACCACCACGTCCTCGCCCTCGCCGTGCTCGACGGCGTTGACGACCAGGTTGCGCAGCACCCGCTCCACGCGACGCGCGTCCGCCTCCGCGATCACCGGCCGCGCCGCGCCACGAATGACGATCCGGCTGCCCTTGCGCTCCGCGAGCGGTTCGGCTGCGTCCACCACCCGCCTGACCACGTCGCGCAGGTCGATCGGCTCCGCCTCCAGCGCCGCCGCCCCCGCGTCGAACCGGCTGATCTCCAACAGGTCGGCGAGCAGCGACTCGAACCGGTCGAGCTGACCGCCCAGCAGCTCCGCCGACCGCGCCGTGGCCGGATCGAACTCGTCCCGCGCCTCGTAGATCACATCGGCGGCCATCCGCACGGTCGTCAGCGGCGTCCGCAGCTCGTGCGAGACGTCCGAGACGAACCGCCGCTGCATCCGCGACAGGTCCTCCAGCTGCTGGATCTTGACCTGAAGATTGTGCGCCATCTTGTTGAACGCCTCGCCGAGCCGCGCGATGTCGTCCTCGCCGGTGACCTTCATCCGCTCCTGGAGCAGTCCGGCCGCCAGCCGCTCGGAGATGCCGGCGGCCATCCGCACCGGCGTGACCACCTGCCGCACCACCAGCCACGCGATGGCACCGAGCAGCACGACCACGAACACCCCGGCCGTGGCCAGCGTGCCCTTGACCAGGCTCAGCGACTTCTCCTCCTGGGTGAACGGGAAGAGGTAGTAGAGCTGGTACGGCTCGCCGTTGATGTCGTTGAGCCGCTTGCCGATCACCAGCGCGGGTTCCTGCGAGCCGGCCGGGTCGCGCACGATGCTCGTGTACTGCTCGTACGGCCCGGTGCCCTCGTCCACCCGGGTCCGGAGCGTCTCGCTGATGCTGTCCTCGGGTTTGACGCCACCCGACGCGCGGGGGCCCCGCGTGCTGACGAACGGTTCCCCGTCCGCCTTCGAGCTGAGCGCCACCACCGAGTACACGCCCTGGCCGCCGCTCGCGAGCTGCTGCACGAGCGCGGTCAGCCACGCGCCGGCGTGCCGGTTCCCCCGGGCGCCCGAGCCGTCCTCGCTGTTGCGCGGGTCGTCGCTGTTCTCGGCGGCGTCGTCGGCCGCTTTGAACCCTCCGACGGCCTGGCTCTGCGCGGCGTTGCGCTTGGCGTCCAGCAGCCCGTTCCGCACCTGCCCGATGACGACCACGCCGAGAATCAGCACCACACCCAGCGACATGAGCAGCGTGGTGGCGACAACGCGAAGCTGGATGTTACGCCGGTAGAGCCGTATGGCCGGCAGCAGCGGGCGCCGCACCCATCGTCCGAACAGCCGCAGGACGGGATGTACGGGCGCCCCGGATGCCCCGTCGGGCAGCAGGTTTCCGCCTCGCCAAAGCCGCCCGAACAGCGATATGTCACTTCCCGGGGCCACAGGTCGCCCCGGGCCGCGACCGTCGGCCGGGCCTCCTACCGACGGGCCGCCCTGCCCCGTGGGCTCCGGGGCGGCCCCACTTTCCGACATCTCAGCTCGGCCCGGCCTTGTAACCCACTCCGCGCACGGTCACGACGATCTCAGGCCGCTCCGGGTCCTTCTCGACCTTGGAGCGCAGCCGCTGTACGTGCACGTTCACCAGCCGGGTGTCCGCGGCGTGCCGGTAGCCCCACACCTGCTCCAGCAGCACCTCACGGGTGAACACCTGCCACGGCTTGCGGGCGAGGGCGACCAGCAGGTCGAACTCGAGCGGGGTCAGCGCGATCGACTGGCCCTCCCGCTTGACCGAGTGTCCGGCCACGTCGATCACCAGGTCGCCGATGGTCAGCTGCTCCGGCACGGGCTCCTCGGACCGCCGCAGCCGCGCCCTTATCCGCGCGACCAGTTCCTTGGGCTTGAACGGCTTGACGATGTAGTCGTCGGCTCCGGACTCCAGCCCGACCACCACATCCACGGTGTCGCTCTTGGCCGTGAGCATCACGATCGGTACGCCGGACTCGGCTCGGATCAGCCGACAGACCTCGATACCGTCTCGTCCTGGCAACATCAAATCGAGCAGCACCAAATCGGGCTTGGTCTCGCGGAACGCGGCGAGTGCCTTGTCCCCATCGGAAACGAACGACGGTTCAAAGCCTTCGCCGCGCAGCACGATGCCAAGCATCTCTGCCAGTGCGGTGTCGTCGTCGACGACAAGGACGCGTCCCTTCATGTCGTCATCATCCCATTGTCGCACCCGGTGGCTAGACGCGGGCGATCACTCGTTCGCAGCATGTCGGTGTTCGCCCGGGAATAACGGCGATCCCAGCGTTGACGCCACACACCCGCGCCGCCGATCGCCACCGGCAATTCGGCCCACGCGTCCCTACGCGGCAAACCAAGCGAACGCCGACCGGCATGACGCGGTGAGAACGACCGAAGCCCCCCGCACGCGCTCCCGGACGGCGCCCCGGCCCTCACCCGGCGAGTGGCCCACCGCTCTGGCGGGAGCGCCCGCACAGCTCGGCCAGCCCTGCGGCGGTCACGGGCGAGACCACGCCGCCCTCGGTCACGATCGCCGTCACCAGGTCCGGCGGCGTGACGTCGAAAGCCGGGTTGTACGCCCGCGTGCCCACGGGAGCGATGGGCAACCGGACCGGCGCACCGTGCTCACCCACGCAGGCGCTGGGCACGGGAATCGTCGTCACCTCGTGCGCGGGTCGCTGCTCGATCTCGATCGCCGTTCCGTCGGGGGTCGCCAGGTCCACGGTCGTGCTGGGCGCGACGACGACGAAGGGCACGTGGTGGTACTTGGCCAGCACCGCCAGTGGGTAGCTGCCCACCTTGTTGGCCACCGAGCCGTCCGCCGCGATCCGATCCGCCCCGATCAGGACCGCGTCCACCTCGCCGGCGGCGAACAGCGAACCGGCCGCGTTGTCCGTCAGCAGCGTGTACGCCATGCCCGCCCGTGCCGCCTCGTACGCGGTCAACCGCGCCCCCTGGAGCAGGGGCCGCGTCTCGTCCACCCACAACTGCCTGAGCTGGCCCTTTCGGTGTGCTTCCCGCGCCACGGCCAGCGCCGTACCGGCTCCACCGGACACGAGTGCCCCCGTGTTGCAGTGGGTGAGCACACGGAAGCCACCGCCGGGCAGCAACTCCTCCAGCAGCCCGAGACCGTGTGTGGCCATCCGTTCGCTGGCCTCGGCGTCCTCGCGGTGCAGCGCCCGTGCCTCGGCGAGTACGACGGTGGCCGCCCGCTCGGCGCCGACGCCTTCGGCGATGGCTCGGTCATAGGCCCCGGCAGCGCGGCGCACGCCGTACGCGAGGTTGACCGCCGTGGGCCGGGCCTGCGCCAGGAGCGCCGCTGCCTCGGCGACATCGGTGCCACGGGCGGCGGCGAGCGCCACCCCGTACGCGCCCACGATGCCCAGGGCGGGCGCACCACGCACGGCGAGCGTGCGAACGGACTCCACGAGAGCGGGCACGTCCGCACACACCAACTCGACTTCCTCGGCGGGCAACCGTCGCTGATCGAGCAGGACCACCGCGGGCCCGTCCGCCATCGCCTCCCAACGCAGCGTGGGTGTGCCGTGCGATACGAAGCCGTCCGGTGCTTGCGCGTACTGATCAGCCATAGGGCCAGTCTGACGCGCGCGGCACCACTTGCTGAAGGGCGACTATGCGCCGCGCCTGGAATGGCCCTACAAAGCAGAAGAGCCCTGTTACGGACCAGGTCCGTAACAGGGCTCTCCCTGAAAAGTTGTTCGGCGGCGTCCTACTCTCCCACAGGGTCCCCCCTGCAGTACCATCGGCGCTGAAAGGCTTAGCTTCCGGGTTCGGAATGAGACCGGGCGT